>CAYXRE010000026.1:4701-9685 GCA_964466125.1 uncultured Oscillospiraceae bacterium
GCTCCCGCGTTCGCGGGAGCAGCCCTTGATGATTGTGAACTTAATCTGAAACTTATTTCGCCTTTGCGGTCTTGGCGGGAGCCTTCTCCTCGAGCTTCGCGGGTGCGTCGTTCTCGACGAGCGCCTTGAAGGAGGTGGCAAGACCCGCAAGCGACTGCAGCTCGCTGGGGATGATTATCTTGGTCGATTTGCCGTCGGCTGCCTTGGCGAACGCTTCCATGCCCTTGAGAGAGAGAACGCTGCCGGACGGGGTGGACGCATTGAGCAGCTTTATGCTCTCCGCAAGCGCGGTCTGGGTGAGCGCAATCGCCTGCGCCTCGCCCTCTGCCTCGCGTATCTTCGCTTCGCGAACGGCGTCGGCGCGAAGGATTGCCGCCTGCTTTTCAGCCTCGGCGACGAGTATCTGGCTTTCCTTTTGACCCTCTGCCTCAAGTATCTGGCTGCGCTTTACGCCCTCGGCGCGCAGTATGCTCTCGCGGCGCTCGCGCTCCGCTTTCATCTGCTTTTCCATCGCGTTCTGGATTTCCTCGGGAGGTATGATGTTCTTGAGCTCAACGCGGTTGACCTTGATGCCCCACTTGTCCGTCGCTTCGTCGAGCAGCGCGGTTATCTTGGAGTTGATGACGTCGCGGCTGGTCAGGGTGTGGTCAAGCTCCATCTCGCCGATGATATTGCGAAGGGTGGTTGCCGTCAGGTTCTCGATTGCGGACAGCGGGCGCTCGATGCCGTAGGTGAACAGCTTGGCGTCGGTGACTTGGAAGAACACAACGGTGTCGATTTGCATGGTGACGTTATCGCGGGTGATAACGGGCTGCGGGCGGAAATCGACGACCTGCTCTTTGAGCGAAACGCGTTTGGAGATACGCTCGAAGAACGGCGTTTTCATGTGTATGCCCGTCTGCCAGGTCTTGCTGTAAGCGCCGAAGCGCTCGATTACGAACACGGTTGCCTGGGGGACGATTTTGATGTTGGTCGCGAAGACCAGAACGATGATAAAGAAGAAAACTATCAGCAGAATAAGACCTAAACTCATTTTGTGACCTCCTCATTTTCGGGGACGACGATCAGCTTTACGCCGTCGATAGCGACGACGGTCACCTTCGTGTCCTTTTTGATTTTTGTTTTGTAGTAGGAGCGGGCGGTCCAGTCAACGCCGGATACGCGGGCGCGTCCCTTGTCCTCGTCGTTGTCGATGCTCTCGATGACGACGGCGGTCTTGCCGATGACCATATCGGCGTTGGTGGCAACTATCTTGGGCTCAAGCTTTTTCTTTGCAATCGGGCGCAGCAGCAAAAGCGACAGCGCGGAGACCGCGATAAAGATAATCACCTGCCACGTCAGATTCACGCCCAGCAGCGAGGCGATAAACGCCGCGACGGAACCGGCAATGAACCAGATAGCGACCATCTGGACAGTCGCGGCTTCAAGGATTATGAACGCGACGAGCGCGATAAGCCATATCCACCCAAAGTCCAGATTCAACAGTTCGGTGCTCAATTATATTTAACCTCCCTTTCGACGAGCGTTTGTTCGCCGCCGTTGTGAATATTCTAGCATACCCCGCGGTCATTCACAAATCCTCAATATCGTCAAAAAAATGACAAATTTGACCGAAAAGACCGGATTTGCAAGCCTGTCACCTTGCGTCGAAGCTAAAATGCCCCGCACGGCCTGTGAAATGCCCGTCTGAAAAGGGGTCAATGCTTCGATATGCTTTTATTTTCTCCGATATGCTTGCGAATACGCAAAAAAAATCAGCGGAGGACGCATTTGATTATTGGTGCGGGATAATGCTATAATCCACGTAAGATATTTCGGAGGTGCCGCATGAACGAGGACACAAAAAACGTCGTATGCCCGTTTTGCGCGCGCGAACTGAGCGTGCGGGGCGATATGAGCGAGACCTTCTGCAACTACTGCGGGAAGAAGTTCTCGTTATCGAGCGCGGGGAATGCCAGCCTGCTGCCCGGCGAGAGCGAGCGCATAGCGCAGCTTTGGAAGGACGCGGATTACGCGGCGATAGCCGAGACCACCTATGACGGCGTTGAGGAGAGCGACGCCGCAATAGGCATACAAAGAAAAGTGAGCGAATACTTTGTGCTGACGCGGGATTATCTGGCGCAGTGCGACGAGTTGCTTGCGAACCTCAAGGTCACCAACGGTCTTGCGCAGATGTTTCTGGGCAAGGACGAGCTGAGCGACAGCCCGATACACGCCGTTTATTATGACAAGCTCGAAAAGCTGCTTTCGGATATATGCGCGCTGTTCACAAAAGCGCTCGGCGCGGGACAGGAGCCGCTCGTACGCGACGCGGCTTCGCGTCTGGTGCGCGCGCTGCTCGCGCAGAAGGACCCCGACCGCGATACGCAAAAATACTGGCTTACCGTCGCGGTGGAGCATTTCAGCATACCGCTGTTGCCGTTTTTAAGCGACGCGGAGCTTGGCGATTTCTCCTCGCAGTACGGCGGCTTTTACGAGCGCTACAACCGTCTGCCCAACCAGCAGAGGGTGCTGGACGCGATGAGAGCCGAGCTGCAAAAGCGCGGACTGGAGATACCCAAAACGCTGAAGAAACGCCGCTTGTTCGGCTGACGGCGTGTTGTGAAAGGGGATTGAAACAATGAGCGCAAAACAAAAGCGCGTTGCCACGCTGCAGGACCTGTCCTGCTTCGGGCGCTGTTCACTGACCGTCGCGCTGCCGATACTCTCGGCTGCAAGCATCGAAGTATGCCCGATACCCACGGCGGTGCTCGCGGCGCACACCGGCTACCCCGAGCCGTATATGCACGAGCTGAGCGACGACATCGAGAGGATAGCGGAATACTGGAAATCGCTCTCGCTGAGCTTTGACGCGATATACACGGGCTATCTCAGCTCGTTTCGGCAAGTGGAGATAGCGGAGAACTTTATAGAGATGTTCAACCGCCCGGGGACGATGGTGCTCGTGGACCCCGCCATGGCGGAGGACGGCAAGCTGTACACCGGCTTTGAGGACGGCTATGTGTCTCGCATGGGCGAGTTCTGCATGGGCGCGGACGTGATAATCCCCAACCTTACCGAAGCACAGCTGCTGCTGGGTATGCCATACGACCCGTCGCCGGACGAGGCGGGAATCCGCAAAATACTTGAGGGGCTTTCCTCGCACGGCGCGGGCAGCATCGTGCTCACAGGGGTGAGCTTCGAGCCGGGCGTTATCGGCGCGGCGGCGTATGACGTCATAAGCGACACGATAAGCTACGCATTCGGTAAGCACTATCCCGCCGAGTATTACGGTTCGGGAGATGTTTTCGCAAGCACGCTGTGTGCTGCGCTGCTGCGCGAGCAGTCGCTGCCGCAGGCGCTTAAGTCGGCGGTCGTCTTTACGGGCGAATGCGTCAAGCGCACCTATGAGCAAAGCGCCGAGCGCTGTGCCGGACTTCGCTTCGAACAGTGTCTGAGTATGCTTGACACGCTGCTGAAATAAATAAACTTCAGCAAATGCCTGTTTTCCGTCAAAGCGGAGGACAGGCTTTTTGTTTACGATTCTTGCGGCTGCGTGTAATTCTTCACTGCGCTTTTCTGTCGTGTTTCGCCTTTGCCAGATATAGCGAATATGCGACGCGCATACTCCGAATTTCGCATTCACCGTGTCGAGCGGCTTTGCGGCTCTTTCACCGCCCGACAAAGGCATAAGAAAACCGGCTTCTCATATCGAGAAGCCGGTTGATGGTTATTAGACTTTATTGCTTGTCCTTTTTGCCGATTCCGCCGCGGCGAACGAGCACGCCGATTACCATGACGACGGCGAACACAACGAGGTACCAGATGACCGCCGATTTGTGCGAGAACACACAGGCGACGACCATAAAGATGCATCCGCATATCGCAAGTATCGGCATAACTATGCGCTTAAAGGGCGAAAGCTCTTTTTCCTTGCGCATGAAGCTGATGAATATGGGGATATACATCGCATACAGCGTGATTATCGGAATCTCGGAGGAGTCGAAGCGAACGGGTGCAAACCAGTCGTTCAGGTTCGCGCCGTAGAAGTAAAGCAGCAGCACGGCGCTCATGAACAGACCGAAGATGGAGGAGTTGGTGGGCATATTGGTGATTTTGTCAACCTGCTTGAAGGTCTCGGGAGCGGGACCCTCATTGCGCACGGCAAGCGCGTACATACTGCGCGTGCAGCCGAGCATCAGTCCGTTGAGGGTGCCAAGGCAGGAGATGACGACGAGCACCGACATAAGCGTGCCGCCGAGCTGACCGAACAGCGTCGTGAACGCGGTTTTTGCGCCCGCCTCGCCGCTCGCCATAAGCGCCTCGTTGGAAACGGCGCCGGAAAGTCCGATGTAGTAAAGGATGTAAATCGAAAGCACGATTATCGTGCCCCACACGAGCGCGCGGGGAAGGTTCTTCTTCGCGTCCTTGAGCTCTGCGTTTATCGACGTCGCGATTATCCAGCCTTCAAACGCAAAGGAGGTCGCGCAGACGGCGGTGAAGATAGCCGTGCCGGTATCGACCTTGGAAACGATGGTCGAGAAGTTTTGCGAAATCATGCCGTTGGAAAGTCCGGCAATCGTTCCGACGATAGCCATGAGCAGCAGCGGAACGAGCTTGATGACGGTGGTGGAGACCTGGAACTTGCCCGCGAGCACGGGGGACAGAGCGTTGACCGCGTAGCTTGCAACAAGGAAGAAGCCCGCGATGGCGAGCGCCTCGCCGCCGACTATGTCATAGCCGAACAGCACGCAGGTATAGCGCGCGGAGACCCACGCGAGTACCGAGGTCAGCGACGGCAGGTAGATTATCGACATGAACCAGCCGATGTAGTAAGCATAGCCCTTGCCCATGGTGACTTCCGCATAGTCGACCAGACCGTTGACATACTCGTACTTGGTCGCCATAAGCGAGAAGGTGTACGCGCAGACTATCATGATGATTCCGCCGATTACCCATGCAAGTATGCCTATGGGCAGGTTGCCGCCGGTCGCGCCGAGCACCT
>CAYXRE010000026.1:9695-16735 GCA_964466125.1 uncultured Oscillospiraceae bacterium
CGACTACCATCGCTATGGCGGTGATAAGCCCGTATTTCTTATTCAGACCGTTATCCATTGACCGAAACCCCTTTTCCTTTTTTCTTTATTTCTAAAAATGACTTTTATAATTATTTAACATTTTTCGCCGATAGTCAACCATAAATTACAGCGTCGGCAGAATTTTCCTTTAATTTTCTTCTTTTGTAATATATATAGGGCGCTTTTTGGTTTCAAGGTAGGTTTTCGCAAGGTACTGACCGAGTATGCCGATACTGAAAAGCTGAATGCCGCCGATGAGCGAGATTATACACACGAGCGACGGCCAGCCCGCGACAGGGTCGCCCCAAATACCGGCGCGCACAATAACAAAGATTATGCCGATGAACGCTACAAGGCAGAACAGCAGTCCCGCATAGGAAGCGACGGCGAGCGGGGTGGTCGAAAAGCCGATTATGCCCTCGATTGAGTAGGCGAACAGCTTCCAAAACGACCACTTGGTCTGTCCGGCGACGCGCTCACGGTTCTCGTATTCGAGCCATTCGGTCTTGAAGCCGACCCAGCTGAAAATGCCCTTGGAAAAGCGGTTGTACTCCGGCAGCGAGATTATCGCGTCGGTCATCTTGCGGGTCATCAGGCGATAGTCACGCGCGCCGTCCACGATCTCGGTGTCCGACATTTTGTTTATGAGCCTGTAAAAGCAGCGCGCGAAAAAGGAACGTATCTTCGGCTCTCCCTTTCGGGTGACGCGTCGCGTCGCCACGCAGTCGCATTCGCCGCTCTCAAGCCGCTCTAGCATCTGCGAGAGCATTTCGGGCGGGTCCTGCAAATCGGCATCCATGATGGCGACATAGTCGCCCGCCGCCTTTTTGAGCCCCGCGAGCATGGCGGCTTCTTTTCCGAAATTGCGCGAAAAGGAGACGTATTTGACCCGCTCGTCGAGCTTTGCGAGCTCTTTGAGCTTTTCGAGCGTCCCGTCCTTCGACCCGTCGTCCGCAAACACAAACTCAAAGCTCGCGCGCGAGGCAAGTGAGTCGGCGGTCTTGATTATTTCAGCATAAAACAGCGGGAGAGCCTCCTGCTCGTTGTAGCACGGCACCACGACCGAAATCAGCTTCATATTGACCTCCCAAATCAGTTTTTGTTCGTTTTTAGACACAAGCAAAGGATATACGAGAGCAGCATGAGCGGGTAGACCGCTGCAAGGTACATCGTGTAAACGCCCAGCCCGAACGCCGTCGCGTCCGCAAAGGAGACCATGCCGATTCTCACGGCGGCAGCGAACAGCGTCAGCAGCGCCGAGAGGAAAACCAACCCGCAGGACATGAAACTGCGGCGCTTTATCGCAAGCAGGATATAGCGCACGAGCAGGAACACCGCAAGCGCGCACAGCACGGGCGAAAGCAGCTTGTAGACGTAGGTTATCACCTTCAGCGCGCGGTAAAGCCAAAGCTCCGCGAAGCCGAAGCTGACGTTCTCGGTGTAGTTGTCGCCGATGTACTCTATCTCATAGGTGATTCCGCCGTCGCTCACCGCTTCTCCGACGACGGGGTCGGTTATGCTCACCGTGTCCTGTCCGTCACTCAGCGTCAGCGTCAAATGCTCGTCGGGTTTGGTGAAAATGAGCGTCTTGCGCGCGCCGTCCGAGTAGCGCAGGTCGGTTCCGCGTGAGAGAAAATCGAGGTAGACGTCGCCTGCGGTGCCGCTGATGGTCTGCGCGCCGACGGCGCCGCCGTCCTCGTCACTCAGTTCAAACTCGACATATCCGTCCTCGCTGACCGCCCAGTAGACCAGCCGTCCGAGCCCGTCCGGCGTGCGTTCGCCGTACTGCGCGCGATTGCGCGTGAAGCTCTCGGTGTCTGCCATGACATTGAGCGGACCATAACTCGTTTCGGGTTCACAGGTCATATCCTTGTAGGTCACCACGGTGAACAGTCCCTCAAGGGATTGTGAAAGCGTCGGGGCAATCGTCTTTGCGGTGATCGGACTGTTCAGCCCCGAGCGGGCGGGCAGGACCTCGCCGAGCGCGCCCGAGTCGGCGGCGGCGTTTATTTCGTTTGCGAGCGCTGTGAAATACTCTCTCGCCGTTTCGGGCGTTTCATAATATCCCGCAAGGTCGGCGGCGTTGCGCACCGCCCAGTAGATGCCTCCGCCCGAGTATTCCAGCTTGCCGTTGCCGCAGTCCTTCTGCCAGCGCCAGAAATCCGGCGCTTCGAGGTATTCGCGCAGCTTCGCGAAGGACGGCGAGACTCCATAGAGCTTTTCGAGAGTCGAGGCGGGGACGGGTACGATAGGGCTTTGCGCCTCGTCTTCGGGCACAATAACGCGGGTCATCGCACCGTAGGCGGCAGAAAATTCGCTCGAAGTAAGGTCGCTTATCGCAAAGCGCCCGTAATACCGCGCGTTCTGTGCGCAGTAGGCGAGAATCGGCAGAGCGGCGCACACCGCGAGCATGGACAGCGCCGCGAGCTGCTTGGCGCGTTTGTTTTTTATTAGAATAATCAGCGACGCGACGGCGCACGGTACAACGAACACCACCGTCCACCAGCCGTCCTCGCGCAGCAGTATGCCCGCGCCGAACGCAAGCCCGCCGACTATCCCGAAGCCCCACAGCGCCTTGCCCGAGCCGTCCTTGGCGCGCAAGAGAAAGCCGAGCGCACAGACGATGCACAGCAAGAAGACCGACGTGGTGATGTTGTCGCGGTAGACGCGCAGCGTGAAGTCGGCGCAGGAGGCGGGAGAGAACAGCAGCAGCGCGAACGCGAGCACGCGGTGCAGACGGTTTTTGAGCACCGGCGCGAGCGCCGCGTAAGCAGCAAGACAGCTTATCGCGTAAAGCGCCTGACCCGCCATGAGGTAGGGAACGCCGAGCGCATTTATGAACGCAAGCCAGAGTGCGAACAGCGCGTGCTTGCCCATGGCAAGATAGCTGTACGCCCCGAGCCATTCGCCCGCTCGGACGCTTTTTGCCATGGTGTAAAACAGCGTGTCGTCCAGCGTGCTGATTTCGGGCGTGATGAAGATGCGCTGCTCGCAGCAAAGCAGCAGCTTGAGCAGCACGAGAGCGGCGAGCGCAATGAGCGCCGCTCGCTTGCTCACATCGTATTGATACAGTTTGGAAAGTTTTGTTTTCATAGCTTTGAGTATATCACAGCTCTTTTTTCTTATCAACGACAGCAAGCCGCTCGCACGCACGTCCCGCGCCTATGGCGCAAAACAGCATGAGCACCAGCCCCGACGAGGACAGATACATCAAATAGGTGCCGATTTGTATGTTGGTGACCTCAATGTAAGCGACCATGATGAGCCGCACGGCAAAGGACAAAAACAGCCCGAGCAGCAGCACAAACAGCATAAGCTCGCTCGTCGGTCCGTCCGCTTTCAGCTTGTTCAGCCCTGCTTTCAACGAGGAGAACTGCTCGCGGAAGGCAAAGAACAGCATAAACCAGACGGCGATGCGGAATAGCCAGATTATGATTTGAAAGCCGACCTCGTCCACATACTGCGGCCAGAAGTAATAGGGGGAATCGGTGTAGGGTATCGCGTAGCGGCTTGAAAGGAAGGAGTGGGTGTACTGCTCCCAAACCGCCGCCTGTTCCTCGGTTGCGTAGCTCAGCGGCGCGAGCGAGGAGCACTGCTCAAAGCACAGCAGCACCCGCAGCGACGCAAGCGTTTCCTTAATTGTCGGCGCAAGATAGGAGCTGTCGTAGGGGAAGATGAACGGGCTTATCTTTGCGAGCAGGTCGGTCTGCACGTGTTCCAGCTCGCCCGACTCGCACGCGGCGTTGATGTCGTCCGCAAGCTGCTGCCAGAACTGTCGCGACTGCTCGGGAGTGGTCGCCAGCCCCGCGTCGTACGCCGCCTTGCGGAACATCCAGAAGTAGCCGCCCGAACCGAACTCGTTCGCGTCCTCGCCGTGCTGAAAGCCGTGGTAGTATTGCCCGTTGTCCAGCGTCTCGCAAAACTCCTTCATCAGCGGCACCTTCTCGCTGATTTTCTCACGCGTCGTACGGCAGATTATCAGATTTGTGTGCGGCATATCGGTGTCGCAGCGTACCATGGCGGACATGGCGGCGTTAAACTCGGGCGAGGAAAAGTCGCTTACGATAAACCGCCCGTAGTATTTCTCATTCATCGCGCAGTAGGACAGCACGCACGCCGCATAGACCGCGAACATCGCCGCGACGGCGGCTATGCGCGCGAGCTTTTTGCGAAAGCGCTCCTTTTGCAGCAGCACAAAGACTATATATATGAGAGGGGCGCAGATTGCGAACGGCATCAGCCACATCGCGTCTTCGCGCGTTAGATACGCGCACGCAAGCCCCAGACCCGCGAAAAGCGCGAAGGGCAGCGCCGCGCGCGGACGCTCGCGAAAGCGCACGCACATCCCGATGACTCCCGCAAAGAACAGCAGGCACAGCGACGGGAAGATGTTGTCGCGGTAAACCCGCAGCGTGCAGTAGGCAAAGGAGTACGGGCAAAGCCACAGCGCCGCGAAGGCGACCAGCCGCGAGATGTTCTTTTTGAGAATCGGCAGCAGCGCTCGCATGGCGAGATAACAAGCGCCGAGGTACAGCAGCTGACCTGCAAGCACGAAGGGGATATACAGCTTATTTATCAAGCAAAGCCACAGCGAGAAAAACATGTGCTTCGCCATAGCCATCCAGTCGTACGCGCCAAGCCATTCGCCTGCGTCGATGCTCATTGCCGCGCTGAGCATATGCTCGTCGTCGATGTAGGTCTCGGGGCATATTTGAATCATCTGAATGGAGCACATGAGCAGCTTTGCGATTATGAGCACCGCAAGGCAGATTCGCAGACTCTTTCGGGTTATGTCGTTGCAAAACCAACCCTTTACGGCGCCCCATGCTTTTTTGATAATTTTCATCTTCCGCCCACCTGTCCCAAGCGTATTTACAATTAAACAGTATATCACATTGCCCTGACGCCGCAAAAGCCCAAAGGAGAAAATACCGGTCGGAATTTTGGATATTTTACACAAATTCTTTCCAAGCGGTCAAAAAGAAAAACTAATGTGATGACAGCGCGAAAAAAAGTGTTAGAATAACAGTAATTGCTTTTGCCGCGCCGCGCGGAGGAAAAACGTAAGAGAAGGTTGGGATTGCGCTTTATGGCATCGGAAAACTACAAGCTGATGATAGTGGACGACGAGCAGGAGGTTCGCGAGGGCATAGCGAGAAAGATACACTGGGACGAGCTCGGCTTTGAGCTGGTCGCCGTCGCCGAAAACGGCGAGGACGCGCTGGAAAAGGCGGAGAACTGCTATGTTGATTTGCTGCTGACCGACATCAAAATGCCGTTCATGGACGGTCTGACGCTGTGTGCGAAGCTCAAGCAGATATACCCGAACGTGCGCACGCTCATCCTCACCGGCTTTGACGAGTTTGAGTTCGCAAAGCAGGCGATAAGCCTGAACGTCGTCGAATACATCCTCAAGCCGGTCAACGAGCAGGAGCTCAACGAGATACTGCGCCGAGTGAAACGTGTGCTGGACGAGGACATCGAGCGCAAGCGCAACATCAGCGTCATGCGCGAGAACTACGAGCGCTCGCTGCCGCTGCTTCGGGAGCATTTCATAAACGAGCTGCTTTGGGGACTCATTCCGCGCGAGGACATCGAGCAGCGCATAAAGGAATACAGTCTGCCGTTCGTAAAGGGCAGGCAGAAGAACGTCACCGTCTACGACATCGACCAAAAAAGCGCCAAGCAAAGCTCGCTTGAGCCCGAGCTGGTGCCGATTTCGGTCAAGCAGCTGGTGGATTTGCACTGCGAGGGCAAGTGCAGCTTTGAGACCTATATCAGCTCCAAAACGATTGTCGCGATAACCGAGTGGTCGTCGGACGACCCGATTGACGAGGTCATGGGGCTTGCGAACGAGATATGCGACGAGTGCCGCCGCGTGTTCGATTTCAAGGTGACGGCAGGCGTCGGACGCTGCTGCGACAGCGTTTCGCGGCTGCCCGCCTCCTATTCCGACGCCGTCGCCGCGTGCGAATACAAATCGGTAGCGGGAAGCGGCTCGGTTATATACATCCGCGACATGGAGATTCTCGAGCTTGAGCCGCAGAGCATCAGCGGCACGCGGGAGAAAAATCTTGTGTCCGCGATAAAGTTCGGCTCGCGCGAGCTTATTGAAAGCGCCGTAGCCGACATTCTCTCCGCCGATGCCGAGACGGACGAGTGGCAGTATATGTCCTCGCTAATTGCGGCGTTCAACTGCATCGCCAACCTCATTCAGCGCACCGGCGCGGACGAGACCGAGATTCTCGGACAGCGCGCGGTCAACTTCTTCGCCAAGGCGGAGAGCCTGCCGCCCGACGAGCTGAAAAGCTGGCTTGTGGACGTTTGCGCGCGGCTCAATGCGGGAATGTACGAGCGCCGCGTCAGCACCGAGGAAAAGATAATCTCGGACGCCAAGGGCTACATCGAAAAGAACTACAGCAACGCCGAGCTGTCGGTCGATACGCTGTGCGATTTTCTGCACATCAGCCAGTCCTACTTCTCGACGCTGTTCAAAAAGGTGACGGGTCAGCCGTATATCCGCTATCTGACCGAGGTGCGCATGAACAAGGCGCTCGAGCTGCTGCAAACTACCGAGGAAAAGACCTACCTTATCGCGAACAGCGTCGGCTACGAGGAGCCCAACTATTTCTCCCATGTTTTCAAAAAGCAGTTCGGAATGTCTCCGACCCAATACCGCCAGAGCCTGACAAACATGAGATAAACCTATGAACAAGTGGCTTTCGGACAAATTTGACCGTGCACGGGGATTGTTCACCGCGGGCAGCATCAAGCGCTCGGTGTTCCTCGCGTTCACGATTAGCGCGGCGATGGCGGTTTTGATAACCGGCGTCGTGTTCTACATGCGCTATTCCAGCCAGCTTGACGAGTCCATTCAAAGCGAGAACGAGATACTTATCGACGAGGTCACGCAGAACGTAAACAGCTATCTGCGCGACATGATAAGAATTTCCGACTCGCTGTATTATAATGTAATAAAAAATACCGACCTTGAGCTGGAGGACGTGAGCAACGAGCTG
>CAYXRE010000027.1:0-16668 GCA_964466125.1 uncultured Oscillospiraceae bacterium
ATCAAAACCGTTTTCATTTTGTTCTCCCTTTTATCCGATATTGACCTTTTCGAGCGGCAGCCGCACGCTCGGAACGCTGCGGTTCTCGGTGAAAATCAGCGCGAAGGAAAGGCTGCCGACACGCCCGCAGTACATCAGCAGCGAAATTATCAGCCGCGAAAAGGTGCTGAGGTCGCGCGTGATTCCCGTGCTCATGCCGACAGTGCCGATTGCTGAGAAAACCTCAAACAACACGTCGTCCACGGCGAGAGCGGGCTGCGCGGCGCCGATGAGCAGACAGGCGACGATGGCGAGCGTCAGGTTTACGAGCACGACCGCCGACGCGCGCTTGAACGCGCCCGGCTCAAGCCTGCGTCCGAACGCGGAGTCATCCGGCTTTTGGCGTATGCTTGCGATTACCGCAATGAGCACGACGGCAAGCGTCGTGGTCTTGACGCCGCCCGCAGTCGAGCCGGGGCTGCCGCCGATGAACATGAGCACAAGCGTCAGCAGCTTGCTCGAGGGCGCAAGAGCCGCGGTGTCAATCGAGTTGAAGCCCGCCGTGCGCGGGGTGACCGAGGAAAACCACGCGCCGAGCAGCTTTCCAGCAGGGGACAGCGGCGCAAACAGATTATCCCGCTCAAAGAACAAGAACAGCACTGTCGGGATTATCAGCAGCAGCGCCGTCGTGACAAGCACGATTTTGGTGTGCAGCGAATACTTGCGAAAATGCAGCTTGTGAGTGCAAACGTCGTCCCAGACGAAAAAGCCTATGCCGCCGACGATTATCAGCGCGCTTACGGTCAATATGACCAGCGGGTCGTCAACGTAGCTCGTCAGCGAGCTGTAGGTAACTCCGGTGCGTCCCATAAGGTCGAAACCCGCGTTGCAAAACGCCGAGACCGAGTGGAAAAAGGCATAGAACACCCCGCGCCAAAAGCCGTGCTGAGGCACAAAGCGCACCGCGAGCAGCGCCGCGCCCGCAAGCTCGAAAATCAGCGTGCCGAGCAGAATGCGTTTGGTCAATCGGACAATGCCGCCGACATACATCGTGTTTATGCTCTCTCGCATGAGCGAGCGCTCCGCAAGCCCGATTTTGCGCTTCAAGAACAGCGAAAACATGGTTATGACGGTCATAAAGCCCAGACCGCCGATTTGGATGAGCAATATTATGACTATCTGCCCGAACAGCGACCACTGGGTGTAGGTGTCGAATACAACAAGTCCGGTGACACAGCTTGCGGAAGTTGCGGTAAACAGCGCGTCAACGAAGGAAACGCTCTCGCGGGAGCGGGAAGCGAACGGCATCATCAGCAGCGCGGTTCCCACAAGCACCAGCACCAGAAAGCCCGCAGCTATGAGCAGCGGATAACTCACATACTTCTTTTTGCGCATTTCAATGCCACTGAACGTTGAGCGATTTCTTCTTCGGCTTCACGCTTTGCGCCGCATAGCCGAGCGACAGGCAGCCGTAGACCCTGTGCTCGTCCGGCACGCCGAGCGTTCCGAGCAGTCCGCTTACGGGCGGATAGGTGCACGCCTCGTTGAGCTGATTTATCCAAACCGAGCCGATGCCGAGCGCGTGTGCGGCGAGCATCATGTTCTCCAAGCAGCACGCGCAGTTCGCCGCCGCGTTGCGGTTGCTCGCCTCGTCGCTGACGATGATGAACGCAGGCGGGGCGTAGAAGTCGTAGTCCGAACCTCTGCCGAGCGCCGAGGCGACGGCACGGGCGAGTCTTTGTATCAGCTCGCGGTCGGTGATGACCGCAAAGCAGCGCGTCTGCACGTTCATCGCGCAGGGCGCGGCTGCTCCCGCCTCGACGATTTTTTCGAGCTGCTCCCTTTCGAGCGGTGCGTCGGTAAACTCACGCACGCTCGCGCGGGTGAGCAGATTTTCAAAAACGGCGTTGTCCATTCTGTTTCCCTCCGTTTATTCATTTGAATATTATTTACATATACGCTATTCTACCACAACGGCGCAAGCTTTGCACAAAAACGTCCGATATTAAAGCTGGCTTAACACCACCGCGATTATCTTTGGCAAAAAGATTATCAGTCCCGCGCAGACCGAGGCAATCGCACACACGAGCACAGCGCCCGCCGCAGTGTCCTTGGCGAGCTTGGCGCGCGGGTCAACGTCCGGCATGGCTATGTCAACCGTCGCCTCGATTGCCGTGTTTATCAGCTCGGCTGCCAGCACAAGCGCAAAGAGCACTATGCAAACGCACCACTCGCCCGCGCTGATTTTCAGCACGGCGGCGAACAGAATCACCAGCGCCATTGCCGCGAAATGGATTATCATGTTGCGCTCGCCCTTTATGCCGCCGGCTATGCCCTCAAAGGCGTGCTTAAAACTGGACGAAAGCTGCTGGCGTTTTTTTGACGTGTTCTTTTCATCCATCTCCCGCTCGCCCTCCTTGAAATATCGTTTTATCACGCTGATGTAGGTTATCAAATACGCAAGCCCCGCAAACAGTCCCGCGAGCACGTCGCTCGTGTAGTGCGCGCCGAGATAAATTCGGCTGACGCAGGTGTTGAATATCAAAAACACGCACAGCGCGCCGAGCGCCGTTCTCACCCTCGGTTTGGCGCAGGTCTGGGCAATAATGAATATCAAATAGCCGAAGAACGCGCAGCTTATCATCGCATGGGCGCTCGGAAAGCTGAAGGAATTCTCGTGCACCAGCTGCTCGATACCGCTCGGGCGCTCGCGCGCGAACAGCGTCTTTAAGCAAAGGTAGAGCACGAAAGCGAGTGAAAGATTCAGGCATATACTCGCCCAATAGCGTTTTTTGTAGAACACCAGCACCGCGATTATCGAGAACGCGACGAGCGCGAAGGTTCCGGAAAACTGGGTCGTGAGCTTGAAATAGCTGTCGGCAAAATCGCTCTTGAGCACCCTTATGACCGAGTACACGCCCGAATTCAGCGCGTCTACCGCCGCTTTGTCCAGATTAAAGGCAATGAGCAGAAACATCGCCGCGCAAAGCGCGACGAACGACCACTTGAGAATCGTTTTTGTTCGAGTCATAATTCATCTCCGTTCACTCGGCACAGCAGCACCGCAGCAGTAAGTTGTATTTTGTCGAAAAAGTGCTATTATAATGAAAAATACGAAAAAGAGGTAGCGACTATGTGGGAGATTATCGGCGCACTTGCCATATTGCTCATCTTCGGCGTACTTATGTGCTTTTTCGGAAAACGGCTGTTCTATCCGCTTATGGCGGTGGCGCTGTTTTTCGGTGGGCTCGCGCTGGGTCTGCGAATCTTCGGAACCACCACCACAGGCTGGCTTGCAGGCGCGACAGCGGGCATTGTGCTGTGCATACTCACCAAGTTTTTGTATAAGTTTTTGGTGTTCTGCTCGGGCGCACTGTTCGGTTTCCTGCTGAGCACCTTTATCTGCGGGCTTATCGGCGACGCCGTGGCTCCCTATGCGCTTTACATCTCGATAGTTCTCGCTGTCATAATCGGCGTGTGCGCGGTCAAATGGAGCGACCAGCTCATAATCATATCCACCGCCGGAAGCGGCGCGTATATGCTTGCGCTGACCGCGGTTTTCCTGTTCATGAACATAACCCATCTCGACGGCTATGTCAATGCCGGAGGCTTCCTTGCCACCCTCAACGGGCTTTCTCAAACCGTTTCGAGCGACGTGCTCTCCTCCTACCCGATACCCTGCTGCGCCGCGGTGCTCGTGCTGTTCATTGCGGGCATTATCGTTCAGGAAGCCGCACGCAGGAAGAAGTAATAATCCAAATAACCATATCACAAGGCGTTTCCGTCCGTATGGGCGGGAACGCCTTAGTTATGCCCTGTTTGTCCGGCGCGTAAGCATTCACCGCACGCGATTCACGTCAGATAAGCTCGCTTGTCCAGTCGATGTCATGCGCGCTCAGCCACCCGCGCACAAAGGCGCGGGCACAGCGCTCGCGAAAGCCGAACCATATTGAATCCAGACCGAGCCGAAAGCATTCGGTGCGAAACTCCTGGGCATCCGCTCCGCGGCACAGCGCCTCGTACAGCGGTCTTTGCACCGACTCGTCGCCCAGCTCGTCGATGAACTTCTCCATGACCTGCTGCTCGGAGAAATCGCTCTTGTTCGGCAGCGGCAGATAGGTCTCCTCATGCCAAATCAGGTTGAGCGCGTCGCGCAGCGACTGCTGCTCCCATTTGGGCGTGCGCTCGATAAGCTCGGCGTTTTTGTCGCATTCCTCAACGGCGCGCACGCATTTCTTTTCGATGGTGACCACGCGCATGGTCGGCAGATGTATATATCCGTCCGTCTCGTCGGTGCTCATCTGCATTCCCGCAACGACGTCCTCGACGAGCCGAAAGCTGGGCTTCGCGTCTATCTCGTCCCAGTTTGCGCCGAGAAACCGATAGCCGCCGTTTTCCAGCCAGTCCTTCGGCAGACCGACACGAACGTCCTCACCGCCGCCGTAGGGACGGTAGACAACGGCGTCGGCTCCGTCGGCGTTTTTCGCGTTGTACATCAGCTCAAAAAGCCCGCCGCCCGCAAACTTGTATATGCCTTTAATCGGTTTGTCCACAACATCAGCTCCTTTATTTTATTTTACATAATTACAACCCCGTTTACAACAAATTCCCAAGCGTCTCACGCGGTTTCGCCGCCGAAAGAGCGGACACGCTTTCGGTTGAGACTGCGCGAAAAATGTGGTAAAATCAACAATATCGCAGAACAAATCGCGGCAGTGATTCAGAACGCCGCTCATTGTGCAAAAGTCGTACGGAAAATCGCGGGAGAACCGAATGGATAACGACAGCCGCAAGCGAAAAAACCTTATAATCGCGCTCGCCGTATGCTTTGCCTTTGCCGCGCTCGCGGCGGTGTGGGGGCTGTATTTCTACGGCGTTATCCCGCGCGAGGGAGCGCAGATTTCAAATGAACCGCTGCCGCCGGACGAGAGCTATGTCGTGCAAAGCGGCGAACAGACGCTCGTCATGCAGACCGACCGCCTGCGCGCCAAGCTGTGCGAAGTAAACAGCGAAACGCTTCGCGAATATGCGCGTGCGCTGTGCAAGGACTTCGGCAACCGTGCGTTCAACAAGCGCGGCAGCGACCGCGCGGCAAGATACATATACGACACACTCGAGGCTATGGGCTATACGGGCGATTCGCTTTTATGGCAGGACTATTACTACGACTATTCCCCGCCCGAGGCTCCGCCGCAGGGAATCGAGGAGCAGCACGGAGAATTCCCCGAACCCGGCTCGATAGCTCCGATTGCGCAGCAGAACATCGTCGCCGCCTATTGTGCGGCAAGCGACAAGCCGGTGCTGGTCGTAAGCGCGCACTACGACTGCCACCGCGTCGGCGAGGGCGCGGTGGACAACGCGTCCGGCGTCGCGACGGCGCTTGAGCTTGCGCGAATATTCCGCGAAAGCGGGCTTGAGTTCTCCTGCGAGCTGCGTTTTTGCTTTTTCGACACCGAGGAGTACGGTTATCACGGCGCTGCCGCCTATCTCGACTCGCTAGAGCCGGAACAGCGCTCGCGCATAAAAGCGTGCTTGAATCTTGACATGACAGCTCCGTCCACCCGCGAGGGCGCGAAAAACCGCCTTACCGTCGCGACGCTCGGAAAGGTCGTTGAGGGCAGCGTGATTGCAGGAAAACCCGACAAGGCGGCGGATAACGCCGTCTCGCGCACCGTCGCCGCCGTCTATCACGGCGCACACAGGGACATCGGCGGCTTTGTCTGCCCGATATTCGCGCCCAAGAACGACTCGCGCCCGTTCGTCAACCGCGGCATAAACTCCGCCACATTATCGTGGCGCGAATATGACGAGCAGCTCGCTCCCGCTCCGCCGTGGCTGGTCTCCCCGATTTACACCCACACCGAGAACGACGTGTTTGAAAATCTCGACCTCAACGCGCTAGACGACACCACCGAGCTTGCGCTGCGCTCGACGCTCGGGCTGATGTTCGCAACAAGATAGAAACCGTCAAGCAATATAAAAACCGCCCGACAGAGAATTCTGTCGGGCGGTTTTGCATTAAGGAAACGAAAGGCTGTAAGGCGCGCTTGGCTGCCGCCCTACTCCGCCTTCTCGACCGCGATTTTTGCAAGCACCGAGCAGACCGTCTTGAGCGTCGGCGCAAGGCTTGGAATATAAAGCCGTTCGTCCGTCGAATGGGCGTTTTCGATTGTCGGACCGACTGCGGCTATCTCAAGCGATGGATTGAGCTTGACAAAGCTGCCGCACTCAAGACCGCCGTGGGTGGCGACTATCCTCGCCTGCCTGCCGCTGATGTGCTCGAACGCCTCGCAGAAATAGCGCTCCAGCGTCGAGCCGGGCTTTGCGGGCCATGCAGCAGCAACGTCGCGCGCGTCCAGCTGAAAGCCGAGCGCGTGCGCAAGCGAGCGGTGCGCCGAGATATATCGTTCGAGCCAGTACTCCGAGCTGCTGCGGGAGAAAACCGTGCAGCTTGTGTGCTCGGCGTTCGCATGGACTATGCCGCAATTGGACGAGCTTTGCACCAGCTCGGGATTGCGCTGCGACATCGAGCTGACGCCGTCCGGAGCGGCAGACAGCAGCGAAATGAGCGCGAGCGCGTCGCATTCCGACATGACGCTCTGAGGCGGCTGTGCGTCCTCGCATGAAATCATTATGCCGCTTTCGCTCTCGCAAAAGCTGTCCCGAAGTACCTTGGACGCCGCTTCATAAGCGGACGTGAACGCTCCCTTGTCGGACAAATCCAGACAGACGACCGCCGCCGCTTCGGTCGGAATCGAGTTTGGGAAAACGCCGCCGTCCAGCGACGCGAGCTCAAAATCCAAGCCCGACGCCTGCAGCGCCGAGAGAATATGACCGACGGCGCAGTTCGCGTTGAGCCTGCCTGAGTTGATATATTCGGCGGAATGCCCGCCCGCAAGCCCCGAAACGCTTATGCGAACGGCGTTCGTCTTGGCGCACTGCCGCGGCGCGTTGTCCCGTGTGTAAACCGCCTTGACGCCTCCCGCCGAGCTTATGCAGACCGTTCCCTCGCGCTCCTCGTCGAGATTGATAAGATAGCGCGCGCCGCAAACGCAATCCGCTGCGAGCGCATTTACCCCGCTCATACCCGCCTCCTCGTCCGCCGTGAAAATCAGCCGCAGCGGACCGTGGGGAAAGCCGGAGAACACCGCCTCGAGCGCAAGCGCTATGCCGATGCCGTCGTCCGCACCGAGCGTCGTGCCGCAAGCACTCAGCCACTCGCCGCTCACGGTGGTCTTTATCGGCTCGCGCAGAAAGTCAAAGCCCTCGTTCTTGGCGACGCAGACCATGTCGGTGTGAGCCTGAAGCACCGTGAGCGGTGCCTTCTCGCGTCCCTTGGTTGCGGGCACATCGCACAGCACGTTTCGCGCGCCGTCAATTACGGGCGAGAGCGAATGCCCGCGAAGACACTCGCAGAGATACTGCGCAATCGCGCTCTCGTGTCCGGACGGTCTGGGCACGGCGGCTATGCCGTTGAAGGTGTAAAGAATCCTGTTGGTCAAAATCTCCTCGTCGTTCATCTCGCTCAAAGTCTTTTCCGCCCTTCCATACCTGATGTTATTATTCTACCGCTTTTTTGCGTGTTATTACAACATCGTTTCACGCGCGTATTTAACATCGGAGCGGCGAAGCAGCGGCGCTGCGCTGTCTTTCAATGCCGATTCGCGAAGCCGATACGCAGACGGTTCCTGCACGGCAAAGCGCCCGCGCGGCTGCGCGGGCGCTTTGTCACACATTATCGGAGAAAATGAAAAAGGCTTTAGTTTTGCCCGTAGTAGGCGTTCGCGCCGTGCTTGCGAAGATAGTGCTTGTCGAGCAGCTCACGCTGCATGGCGGGAATGTTCGGCTGCATCTGCTCGGTGTGCCACGCCATGAAAGCCAGCTCCTCCAGCACTACGGCGTTGTGGACGGCGTTGTTCGCGTCGGTTCCCCAAGTGAACGGTCCGTGGGAATGCACCAGCACTGCGGGTATGTCCGCCGCATTTTTACCCGCGAAGGTCTCGACGATGACGTTGCCCGTCTCGCGCTCATACTCTCCCGCAATCTCCTGCGGCGTCATGCGGCGCGTGCAGGGTATCTCGCCGTAGAAGTAGTCTCCGTGCGTCGTGCCAAGCGGCGGTATGCCCCGACCCGCCTGAGCGTAGACGGTCGCCCAGCGGCTGTGGGTGTGCACCACGCCGCCTATGCCGTCGTATGCGCGATAAAGCACAAGGTGGGTCGGCGTGTCGGAGGACGGCTTGAGCGCGCCCTCGACGACCGCTCCGTCCTCAAGCGAGACGACCACCATGTCATTCGCCCGCATGGCGGAGTACTCGACGCCGGACGGCTTGATAACCACAAGCCCGCGCTCGCGGTCAATGCCGGAGACGTTGCCCCAAGTGAAGGTGACCAGCTTGTGCTCTACGAGCATAAGATTCGCCTGAAGCACCTGTTCTTTCAATTCTTCTAACATACCGTTTACCGCAGCTTCCACGCAAGGTCGGACAGGAACAGCTCCTGCTCAAGCCCGTCAATGGTCGTGTCCTTGGTTATGTGAACGAACTCGATGTCCATCATGTTCGCCCAGTCTTTCATCTGCTCGGCGCTTATGTCATAAGTCAGCACGGTGTGATGCGCGCCGCCCGCGGTTATCCACGCCTCAACACCGGTGCGCAGGTCGGGCATCGCCTTCCACATGACGCGCGCCACGGGCAGATTGGGCATTTCATAAATCGGCTTTACGACCTCGATGTCCTGAACTATCATGCGAAGCCGTCCGCCCATGTCAACAAGGCTTATGACTATCGCGTTTCCGGGATGTCCTTCAAAAACCAGTCTCGCGGGATCCTCTCTGTTGCCTATGCCGAGCGGGTGTACCTCGACCTTGGGCTTTGCCGCCGCAACGGTCGGGCAAACCTCTAGCATGTGGGCTCCCAGCGAGTACTCCTTGCCGGGGGTGAGGTTGTAGGTGTAGTCCTCCATGAAGGCGGTGCCGCCGGTTTTCCCCTGCGCCATTGCCTTGACGACGGCAGTCATCGCGGAGACCTTCCAGTCTCCCTCCGCGCCGTAGCCGTAGCCCGCCGCCATGAGCCGCTGGCTTGCAAGTCCGGGAAGCTGCTTCATACCGTAAAGGTTCTCAAAGGTGTTGGTGAACGCCTTGCAGCCCTCGGAATCCAGCATCTTTTTCATCGCAATCTCTTCTTTTGCCTGATAGCGCACGGCTTCGAGATTGTCGGTATTCATTGTGTATTCGCGCTTGTATTCCTCAACGAGCGCATCAGCCTCGGCGTCGCTCACGGCGTCGATATACTCAACGAGGGTGCCGACGGGCCATGTGTTGACCTGCCAGCCGAGCTTTGCCTGCACCTCGACTTTGTCGCCCTCGGTCACGGCGACGTTGCGCATATTGTCCCCGAAGCGCATGACCTTCAGCTGCTTGCTGAACGCCACGCCGACTGCGGCGCGCATCCAGTCTCCCAGACGGGTCTGAACGTCCGCGTCCTGCCAATAGCCAGCGATGACCTTGCGGCGCATACGAAGCCGCGCACCGATAAAGCCGTGCTCACGGTCGCCGTGAGCCGCCTGATTGAGGTTCATGAAGTCCATGTCGATTTCTTTGTCGGGTATCTCGCGGTTGTACTGGGTCGCGAAATGGCAGTAGGGCTTTTGCAGCTCGCAAAGACCGTTTATCCACATCTTGGACGGACTGAAGGTGTGCATCCATGTGATTATGCCCGCGCAGCGCTCGTCAAAGTTCGCCTCGCGAACGACCTTGCTTATCTCCTCGGGCGTTTTTGCCGTGACCTTGTAGACCACGCGGCAGGGCAGTCTGCCCGCGTCGTTCAGCGCAGCCGCCATCTCCTCGGCGCGCGCGGCGACCGTTTCGAGCACCTCGGGACCGTAAAGAAACTGCGAACCCACTACGAACCAGAACTCATAATCGTTAAACAATTTGGTTTTCCTCCAAGAAAAATTATTCCATTGCCGCTGCGGCGCTCTCGATTGCAAGACCGGCGCTGAAGCGTTCCATGTATTTTGCAAAGCCCTCGACGTCGGCGGGGTCGGGCTGCACGCGCACGCTGTCCATGCTTGCGAACACGCGCTTTTCGAGGTAATCTTCAAGCGTCTCGTTCGGCTGCTTGTTTACCATATAGCTTGCGAGAAGCGCCATACCCCACGGTCCGCCCTCGCCTGCGGTCTTCATCACGTCTACAGACGCGCCCGAAGCCGCCGCCATGAGCTTTTGTCCGACCAGCTTGGTTTTGAACAATCCGCCGTGACCGAGCAGACGCTCGAGCTTGACGTTTTCTTTGACAAAGAGTATGTCCATGCCGATTTTCAGCGTTCCGAGCGCCGAGAACAGCACGCAGCGCGCAAGATTCGCGAATGTGAAGCGGCTGTCCGGCTTGCGAACGAGCATCGGGCGTCCCTGCTCAATGTGGGTTATGTGCTCGCCGGAGAAGTAGTTATAGGACAGCAGTCCGCCGCACTCGCTCTCGCCCTCGAGCGCCTTGTTGTAGAATATGTCGAACAGCTGCGGTGTGGTCAGCTTTGCTCCCGCCGCCTCGCTCATCTCGGAGAACAGCGAGACCCAAGCGTTTATGTCCGGCGTGCAGTTGTTGCAGTGGACCATCGCGACCGGCTTGCCCGTCGGGGTGGTGACCATGTCGATTTCGGGATACAGCTTGGAAAGCGGACGCTCAAGCACGACCATGGCAAACACCGATGTGCCCGCCGAAACGTTGCCCGTTCTCGCCGCGACGCTGTTGGTCGCTGTCATTCCCGTGCCTGCGTCGCCCTCGGGAGGACAAAGCGGCACGCCCGCCTTGAGCGCTCCGCTCGGGTCGATGAGCTTCGCTCCCGCCTCGCTGAGCGTTCCCGCAGAGGTTCCCGCACTCACGACGTTCGGCAGTATATCGCGCAGCTTCCACGAAAAGCCCTTGTCGGAAATTACATTGTCGAATTTGTCCGCCATGACCGCGTCATAGCTTCCGCTTGCGCTGTCAATCGGGAACATACCGCTCGCCTCGCCGACGCCGAGCACCTTTTCGCCGCAAAGCTGCCAGTGAACGTAGCCCGCAAGCGTCGTCAGAAACGCGATGTCCTTGACGTGCGGCTCGCCGTTGAGTATCGCCTGATACAAATGCGCTATGCTCCAGCGCTGCGGAATGCTGAAGCCGAACAGCGTGCTGAGCTTATCCGCCGCTTCGCCTGTTATCGTGTTGCGCCATGTACGGAACTCCGCAAGCTGCTTTCCGTCCCTGTCAAAGGGCAGATACCCGTGCATCATCGCAGAAAAGCCCATCGCGCCGAAGGTGGTCGGCACAACGCCGTATTTCTCTTTTGTCTCGCAAACGAGCTTTGCGTACGCGTCCTGCAAGCCCGCCCACACGTCGTTCAGCGCGTAGGTCCAAACACCGTTTTCAAACTTGTTTTCCCACTCGTGCGCGCCGGAAGCGACAGGCTCATTTGCGTCGTCTATGAGCACCGCCTTGATTCTCGTCGAGCCGAATTCAATGCCGAGATAAGTTCTGCCTTCGTTTATCGCCGTCTTTGTGTCCATCGAATACTCCTCCAGTCGTTTGGTTGACGAATTTATGATACATCTGTCGCGCTGAATTCTGTACTTGTATGTACATCTTATACCAATAAGATACTTCAAGCAATGCGCCTTGCACAAGTGCCATTATGCCGAAATTTTGCTGCGAGTTTAGTACACAAACACCAAGCATTCGCCTGACAGCGAGTTGTTTCGCCGGCGGTGAATTGTGCGGCGCAGCATTAGGGCAAGCGCCTTTGATGAGCTTTCGCTGCCTGCGCTTTTTTAGCCCGTGCGTTGGACTGCCGAAGGGCAAGGAAAAACGCTGTGACATGAATTCCTATGCGGTCTGCCGAACATAAATACCGCCCCGCCGCAAAAAGCGGTGAGGCGGGTTTGGAAGATGACTGTCTTGAAGCGGCGCTCAAACACTACTCGGCGCTCCATGGGAGTATCGCGGAGCACTCCTGCGCGCCGGAAATAATATTCAGCAGCTTGCGCGCGGCGAGCCTGCCGAGCTTCTCCTTGGGGTTAGCGAGCGAGCGAAAAAGCGAGGAGGACAGCTGGGCGTAGATGCTGTTGTCGAAGCTGACGATTTCCATCTTCGAGGGCACCGAAATCTCCGATGCGGCGAGCGTCTCGATGAGCTTTTGGGCGACCTCGTCGTTGTAGCAAACGCACGCTGAGCAGCCGTTGAGCGCCTCGGCGGCGCACGCTCTCAAAAGGCTGTCGCGGTTTTCGGTCGCAAACCACAGCACATGGTCGTCGTCAACGTTCAGCCCCGCCTCGAGCAGCGCGGCGGCATAGCCCGCGTAACGGCGGTGACCCTGAATGTCGTCGCTTTTGAATATGCCGGCGATTGAGGTGTGCCCGCGGCTCAAAAGCGAACGGCAGGCGGCGCGCCCGCCCTCGCGGTCGTCCGCGACGACATAGACGTGGTCCTTCATCTCGGGATAAAAGCCGTTTATGAAAACGACGGGTATGTTCAGCTCGTCGAAGCGGCGGTAAAGGTCAATATTGGGGTTGGGCAGCGCAGTCTTGGTGCCCTCGACAATCATTCCGTCGATGGGCTTGGCGAGCAGGTCGGTCAGTATGCGGCGCTCGTTGTCCACGCGGTTGCGCGTCGCCATGAGCATGGAGGTATAGCCGTTATCGGCAAGCTCCTCATCTATGCCGTGGAGTATCGCGGGAAAGATGTACTCGCCGATGTAGGTCGTCACGACCGCGACGTTCATGGTGCTCTCGCGGCGTCTGCCCTCCGCGCGCACATAGGTGCCCGAGCCTTGAACGCGAATCGTAAGCCCCTCTTTTTCCAGAAGGCTCATCGCCTGACGGACGGTTTGGCGGCTGAAGCCGGTCTGCGCGGCAAGCTCGTTCTCGCTGGGCAGACGCTGACCGCTTATATAAACGCCCGCGCGTATCTCGGTACGCAGGCGTGCCGCAAGCTCGGTGTACTTGTGTTCACTCATACTCTCACCCGGTGTCGTTTTGAGATAATTGTACCATACAACTTTGAAAATACAACATTTTTTTCTTGGCCGAATGGGTTGTACGGTTTGAAGGCAATGAGCGGCGCTTCAAAAACGGCAAAATGTAAATACTCACAGTGGCGGCAAACAGCGAAAATCAGTCTACGAAGACAAGTAAACTGCTGTTTTCGCACAAACACTCCGATGTTCTGCCCGCGTGACGAGGTCGTCGCGGATACTGACGCGAATAAACGTCTTGCCTAGAAATCAGCCGCCTACGCGCTCGGACAGCAAGGTGTGCGCAATTGCGAAAAAGGAGTTTGCGCAGCGCAGAGAGACTGAACGTAAGACAGAGATGTGCACGCAAAAACTCCCGCCTTTTCAGCGGGAGCTTTTGTTGAATAACATTCACGGCGGGTAATCAAGCCTGTTCGCTGTACTTCACCGCGACCTTTATCGCCTCGAGCAGGCTGATTTCGCTCGCTTTTCCGCTTCCTGCGATGTCGAAGGCGGTGCCATGGTCAACCGAGGTTCGCAGAATCGGCATCGAGCAGGTCACCGAAACGGTGCGCTCGAAATCCAGCGTCTTGGCGGCGATGTGTCCCTGGTCGTGGTAGAGACTGAGCACGGCGGCATATTTACCGTGCAGAGCCTGTGAAAAGACCGAATCCGCGCCGACGGGTCCGACGACGTTCAGCCCCTGCGAGCGCAGCAGCTCGAGTGCGGGCGCAATCTCCCGCACCTCCTCGTCGCCGAACAGCCCGTGCTCGCCGCAGTGGGGATTCAAGCCCGCGACGGCGAGCGTGCCGCCGTGAACGCCGAGCTTTTCGAGCGCGAGCAGGCAGGACTTTGCGCACTCGACGATGCGCTGCTTGGTGACAAGCTCGCAGCTCTCGCGCAGCGAGACATGACGGGAAAGGAAGAATATGCGAAGTCCGAGCACCTCAAACATGGTAAGCGGGTTCTCGGTGTTTGTCAGCGCGCCGAATATCTCGGTGTGTCCGATGTACGGCACGTTCGCCGCGCGAAGCGACTCCTTGTTTATCGGCGTCGTGACCACTGCGGCGACCTGTTTTGCGTTCGCCAAACGAATGCTTTTCTCAATGTACTCATAAGCCGCGCGCCCGCAAACGGCGCTCACCTCGCCCATGCGAAGCCCGCTTATTTCTACGTTGTCCATGTCAATCAAATCAATCGTCCCGCGCTCGAAAACGCCCTCGTCCGGCGAGGACACGGGATTTACCGCAAGGCGCGGCATACCCTCAAAGCTCATGGCGTTTTCGAGCACCCGCCGCGAGCCGACGGCAAGACAGCGCGCCTGTTCGTGCGGCTCATCGTGCGAGAGCGCCTTAATCAGCGTCTCGGGTCCGATGCCCGCCGCGTCGCCCATTGTTATGGCTAAAACCGGTCTGCTCATTCTCTCACCGCCGTTTATAAGTAGGGGATAATCTCTTTGACCGACTCGAACACCAGTGTCGGTTCGGTCGCAAAGCGCGGTATGTCCTCACGCTTGGTCTCGCCCGAAAGCACCAGAATCCCCGCAAGCCCGTTGTCCACGCCCGCCGCGACGTCGGTGTAGATGCGGTCGCCGACCGTCGCCGTGTGCTCCGCACTCGCGCGGCAAACCGAAAGCGAGTAGTTTATCATCTCGCGGTTGGGCTTTCCGATAATGACGTCCGGCCGTCTGCCCGCCGACGTCTCAATGAGCGAAATGAACGAGCCGACGTCGGGGATAAAGCCGTTCTCGACGGGACAGTTGAGGTCGGGGTGGGTCGCGATGTACGGCAGCCCCTCGCGCACGAGGTCGCATATACGGCACAGCTTTTCGTATGTAAGCGTTGTGTCGAAGCCGATGACCGCAACGTCCGGCTCGTCCTCGCGAAGCGTTATGCCGCCGCGTTCGAACTCGCGCTTGAGCATATCGTTGCCCAAAAGGTAGACCCGTTTGTTCGGGTGCTCGCGCAAAAGGTAGCTTATCGTCGCGTGGGCGGCGCTTACAAGCTGCGTTGCGGGGTCGATTTCGATTCCCATTCGAGAGAGCTTTTCAATATACGCCCGCGAATCCCGCGAGGTGTTGTTGGTCATAAAGCAAAAGCGCCGCCCTGTCGCCCGAAGCGCCGCAAGAAAATCGGTCGCGCCGTCAATCAGCCGCTCGCCGAGATATATCGTGCCGTCGAGGTCGAGCAGAAAGCACTCGATATTGTCGATTATCCTCTTTGTGTCGTCCATGCTATGCCGCCTTTCACCGTGTCAATGCCGCCAAAGCCAGCGTACAGCCGCCGCAAACCAACCGGACGCCTCGGGCACGACCGCCTCCGCGCTCGGGGCGCTCGCACGGGTGCAAAGCGAGTTGCCGTGGCTGCCGTTCTCGTAAACGTGCAGCTCAAACTGTACGCCGCACGCGGACAGCGCCGTGGCGAGCATAAGGGAATTGCGCGGCGGGACGCTGCCGTCCTCGGCGGTCGTCCAGATAAACGCGGGCACCGTGTCGGCGCTCACCGAGTTTTCCAAGCTGAGCTTTCTGACAAGCGCCGCGTCGGGATTCTCACCGAGCAGATTCCGCCGCGATTCGGCGTGGGTCAGCTCGCCGAGCGTTATTACAGGATAGCACAGTATCATTCCCGCGGGTCTTATGTCGCCCGCGTCCCGTCCGCACACGGCGGAAAGCTCCCTGTCGTTCCACAGCGTTCCCAGACACCCGCACAGATGACCGCCCGCAGAGAATCCGCAGACAAACACCTCATCGGGGTCAACGTACAGCTCGCGCGCGTGATCCTTGACGTACGCAAGCGCAAGCGCAAGCTCACACAGCGCGTCTGGGTAAGCCGCGGGCGCAACGCTGTAATTGAGCACGAACGCCTGCGCTCCGGCGCTCGCGAAGCTCAGCGCGACCGGCTCACCCTCGTGGTCGGCGAGAATGGAGTACGCGCCGCCCGGGCAGACGATGACCGCCTTGCGCGAGCGGGAAATCTCGATATACTCGCTGGGAGTCTGTAAATAGGCGACGAGCTGCGCTGCCGCACCCGTGTTCGTTTTTATTTCAATTTTTCGTATTTCCATGCGCTCAATCCGCTTTCCCGTTCATTTGGCGCTCCAGCATATCCGCCGCGAAGCCGACCAGCTCGGAGCACGGGCGTTTTTTGTAATACTGCGCGGTACGCTCGTCCGGCGTCGGCGAGGACGGTCCGCTTGACAGACCCAGCAGCTCGCGGCAGACAATGCTTCCGTTTTCGTCCCGAAACTCCTTTGCGAGCGACTGCACCAGCTCGTACTGCTTCGTCTTGTCCTCGCGCTCGGGCGTACCGCCCGAGCACAGCAGTCCCGCAGCCATGCAAAGTCCGCTGAACGCGCCGCACACCTCGCGCATACGCCCTATCCCGCCGCCGAAGGAGGACGAGAGCTTCATCGCCGTGTCCATGTCCAGTCCCAGTTCCTCGCAAAACGCGCCGAGCACCGCCTGCGAGCAGTTATAGCCGAGCGTAAAAAGCTCCTGCGCGCGAAGTCCATGCTTTGTCTGTGCCGCCATCTCTCAGTCCTCCATCGGAAATTTCATGCCCCACATATCCCGAACGATGTCCATCAAACGCATTATGAAAAGCGTTTCGCAGTGCGGCATCTCGGGGCACTCGGTGCGTCCCTCGCTTATTGCCTTGAGCGCCGAGCGCACCTCATATTCATAGCCTGTTATCTGCGCGGGAGCGT
>CAYXRE010000028.1:0-13431 GCA_964466125.1 uncultured Oscillospiraceae bacterium
ACAACGAGATAGAAAACCATACACACATAAAGCACCAAATGCGTGCTGCCGTAGTTGTAAGACAAGTCCTCAGCGATATAAAACACGCCGTGCTTGCCGAAAACCGAGGCAATAATTAAAATGAAAATCACGATAAACGGCAGTGAAAGCAGGAGCTTCGCTTTTGAAGAAAGCCGCTTGTAATCGCCGGTCAGCGCAAGGGTATAGAATAAAAACAACGGCCCGTTGCACTGGACAGCCAGCAAAAACAGGACGTTTATCAAATACAGCATCGAAGCGGGCAGCTTCCCGTTGTAATTTATCGCCGCCGCTATATCCAAAGTGACCGCTATCATCCCGACAATCAGCAAATATCCGTACAGGCGGATACGAAGCGTATCTATCCGGCGCTGCGAAAAATAGAATATCGCAGTAATGCACAAAAAGAAAGACGATATTATGCTGTAATCAATGACATATTCCATCGCTCGTCCCGCTTACCGGATTATTTCGCCGCGACGTCATTAATTCACCCGACGTTTTGCCGCAACTCTGACATTGCATTCAGTATATCATCATATGCACCAATTTTCATTATTAAGATGTAAATAATTTAGATAAAATGAAGAATGAGACGACACGGTTTTCTAAACATTTGACCTTTTTAGATACTTATACTAAAATCAGTTTAAGACATTAACGCAATAAAGAGGTAATGTATGAAAGACGAATACGGCTTTGAAACAAACTGCGTCCACGGAAGCTACCGCGCAAAGGACGGTCAGCCTCAATGCGTGCCGATAGTCCAAAGCACCACCTACCGCTACAAGAGCTGCGACGAGGTAGCCGCTCTGTTCGACCTGACGAGCGACAAGCATATGTACACGCGCATATCCAACCCCACTGTCGATGCTCTCGAAAAGAAGTATGCGCTGCTCGAGCACGGCACCGCTGCCTGCGCCGCGTCCAGCGGTCAGTCGGCGAATATGTGCGCGCTGCTGAACATCTGCGAAAACGGCGACCATATACTCTCAAGCTCAAATATATACGGCGGTACTCACAATCTTTTCGGCGTGACCTTCGCAAAGTTCGGAATCGAGTGCACTTTTATCGACCAGGACGCGAGCGAGGACGAGCTGTTCGCCGCCGTTCGTCCCAACACCAAGGCCATGTTTGCCGAAACTCTTGCCAATCCCGCGCTGCGGGTGCTGGACTTCGACAAATGGTCGAGCGTCGCAAAACGCGCCGGTGTGCCGCTCATCGTTGACAACACCCTCGCAAGCCCCGCGCTGTGCAGACCTCTTGAGCTCGGCGCAGACGTCGTCACCGATTCGACCACCAAGTACTCGGACGGAAACGCATCGAGCGTCGGAGGGATTGTCGTTGACGGCGGCAGCTTTGATTGGACAGCGAGCGGACGTTTCCCCTGTCTTTGCGAGCCGGACGAGAGCTATCACGGTCTGGTTTACACAAACAGCTTTCCCGACCGCCCCTTTGCGATGAAGCTGCGCAGTCAGCTGCTGCGTGACCTCGGCTGCGTCATGAGCCCGATGAACGCGTTTTATACTCTGACAGGTCTTGAGACGCTGCCGCTTCGCATGAAGAAGCACTCTGACAACGCGCTTGCACTTGCGAAATACCTTGAGCGCTCCAAACACGTCCTTTGGGTCAGCTATCCCGGACTTGAAAGCTCAAAGGATTATGCACTTGCGCAAAAGTATCTGCCGGACGGTCAAAGCGGAGTGCTGTGCTTCGGAGTCAAGGGCGGACTGGAAGCGGGAAAACGGTTTATTGAAAACTTGCAGCTCGTTAGCCTCGCTGTACACGTCGGCGACATTCGCACAAGCGTGCTGCATCCGGGCAGCACCACCCACCGTCAGCTTTCCGAAAGCGAGCAGCTCGCGTCCGGCGTAAAGCCGGAGCTTATCCGTGTATCGGTCGGCATCGAGGACATAGACGATATAATTGCAGACATCGAGCAGGCGCTGAACGCAGCTTGTTCAAAGGAGTAAATATGCCGCTTATCATACCGCTCGAGCTGCCGGCGTTTAAAGCGCTCGGCGACGAAAATGTGTTTGTGATGAACAGCGCACGCGCTTACACGCAGGACATACGCCCGCTGAAAATCATCATCGCCAACCTAATGCCGACCAAGATTGCGACCGAAATACAGCTTGCGCGCTTGCTTGCCAACAGCTCGCTTCAAGTTGAGCTCACCTTTTTGCGCATGGACACCCACGAAAGCAAGAACACCTCTGCCGAGCATCTTGACTGTTTTTACTCGCGCTTCGAGGAGATATGCGACAGCCGCTTCGACGGCATGATAATCACCGGCGCTCCCGTCGAGCAGCTGGATTTTGAGCAGGTTGACTACTGGGACGAGCTTTGCCGCATAATGGAGTATTCCAAGAGCAACGTCTACTCCACAATGCACGTATGCTGGGGCGCACAGGCGGCGCTGTTCTATCATTTCGGTGTGCCTAAGTATCCGCTGGAAAAGAAGCTGTTCGGCGTATTCGAGCATCGCGTCACCCGGCCGCTTAATCCTCTCGTCCGGGGCTTTGACGAAGTATTCTATGCGCCTCACAGCCGTCACACTGGAATTCGCCGAGAGGATATCGACAAGGTTTCCGAGCTTCGCGTACTCGCGCAAAGCGACGAGGCAGGTCCTCATATTCTGAGCACCGACAACGGTCGGCAGGTCTTTGTACTCGGGCATCAGGAATACGACCGAGACACGTTGAAAAAGGAATATGAGCGCGACGTTGCGGCAAAGCTGCCCATCGAGATACCAAAGAACTACTTCATTGACGACGACCCAAAAAAGGACGTCATCTTCCGCTGGCGGTCGCACGCCAATTTGCTGTTCGGCAACTGGCTGAATTACTACGTCTATCAGGAGACGCCGTATGACCTGTCCGAGCTCGGCAAAAATCAAAACATCTGAACACACGAAAACGCCCGTTTCTTCTTGCGAAGAAACGGGCGTTTGTTATCCTCAATGCTTTGAGCTTTTTGTCTCGCAGTACAGGCATCTGTACGTACGGCTGCTCTCGTCTGAAAGATAAAAGATGTGCTCGATTCCCTGCTCGCAGGAGGTGATGCACCGCGGATTTTTGCAAAACAGCACGTTTGTCAGCCTTTTCGGCAGCTCGAGCGGACGCTTCTCAACCAGCTTGCCGTTCACAATAATGTTTACCGTTATATCCGGGTCGATATAACCGAGCACGTCCAAATCAAGCTCAATTGGGGCATCAATTTTGATAATATCCTTCTTTCCCATTCTCGTACTGCGTACATTTTTGATAATCGCGACCGAGCAATCAAGCGAGTCCAATCCGAGATAGCTGTAAATCTCCATGCTTTTCCCCGCTTTGATGTGGTCCAAAACTATACCGTTGTTAATGCTGTCAATATTCATTTGCTCAACCCCAAAAGCATCATAATCAGAGCCATTCGTATATACTTGCCGTTTTCGACCTGCTTGAAATAACAAGCGCGCTTGTCGTCGTCCACCTCTACGGATATTTCGTTCACACGGGGCAGCGGGTGCATTATGCAAAGCGTTTCTTTTGCGGTTTTCAGCTTGTCGGGAGTGAGAATATAGGTATCACGCAGCCGTATATAGTCCGCCTCGTTAAAAAAGCGCTCTCGCTGCACACGGGTCATGTAAAGCACGTCCAGATTGGGCATGACTTCCTCAAGCGTACGCACGCTTGTGTATTTCAGATTCTTCTCTTTCATCACGCCATCGATTATGTATTCTGGTATGCAAAGCTCCTCGGGAGAGATGAACACATACTCTATGTTTTCATATCGCGCAAGCGCATTGATGAGAGAATGAACGGTACGTCCGAATTTTAAGTCGCCGCAAAAACCGACGGTCATACCGCCAAGCCTTCCCTTTTCTCGGCTAATCGTCAGCAAATCCGCCAGTGTCTGCGTGGGGTGATTGTGCCCTCCGTCGCCGGCATTGATAATCGGCACGCTCGACCTTCTTGCCGCTGCGCGCGGCGCACCCTCCTTGGGGTGACGCATTGCAATTATATCAGCATAGCAGCCGACCGTGCGCACTGTATCGCTCACGCTCTCCCCTTTTGCCGCCGAGGAGCTGTCCGCGCTCGAAAAGCCCAGCACCGACCCGCCAAGTTCAAGCATCGCCGCTTCAAAGGACAGCCTCGTTCGTGTGCTCGGCTCAAAGAAAAGCGTTGCAAGTTTTTTGTATCTGCACACTTCGCGATAGTCCTGCGGATTTCGTATGATGTCCCGTGCCGCATCTATAAGCTCGTTGATTTCCTCGACCGAAAGGTCGGTTATATCGAATAGATTTCTCATACAATCCAGCTTTCATCAGACGGGCAATCGCGAAAACGCTTTAGTCTGCCGACATCGTCCGCGGTTATCAGTTTTTGAGAAAGCGCTGTGTCGCAAATGTCGTCGAAGTCGGTTAGACTGACGTTTTTCACGTTTGCTTCGCGAAGTTTGTCGATTCCTTTTTGCATACCGTAGGTAAATATGCTGACGATTCCGAGCACTTCCGCGCCCGCCTCCCGCAGCGTTTCAACGACCTCGATGGCGCTTGAACCGGTAGAAATCAGGTCCTCTACCACCACCGTCTTTGCGCCCGGCGTGAGTCTGCCCTCAATCCTGTTTTGACGTCCGTGGTCCTTCGCCGACGAGCGGACATACCCCATGGGCAGCTCCATAACGTGCGCGCAGATTGCCGCGTGCGCAATGCCCGCAGTGCTTGTGCCCATAAGCAGCTCGCATTCGGGGTAATTGCTTTTTATAAGTGAGACTAAACCGAATTCTATATCATTCCTGATTGTCGGCTCGGTGAGCGTGAGTCGATTGTCACAGTATATCGGGCTTTTAATACCGCTCGCCCAGATAAACGGCTCATTCGGGCGCAGAAACACCGCGCCGATTGACAACAGCTCCTTTGCATACTTGTTAATCATTCTTACCTCCCGAGAAATTCTCTCATGCAGTAATCGTAGGCTTCGAGCGGATTCTCCGCGCGGGTTATCGGACGACCGACGACAATGTAATCGCAGCCGTTTTCCCTTGCGCGGGAAGGAGTCATCACACGTTTCTGGTCGTCTGCGCCGCCGTCGCCGAAACGTATTCCGGGCGCTACGGTCACAAAGTCTTTTCCGCAGCTTTGCTTAATCTTCGCAGCTTCAAGCGGCGAGCATACAACGCCGTCAAGTCCGCACGCAGCGGCATTCTTTGCATAGCTTTCAACCGTGTTTTCCATGCCCTCGTTTATTAGCAGCTCGTTTTTGAGCGTCTGTTCATCTGTTGAAGTAAGCTGTGTCACCGCAACGAGCAGCGGTCTGCTGCCGTCAGCGCGCGTAAGCCCTTCAAGCGCCGCTTTCATCATCTGCGAGCCTCCCGCCGCGTGTAGGTTGCACAAATCCACATCGAGCGAGCTCAATGCCGCCATGGCGTGCTGCACCGTATTGGGTATATCGTGTAGCTTTAAGTCGAGAAACACTTTGTGACCTCTCGCCTTGATTTGTCTGACTATCTGCGGTCCTTCGGAGTAAAACAGCTCCATACCTATCTTTACGAAGGGTCTTTGCTGCCCGAAGCGCTCGAGAAACTCCAATGTCTCCTTTGAGCTTGAAAAATCGCAGGCTATAATTACGTCCTTTGCCATCAGTGTGCTCCTCCTGTTATTTCGCTGATTTTCTTTATCCCCAGCTCACCGCAAAGCGCGGAAAGCTCATCGATTATTTCCTTGCACGCATACGGTCTGACAAGGTTCTGCGCACCTACCTGCACAGCACTTGCTCCCGCAAGCATCATCTCCACCGCGTCGCGTGCGCTCGCAATTCCGCCCATGCCCATTATCGGTATCGTGACCGCCTCGTAGACGTCATAGACCATGCGAAGCGCTACGGGGAATATCGCAGGACCTGACAGCCCACCTTTTTTCTGCGCGAGCACCGGCGACCTCTTTTTGAGGTCGATTCTCATTCCGAGCAGCGTATTTATAAGGCTCAAACCGTCCGCACCCGCGTCCTCGCACGCTTTTGCAATCTCGGTTATATCCGTCACATTTGGCGTCAGCTTTACAAATACCGGCTTGTCCCTCACCGCGTCCTTGACCGCACGCGTCACGAGCGCGGCGCTTTTTGCGTCGGTGCCAAAGCTCATTCCTCCGCCGTGCACGTTTGGGCAGCTGATGTTCAGCTCAATCATTCCGACATTATCGCAAGAAGCAAGCTGCTCGGCGCATTTAACATATTCTTCAACACAAAAGCCGCCGATATTGGCAATTACCTTTTTTCCGAATATCTGCTCAATGTTGGGAAGCTCCGTGCTGACAACGTACTGTGCTCCGGGGTTTTGTAGCCCGACCGAGTTCAGCATACCGCAAGGCGTTTCGGCAATGCGCGGGCATTCATTTCCGAAGCGAGGTTGGAGCGTTGTGCCCTTTATCGAAAAGCTGCCGAGCGCGCGAATGTCGTAAAGTTCGGCGAACTCCCGACCGTAACCGAACGTGCCGCTAGCCGCGATTATCGGATTGCTCAGCTTCATTCCAGCCAAATCGACCGAAAGGTCTACCATACTATCTCACCTGCTTTCAGCACGGGTCCGTCCACGCAGATTCGCTTGCTGCCGTACTTTGTCTTGCAGCTGCACCCCATACACGCGCCGAAGCCGCAGCCCATTCGCCGCTCAAAGCTGTACTGCCCATCGGCAAACTGCGGCATACCGTGCACCGCCTTGAGCATCGGCTCAGGTCCGCAGCAGAAAACATAGCGGGTGGACGAAAAGCGCTGTGCAATTAAGTCGCTCACGAAACCCTTGACTCCAGCGCTGCCGTCGTTTGTCGCGACTGCGACCTCGCAGCCGAGTGAACGAAACTCATCGACAAGTATCACGTCCTCTGCGTTCGCAAAACCTAACGCAACGGACGGTATCTTGCCGAGCGCAACAAGCTCCTTTGCGAGCATATACAACGGCGGAGTGCCAACCCCACCGCCCGCAAGCAGTACGTCGTCCTCCGCGCAAGCCGCCGTATCATACCCATTTCCAAGCCCGGTAAGCGCGTCAAAGACGTCGCCGTTTTTGCTTGCACAGAGTTTCACCGTTCCCTCTCCGACGTTTCTGACCACGATTTTGAGCGTCATTGTGTCGCAGTCATACACGGAAATGGGTCTGCGAAGAAAATGACCGTCCAGCGCAATGTTGACAAACTGCCCCGGTCTTTGCGCCGCCGTTTGCTGAGTTTCAAAGACAATTCGCGAGATATTCTTCGTGAGCGCCGTCTTTTCGATTACCTTAATTCTTTGCTGTATCATTCTTCCTCACTCGCTGTCGATTGTCGAAATACCAATCGTTATTTCCTCGAGCACGTCCAACAGCACCTCGACCGTCTCGAGCGCCGTGAACATGGTCACGTTGTTGTCCACCGCACACCGCCTGATTGCAAAGCCGTCGGAATTCTGGCTTTCGCTGTCCAGGTCGCGCGTGTTGATGACGTAGCTCACATAGCCCTTGCGAAGTGAGTCGAGTATCTCCTCGCTGCCCTCGCTGATTTTCTTTCGCACGCGCGTGCGTATGCCGTGGGTTTTCAGAAATTCCGCCGTGCCGCGGGTCGCCTCGATATTGAAGCCGAGTCTATAAAAGCGCTCTATGAGCGGCAAAGCGCGCTGCTTGTCCTTGTTTGCGATGGTCACAAAAATCGTACCGTAGTTCGCTACATTCATTCCCGACGACTGCAGCGCCTTGTACAGCGCGCGTTTTAGGGATTTGTCGTAGCCTATCGCCTCGCCCGTCGATTTCATCTCCGGTGAGAGATACGCATCCGCGCCGTGCAGCTTTGAAAAGCTGAAGGCGGGCGCTTTGACAAACCACTTTTCTCTGCGCGGCGGCATTATTTCCTCGATTCCCTGTGCTTTTAGCGATTCGCCGAGCATAACCCGCGTAGCGATGTCTGCAAGCGAACAGCCGGAGGATTTCGAGATGAAAGGCACCGTTCGCGAGGAACGCGGATTGACCTCTATGACATAGACCTCGTCGTCCGGCGCACAGATGAACTGTATGTTGTAAAGCCCGACAATGCCTATCGCAAGCCCGAGCCGAACCGTGTAATCCACAATTTTGTCTATTACCGATTGCTTAACGCTGAAGGTCGGATAGACGCTTATGCTGTCGCCGGAGTGTATGCCGGTGCGCTCGACGTGCTGCATTATTCCCGGAATGAACACGTCCTTTCCGTCGCAGACCGCGTCCACCTCCAGTTCCTTGCCGGTGATGTATTTGTCCACGAGCACAGGTCGCTTTTCGTCAATCTCAAACGCCTGCTGCAAGTATCTGCGAAGCGATTGCTCGCAGTTGACAATCTGCATGGCGCGCCCCCCGAGCACATAGCTTGGTCGCACGAGAGTCGGAAAGCCTATCTCCTTTGCGGCTTGCACACCGCTTTCCACGTCGCAGACCGCTCTGCCAGTCGGCTGCGGTATCGCAAGGCGCTGCATTACCCGCTCGAAGGAATCTCGATTCTCCGCCGCTTCGATTGCTTCGTTCCCTGTGCCGATTATTCGAACGCCGAGCGCGTCCAGCGGCTCGCAAAGGTTGATTGCCGTCTGCCCGCCGAGCGAGACGATTACCCCAAGCGGCTTTTCGTATTCAATGACGTTCATAACATCCTCGACGGTCAGCGGCTCAAAGTACAGCTTATCCGAGGTAGTATAATCAGTCGAGACTGTCTCGGGATTGTTGTTTATCACAATCGCCTCATAACCGGCTTTTCTTATCGTCCATATTGCGTGAACTGTCGAGTAGTCGAACTCAACTCCCTGACCGATTCGTATGGGACCCGAACCGAGCACGATAATCTTCTTTCGGTCGCTGACGACAAGCTCATTTTCCTGCTCGTAGGTCGAATAGAAGTACGGTACATAGCTGTCAAATTCGCTCGCGCAGGTGTCAATCATTTTGTACACCGGCATTATACCGAGTTTTTTGCGAAGCTCGAAAACCTCCCGCGCGCTGACGCCGCACACAAACGCAATATACTCGTCACAAAACCCGCTGCGTTTGAGCTTGCGAAGCGTGTCCTCACGAAGCCCGTTCTCCCGAAGCTCGTTTTCGAGCGCTACGATGTTTCGCAGCTTGTATAGAAAGAACATATCGATGCTCGTTACGCCGTTAATCATTCCGAGGTCTGTGCCCAGACGTATGAGCTGCGCAATCGCGAACAGTCTGTCGTCTGTGCCCTTTGCGATATACTCCATTAACTGTTCAATTGACATATCGTCATACTTCTTGCTGTGCAGATGACATTCACCACTCTCCAGTGAGCGTATGGCTTTGAGCAGGCTTTCCTCGAACGTTCTGCCAATGCTCATCACCTCGCCTGTCGCCTTCATCTGCGTTGACAAAACGTTGGACGCGCTCCTGAACTTATCGAACGGAAAACGCGCTATCTTGCACACAACGTAATCCAGCGCAGGCTCAAAGGACGCGGGAGTGTTTGCAATTTGTATCTCATCGAGCGTCATTCCCGTCGCGACCTTTGCGGAGACGCGTGCTATCGGATAGCCGCTCGCCTTGCTCGCAAGCGCGGACGAGCGCGAAACGCGGGGATTAACCTCGATTAGATAGTAGCGCAGCGAAAACGGGTCGAGTGCAAACTGTACGTTGCATCCGCCGTGTATGCCGAGCGCGCGTATGAGCTTGAGAGCGCTGTCGCGAAGCATCTGGTATTCGCGGTTGGTGAGCGTCTGGCTGGGCGCGACAACGATCGAGTCGCCCGTATGTATTCCCACAGGGTCTAGGTTTTCCATGTTGCATATTGTTATGGCGGTGTCGTTCGCGTCGCGCATGACCTCGTACTCGATTTCCTTGTAGCCCTTTATACTCTTTTCGATAAGCACTTGATGCACGGCGGACAGTTTGAGCGCGTTTTTCATGATGTCGCGCAGCTCCTGCTCGTCGTCCGCAAATCCGCCGCCCGTCCCGCCGAGCGTAAAGGCGGGACGGCATACCACGGGGTAGCCGATTTCCATTGCCGCTGCAAGCGCCTGCTCGATGTCGTTTGCTGTTTTCGAAGGCAGCACAGGCTCGCCGAGCCGTTCGCAAAGCTCCTTGAACTTCTCGCGGTCCTCCGCCATTTCGATGCTTTCAAAGCTGGTTCCGAGTATCTCAACGCCGCATTCGTGCAGCACGCCCTTTTTGTAAAGCTGTGTGGCAAGGTTGAGCCCCGTCTGTCCGCCCAAGCCTGGCAAAATGGCGTCCGGTCGTTCGTAGCGCAGTATTTTTGCGACATACTCAAGCGTAAGCGGCTCCATGTATATCTTGTCCGCTATGTTTGTGTCGGTCATAATCGTCGCAGGGTTGGAGTTTGCGAGCACAACGGAATAGCCCTCCTCGCGAAGCGCAAGACACGCCTGCGTTCCCGCGTAATCAAACTCCGCCGCCTGACCGATTACTATCGGTCCCGAGCCTATGACCAATATCTTTTTGATATCCGTTCGCTTTGGCATTACTCAACCCCTCCCTTTTGCATCAGCGTTATGAATTCGTCAAACAGATATGCCGAATCCTGAGGTCCGGGCGCGCTCTCGGGGTGATACTGCACCGAAAACACCGGGTACTCGGTGTGTCTTACGCCCTCAACCGTGCTGTCCAGCAGATTTCTGTGGGTCACGACAAGTCCGGTTCCCTCAAGCGAGCGCTCGTCCACTGCGAAGGAATGATTCTGGCTCGTTATCTCGATTTTACCGCTTGCTAGATTCTTGACAGGGTGATTGCCGCCGCGGTGCCCGAACTTGAGCTTGTAGGTCGAAGCGCCGAATGCGAGCGAAATAAGCTGGTGTCCGAGACATATGCCGAACGTCGGTATCTCGCGCGCAAGCGAGCGAATCGTCTCGCAAAGCTGCGGGACGTCCTGCGGGTCGCCCGGTCCGTTGCTAATGAACACGCCGTTCGGGCAAAGTGCCTTTATCTCGCTTGCCTTCGCGTTGTAGGGCACAATCGTCACATTGCAGCCCCGCGCATTAAGCGAGCGCACAATATTCAGCTTCATGCCGCAGTCAATCGCGACGACGTTATATATGTAGTTCGGCGTTCTGGAGTACCAGCGCTTTTTGCAGCTGACCGCCTGAACCGCGTCTTTCTTTACAATATAGTTTTTAATCGCTTCGAGTGCTTGCTCCAAGGGTGTATTTGCATCAGTAATGATTCCGAGCTGCGAGCCCTCGTCTCGAATGCGACGCGTTATTGCGCGTGTATCAACTCCGCTCAAACCGACTATGCCATTGTCGCTCATCACGTCCGCCAGCGTTCTTGTATAACGGAAGTTGCTCGGCAGGTCGTTATACTCCCTTACAATCAGCGCCGAAACCGACGGCGAGCGGGATTCATAGTCCTCGTCGGTCATGCCGTAGTTTCCAATGAGCGGATAGGTCATCACAACGCCCTGATAGGTGTAAGACGGGTCGGAGATTATCTCCTGGTATCCGACCATGGATGTGTTGAACACCAGCTCAAACACCGTCTGTGAGTCCGCTCCGAAGCCCTCGCCGTAATATTTGCTTCCGTTTGCCATAACAAGTTTTTTTGCTTTCATTCGCCGTACACCTCTTTTGCGCGATAAAATGTTTTCTCGACTTTTGCGCACACATTCATGCCGTCAAACGGCGTGCTTTTGCCCATTGACACAAACTTATCTGCTTCCAGTCGGGCGCTTATGCCTGTGTTCAGCACCGTGATATCCGCCGGTGCCCCTTCTCGCAGCTCATGCGGCAAACCGAGCATTTTTCGCGGTGAAACCGACATTCGCTCGATGAGCGTCTCAAAAGCAATCACATTTGTTTTCACAAGCCCCGTATAGAGCGCGGAAAACGCAGATTCCAAGCCGCTGACGCCCATAAGCGAACCGAGCAGACCGCCCGACTTCTCCTGCTGCGAGTGCGGCGCATGGTCGGTCGCGACTGCGTCTATCGTTCCGTCCGCAAGCCCTTTCTGCAACGCGAGCATATCCTCTCGCGTTCGAAGCGGCGGGTTCATTTTATATCGCCCATCATCGCGCAGGTCCTGCTCGCAAAGCAGCAGGTAGTGCGGTGCTGTTTCGCAGCTGACAGGCAATCCTTCTCTCTTTGCCTCGCGCATAAGCTCGACGCTTTTTGCCGTTGACAGGTGGCAGGCATGATAGCGGCAGCCGGTTTCCCGAACAAGTCCCAAATCCCGCTCAAGCTGCGACCATTCGCTTTGCGCGCTTATCCCGCGAATGCAGAGCTTGCGCGCATATTCGCATTCGTTGATGTGCGCGCCGCCGATTACACTCATGTCCTCGCAGTGCGCAGCAATCATCTTCCCAATTCGTTTTACTGCGACCATCGCTTTTCGCATGGTCTCCCCGCTTTGCACTCCCCTGCCGTCGTCCGAGAAGCCGCATACATACGACGCCATGCGTTCGAGCTGCGCCAGCTTCTCGCCCGACTGCGACATCGTGATACACCCGTAGGGTTTCACCTCTATCGCCGCGTCTTTTTTGATTATCTCAAGCTCGCTTTCTAGATTTTCGAGCGTGTCGGGGCACGGCGAGAGATTCGGCATTGAGCACACGCAGGTATAACCTCCCCGAGCCGCGGCAAGCGTGCCGGTTCGAATCGTTTCTTTATATGAAAAACCGGGTTCACGAAGATGTACATGTACATCTACGAAACCCGGTACTAAATATCTATTTTCTAAATTGTAAGAAATATCAAATCCGCAATCGGGAATAAAAGGTGAAATACAACTGATTACTCCGTCTTGTAAGGCAACGTCCAAACGGTGAAATGAGGAATCCTTGAAAACAGCTCCGCGCGAAAGCAGCACCCTCATTCAAGTCACCTCCCGTATGTTCGGTTTTTGATATTCTAAACCATCAGCAGTCGTTTTGTCAATTGGAGCGATTCACAATAATAGGCTCAAACAAACCGCGATTTCCGCTAATGCGTCAATCGCTCACTGTTCTATACTAAGAAATTCTTCAAAATAAGGCAGATATACAATCGTTTTGTTTGCGTATTCCTCGCTGCCGTTATATTTTGCGAGAACGGCGTGCAGCGAGCTTTCGGACAGCTCGTCCACATAGCGCTCGCCCTCAAGCAGCCCGAGCGACGCCGCCTCGCAGTTATGTATGGCGGCAATAGTCGCGATGTTCAGCTCGTCGTCCTCGGAGAGCAGCCGCAGCAGCTCGATGTCGTCTCGGGGAATGGTGCGAAAGGCAAAGAAGCGCTCGTCGCCGAAATACTCGTACGCGCGGCGTGCCGTCGGCGCCGTAATAGCGCCGAGCCCCGTCGAGCCGGCGTTGTTCATACCCATGTCCTTGAGCGTGACCGAAAGCCAGTCGGGCGCGGAGCGGGTGTACTGTTCTTTGAGAATTATTGCGCATATCATGGACGCAGGCACACGAAAGCGTCGTGCGATTTCGATTATGTATTC
>CAYXRE010000028.1:13441-16486 GCA_964466125.1 uncultured Oscillospiraceae bacterium
TGCAAATCCTCAAATACCTTTTTCAGTCTCGCGTCGCCGAAGCGTTTGACGATACCGTTCTTCGCGCCGCGCTCCTCTTCCGTCTCGTCGTTCAGCAAGGCAGCTTTGCTCGCTTCCTCTATATCGAAATATTGCGACGTAATAACTTCGCAAAGCTTCTTTTTCAGCTCGTCTTTTCTTGTGTTTTCAAGTGTCTGTGCCATTTCTGTTCCCCGCCCGCCGATAATTCTCTTTTATGAATGTTACATTATTGAAGAATAAAACACAATATTCGTTTACAAAAAGTCTGTTGCCCGGAACACGGTCTTATTGACAGCAAAGCGAAAGCACCCGCTGTATGCAACGAACATACGGCAGGTGCTTATTCGAAACCGCGCTGTTAAGGCATTATACTTTACATCAAAATATATCGAATTCTGCGGTGAATCGGTTACTCGCTTTTCTTTCCCATCAGCTCGTCCAGCGTCATATTGTAGCAAGGTAGGAATTCTTCTATAAAATACCGCGTTTCGGGCAGCATGTCGTTTTGAAGCATTTTGAGTGTTGACTCCTTTGCGCTGCGAAACTCGCTGTTGCCGTTGTTTTCCTCCTCAATGCACTTGATGAGAGCGGAGAGCTTGTCCGCAGCCTTGACTATTCTTTTCTCCCGCTCGTTGAGCAACGAACCGCTTACATACGGCTCCAACGCGCCCTTCAGTTCATTCGGCAGCATTTCGATTATCTGCTCGTCCGCGCGCTTTTCCAGCTTTTTGTATTCGTCCCGAATGCTCTCGTTGCTGTACTTGACTGGGGTCGGCAGGTCGCCGGTCATGATTTCGCTCACGTCGTGATACATGGCGCAGCACGCCACGTTTTGCGCAGACACGTCCGCTCCGAAGCGTTCATTTGCCGTGCACGCTAGCAAATGCGCAATCATCGAGACGCAAAGCGAATGCTCGGATAGCGTCTCATAGCGTGTATTGCGCATAAGCCCCCAGCGATTGATATAGTTCATTCTTGAAATGATGGCGCTGAATCCGCTTGACATATTTCCTCCGAATCTTTCTCCTACTACTCGCGGGCTTGTGCTCATACAATTAGCGGGAGGGATTATTTTGCTTGAATTGTTAAATTATATTGCTCAAAGCCTCGTCTGTCTTGTTCTCGGACTTTCCGGCAATAGCTTTCCAAAGCCGTTGGACGCAAAGCGCGAACGCGAATGCTTCGAGCGAATGAAAAACGGTGATACGGCTGCGAAAGATGAGCTTATCTGCCATAATCTCAGACTTGTAGCCCATGTCGTCAAAAAATACTGCACAGCGCCGGATATGCTCGACGATCTGATTTCCATCGGTACGATTGGGCTCATCAAAGCCGTTTCTTCCTTTGACAGCTCAAAAGATACGCGCTTTGCGACTTATGCGGCACGGTGTATTGAAAATGAGGTTCTCATGCATTTTCGCTCGAACAAAAAGAATCGAGCCGATGTGCATCTGTCGGACAGCATTGATTCAAAGGGTGCTGACGGCTCGCTCACGATTATGGATACACTTTGCGACGACACGGACATATCCTGTGCGCTCGAGCTGAAAAGCGAGCTTACCAAAGTGCGCTCACTTGTCAAGGAGCGGCTGCGCGGACGTGAAAGGCTGATAATCGAAATGCGTTATGGTCTGGGAGGTCATGCTCCCTCAACTCAGCAGACGACCGCAAGGGCGCTCGGCATATCGCGCTCATACGTCAGCCGTATCGAGAAGAAGGCGCTGGAAACACTGAAAGGCGAAATGCAAAAGTAGTTTATGCGTGATTCTCCAGCCAGCGCAGCGCCACACTCGCGTAGGCAGCGGCACTGTACGGCAGCGCCCGCTCGTCAAAGCGAACGTGCGGGTTGTGCAGCGAATAGGTATAGCCGTCGCTTGCAAGCCCCATTCCGACATGATACATGAAGCCCGGAACCTCCTCGGTGAAGTAAGCAAAGTCATCCGAACCTTTGACGTGAAGGTTGGTCATGCTGACCATATCCTCCCCCGACATCTCTCGAAAATACCCGATACATTCCTCGGTCATCTCGGGGTCATTGTAGGTAGTCGGCGTTGAGGACAGATAGCTCACATCTGCAATACACCCGTAGACCTCTGCCGTGCGCTTCACCACGTTTTCGAATTTATCGAGCAGCCGCAGTCTTGTGTCGCGATCAAAGCACCTTACTGTTCCTTCAAGTATCGCGTTCTCGGGTATGACATTCGGCGTCTCACCCGCTCGAATAAGCCCAAAGGTTATTATGTTCGTGCAGAATGCGTCGGTCATGCGCGTGCTCACCGCCTGAACTGCGTCAATTATCTTCGCGCTCGCAAAAATCGGGTCGGCTCCCGTTTCGGGCGACGAACTGTGTGCGCTTTTTCCGTTCACGGTTATGCGAAAAAGGTCGCTTGAGGACAGGTATGTTCCCGGCAACACGTTGATCTGCCCGGCTTTCAGCGGCAGATTTGTGTGCATGGCGACAGCGGCGTCCACACGCGGATTGCAAAGCACACCCGCTTTTATGAGCTCCTTTGCGCCGAGCACGCGTTCCTCGTCCGGCTGAAACACCAGCTTCACGTTTCCTTTAAGCTCCGCTTCCCTTTCCTTGAGCAGCTTTGCGCAGTAAAGCAGCGCCGCCGTGTGTATGTCGTGGCCGCAGGAATGCGAAGCGCCGGTTTTGCACGCAAACGTCTCGCCGCTTTGCTCCTCAAACGGCAGCGCATCGCAGTCGGCTCGAAGCAGTATCGTTTTGCCGCCGCTTTTGCCGATGTTGCACACCGTAGCGCTGCCGCACATTTCAATCGGTTCGCAGCCGAATGAGCGCAGTGTTTCGCGGACTATTTTCGCTGTCTTGGGCAGATTGCAGCCCGTTTCGGCGTTTTCGTGAAGCAGTCTCCGGCATTTGACTATTTCGTCGCTCAGTTCAGCGGCTCTTTTGAGAAATTCGTTCATCGTCTACCTCGGGCAAATTTGTATTTTCTTAATTTATATGTTATTATATCCCTCGCGAGCAGGTTGGATGGCAGCGCATTTTATGTGAGGAAA
>CAYXRE010000029.1:0-13851 GCA_964466125.1 uncultured Oscillospiraceae bacterium
GGTGTCGACGTCCGCAAAGGCGGGGAAAATCGCATAATCGTACAGCTGAAAACCGTCGCCGCCGCCGAAATGACACACCAAAGTCTCGTTCGGCTTTCCCTGCGGTGCATAGTAGTCCTCCGCGTCGCTTTGTGTCAGCTCGTTTTTAAGCGCCGCGTCAGTATATATACGCACGCTCTGCGGGTCGTCGAACACGTTGAGGTTGATGTGCTCGTGCCACGCGCCCAGCGCTTCATTTGAGCCGAAATACGCGCTCTCACCGAGCGGCGTTATCATGCCGGAGCTTTGTCCGAAGCGGAAAATGGAGTAGGGGCTTATATACTCGAACGCCTCAAGCGGCTTATCTCCGTCGCACACAAGGAGCGATATGCAGCTTTGGCTTTGACCGAGAGCGGCGCCGTCGCCCGCGCTCGCAATCACATCGCCGCGCGAGACCTTTTGCTGCTGCGCGACGGCAATGCTTTCCAGACCGCCGAGCGTTACTGTCCCGACGTCGGTCGCCAGAGTCAGCTCGCCCGCGTTTTCATCGACCATCGTTACCTGAGCGTCGCGAGGAGCGTACACATCGCTTCCCTGCTCACACGCGAGCAGAACGCTTCCGTCCGCCTGCTCCCGCGCGTCGTAGGCAGCGCAGACGTCGGCGAAAACCGCTTCGCTCTTGGCGGAGGAAAAAGTGCAGGACACGAGCAGCGCCGCACATAAGACGACCGCAATGCTTGCCGCAATGCTCTTTTTTCCTGAACTCGCAATCGCCCGAATGCGCTTTTCAAGGCTGCCGCGTCCGCTCATGGGCACCGCGGCGCTCGGCATGGCGGTCGTTCCCCTGCTTGCGGCGTTGAGCAGCGCAAACCCGTAGCCCTCGCGCGTCACTCGCCCGCTTTTAAGCACCGCCTCATCCGCCGCGCGCTCACAGTCATCTGCGCTCAGTCTTGCCGCCGCCCACACCAGCGGGTTGAACCACCACACACATACGCACACCGCACGCACGAGCGCCCAAAGCTGGTCGCCGCGGCGTATGTGCGCCTGTTCGTGGGCAAGCGCACAGCGCAGTGTGTTCTCGTTTGAAAACACGGCGGCGTTGAGATATATCGCAGGACGCAGAACGCCGAAAACGCAAGGCGACGGCAGCGCGTCGCAGCGATACACCGGCACCGATGCGCCCACGCATTCGATTCTTCTTGAGCCCGCGCGCAGCTTCCGCGAGAAGGCGAGGTTTTTGAGTGCGAAATACACGCCTATGGCTGCCGTGCCGCAGAGTGCCGCAATTTTTAGGATGCTTTCTACATTTATCACAGAAGAATTGTCGAAAACCGATTGTTGACCCAAGGTCATTGACTCTTGGTCATCGGTTAGATTTTCGGCGGTTGCGACCTGCTCGACATCATTTTCGGTGCTGAAATAGGCGGTTTGCTCCGCCGCTGCGGGAGTCAACAGGTTCATAACCGAAAGCCCGCTTTGCCAGCCGGAGAACGGGAGAAGCAGCCGAAGCGCGACCAGAAGCCACAGCGCACAGCGCAGCCGCGCGGAGATTTTCTCACCTGCGAGCGCGCGAAGCACAATCAGCGCGATTATCAAAATGCTAGAGCTTATTGCTGTTTCCCACATTGCGCTCACTCCTCTCGTTCCTTTGCACGCGCGAGCAGCTCGCGAAGCTCGTTTGCCGTTTTTTCATCCAGCGTATCGCCGCCGAGCAGCGCGGACACAAGCAGCCCCGCGTCGCCTCCGTACACCTTGTCGAGAAAGCTGCGCGTCTCGCTCTTGGACAGCTCGTCTCGGGAAACGCTCGGGCTGTACTCGCGCGAGCGAGCGCCCTCGACCCAGCTGACAGCCTGCTTGGTCTCCATGCGCCGCAGCAGCGTGAGCGCCGTGCTCTTGCTCCATCCATATTTGTCCCGAAGCGCCGCGACCAGCTGCATGGTGCTTTGCGGCGAGCGCTCCCAAAGCTCGGTCATAACCTTCCATTCCGCGTCGGTCAGTTTGATTGTATTGTCCATATTTCTCTCCGTTCAGTTTGTTTGGAAAGTGTCCGCAAAATCTTCATTAACAATTGCGATATAGCTGCTGCCTTTGTTGACCGCGAGCGAACCGCCTTTTTCATCAAAGAACTCGAACCACGAATCGTAGTCGTCCTTGCTCCAGCTAATCTGCTGAACGCCGCCTCGGGTTAGATAGTACCCCTGCGAGCCGTGCGAATAATTCGGGCGAAGAAAATAGAAATTCTCTGCTTCAAACGGTACGAACAGCACAAATACATTGTCGAACGCGAGCTGCTCGCCGGTCGTAGCGTCCATCTGCGGCTTGCCGCCGTACTGATACTTCAAATACTTCTTTGTCTGCGCGTCATAGCGAAAGCTGCCGTCCGCATAAGACGAAAAATCGAAATCAACTGTTTTTGCGCTGTCGAGCGGAACTACCTCGTCAAGTGAGAAATCGAAAACCGGCGGCAAAATGTGCGACGCCTGCTCCTTGACCTTTGCCTTGTTGAGCGAGTCGTACAAAAGCGCGCCGCTTGTGAAGGCACAGTGCTCAATCGCGTAGTTCTCCTGTCTGACCTCGTCGCGCCAGTAGGAACCGGGTAAAACATCGCAGTTTATGACCCGCGTGTTCCACTCGATGAGCTCGCGTGCGGCAATGACGCTGTCCCCCATACCGACGTAAATCGGCTCGAGCGCAAACACCGCCTCAACATAGCTCCCGCGCATCGAACGCACCGAGCCAATCAACGGAACGTCACGCAAATCGGAGTAAAGACAGATGAAGCGGGTTATGCCGCCCTCGGTCTGCATTTCGATTACACACTGTGCCGCGCCGACGCCGTACTGCGGCCAGCTCGCCTCGATATTGTTTATCATAACTGCGAACGGTTTCATGCCCACACGGTCGCGCGCCAAGTCATACTGCCCCGTCAGCGGGTCGAGCGCGTCGCGCGGCGAGAGCACGCCGAGTGTCATGTCGGACGCGTCGAACGCCGGGTCGCCGAGAAATACTGCCGAATCGGGCGGTAGGTCGGGCAGCGCAGGCTGCTCGGGCTCGCACGAGCAAAGCGACAGCACACACGCCGCGCACGCAAGCAAAGCAAGCGCTTTCTTCATTTCAGGCATCTGTCCGCCTCCTTGGTTTACACTTGTCGACTATACAGTAGCATATCGGTTTACGCTTGTCAACCGATATTTCTTAATATATATGACGAAGTCAAGGGGACGACGAAAAGCGATCGAATGATTCAAGCGGAATTGCCTGAAAACTGTAAACCATAATAGAAAGGTCGAGCCGTGCGGCTCGAACTTTTACGACTGATGATTTTTGCTCCCGCAACTGCCGCGAAGCCGTGCGGGAGTCTGATGACGCGGCAATTTGCCGCGAGGCGGGAAGCGACAGCCTGCCTTATTAGCCGTATTTACTCGACAACGTACAGATATCGTGCGGCACTGCCGCTTTTGTACAGCTCGGCGCCTAGACGGGTCTCTTGCAGCTTTTGTTCCCACAAATCGCCGTTGCCCTCCGCCACAAACGCGTCCCGGAGCTTGTGCAGCGCTCCTTCGGTCGCTTCATACAGCTCGCGCTCGTTGGCGCTGAAATCCACCGTGCGAAACTGCGCGCCCGCCTTCGTCAGAGCTTTGCCGAGCATAGTGTTGTCGGCAGCAAGCAGTGTTTTATCACCCTCGCCGCCGAAAAGATACTGTGAATAAAACAAATAGAGCCGATTTCCGCTAATGCCTGCAAGGTACTTTATGAGTGCGTCGAGGTCGGCGCTGAAGTACAGGCTGTCCACCGAGAGCGTAAGGGTCGGCATGACAGCATATTTCGGCAGCTCATCGACGTCACCGCAGATATATCGAATCCCGCTGCCCCGAAGCTCGGTCGCGCCCTCGTCCAATAGGTCGATTCCCGCAGCACGGCAGCCGTACTTATCCCTGAGCATACGAAGCAGTCCGCCCGACCCGCAGCCGAGGTCGAGCAGCTCGTCGTCACTCGAAATCGGTATCGAGTTCATAATATAGTCCAGCTGCCGCCTGTCGGTCATGTTGAACCAACAGCCGCGATAGCCGTACACTTCGGCGCAAAGCTCGGCGTACGCTTCGCTTTTTGCAAGCCGCCCGATTTTACGCGAAAACTCGTCCTTGATTTGCATTTTTCTTTGTTCTGCCTGCCCGTTTTGCATACGCAATTCCTCCACGGGTTTATTGATTTGCCAGCGTGTCGTTACTCATCAAGACTGCGAAGGAACGCATCCGTTTCCCGCGCGATTCGCTCATAATAATCGTACACATGATGCGGGCAATCCTGCTTAAAGAGCGTTTCATTCGGCGCTTCGGCGGCAAAGCTGTGCAGAAATACTCACTCGCCGTAAAGTCTACGCTGCCGCTTTGCCCGCCAGCAGCAGCTGCGAAAACCGCTCGCTGTTGCCGTTAAAGACGTTCATATCGACAAAACGCTCGCCGCCGTAAATGCCGCGCAGCCGAGTCGTGCAGGAGTACTGCCAGAAAGTCCACTCCCCGCCCGAGCGCAGCAACGGCGGAGTCACCACCGAGCGAATCCAGACGGGCGAATCGGGAAAGCTGCCGGCGATATATCGCTCGTAGCTGTCAGCCGTCGCGTAAATCACCGGCTGTACGCCGTAATGAGCGCGCAGCCGCTCCAGCAGCGCGCTCAGCTGCTCGACCACACGCTCTTTCGGCGCGGGGGCGAGAAAGTAATCGCCATACGGCTCAACGTCCACTGCGGGCGGCAGCGTGAGCGGCGCGTCGCCGATCGCCGCCAGAAAATTGTCCGCCTGCGTTTCGCCAGCGCTGTCAAAGCTGAAAAAGTGATATGCGCCCGCCGCAAGCCCCGCACTCGCCGCGCCGTTTGCGTTTTGCGCAAAATATCGGTCGCGGGTATCGGAGCCTTCGCTCGCTTTTATATAAGCAAAATCTATGTCCTGCGAGGCAATAACCTGCCAGTCGATTTCGCCTTGATAGGAGGAAACGTCTACTCCTCGTATATTATATTTACTATTTAACGGCGAGTTAAGTTGATGCCAACCTGCGCAGCAGCCGAGCGCTGCGAGCGCCGCAGCGAGCAGCAGCACAAGCCAAAACGGCGATCTGTGCTGTTGCGGAATATTGTCACCTATTTTCTTGTTAGTGGTTGACATATTCAATACCCGATGTTAAACTTCATACAAACAAAATCGTCGGAAGGATTCGCTTTGGAAAGAAGAATGACCCATACCAAGCTCGTCAATATGACCCTTATCCCGCTGTTCTCGGTCGTCATCGCGGTTTGCTCGTGGATTGCGATTCCCGCGCCCGTTCCCTTTACTTTCCAGACCTTCGCCGTTTTTTTGACACTGGAGCTGCTCGGAGGAAAACGCGGAACGCTTGCCGTGCTTGTCTACATTCTGCTCGGCGCGCTCGGTCTGCCGGTATTTTTCGGCTTTTCGGGCGGCTTGGGCGCGCTGCTCGGCGCGACGGGCGGGTATATACTCGGATTTCTGCTGATGTCGCTCGCTTTTTGGGGGATTTGCGCGATTAAGCCGGAAAGCGCGGCGCTGCACGCCGCGGCGCTCGTCGTCGGGCTTTGCGTCTGCTATGCGTTCGGAACGGCGTGGTTCATGGTCGTATACGCGCGGAATACCGGCGCAATCGGGCTTTCGGCGGCGCTGGGAATGTGCGTTGTGCCTTTCATTCTGCCCGACCTTGCAAAGCTCTCGCTCGCGTTTACACTCGCCCGCCGACTCAAAAAGCGGCTGCCGAAATAACGGCTACTTTGCGAGACGCAGCGTTATCTCGCCGCTTCTCAAGGTCGTCTGCACCCCGTTGTCGTCGCGCACAATCAAGCCGCCGTCGTCGTCTATGCCGACGGCGGTCGCTTCATATCTGCGCTCTTTTACAAAATAATATATCCTCTCGCCGAGCACCAGCGAGTACTCGCGGTAGTAGCTTATGAACGAACGGTCGTTCAAATCGGCTGCAAAGGCGCAAAGGCGGTTGGCAATCCCCGCGCAAAGCGCATTTCTGCTCACGGCGCACGGCAGCGAGCCCGCTGTTTCGCTTATTTCCTTTGGAAAGACGGCGGTCGTCACGTTCAGACCGATTCCGACGATTATGCACTGCGCCGCCGCGTCCTCAAAGGTCGTAATCGCCTCGGTGAGGATTCCGCAGACCTTTTTGCCGCCGACGTAGACGTCGTTGACCCATTTTATGCGGGCGTCTGCGCCGCAAAGCTCCTGTATCGTCTGTGCAACGGCGACCGACGCCGCAGCCGTTATGCAAAGCGAGCGCTCAAGCGAAAGAGACGGGCGCAGCGCGAAGGACATATAAACGCCGCTGTCAGCCGGTGAAAAAAAGGAGCGCCCCTTGCGTCCGCGTCCCGCGCTTTGATGTGAGGCGGCGATGAGCATTTCTCCGAGCTCTCCCGCTGCGACGCGGCGCTTCGCCTCATCGTTGGTCGAGTCCACCGTTTCGAGCACGCACACCTGCAGCGCTGACGCTGCGCCCTCAAGCGCAAGCGTTATCCCCTGCGCACTGAGAAGGTCGCTGTCCTTTTGCAGCCGATAGCCTCGGTTGGTCTGCGAGTCGATTTTGTGCCCGCGCGCGCGAAGCGAATTCGCCGCCTTCCAAACGGCGTTGCGCGAAACACCCAGCGACTGAGCGAGCTGAGCGCCGGAGACATATTTACCCTTGCTTTGTTCAAGCTGCCGCAGCAGCGCGTCGCGAAGTAGCATAGTATCTCACCTTTCTTATAATACAATTATACTCTACGCCCTCATGCGATGACTTGCAAGCCGCACAGTTTTGTCGATTTCTACATAATCTGCGCCGTTTCTGTTGCAATTTTGGACTTTTAGTTATAATATTTAATTATTAAACGTTTACGTGCGGAGGACTGGAAATGCGAGCATCAACCGACAGGCGAACGGTACTGATTGTAGACGGCTCGTCCCGTGCGCGTACGGTGCTTAAAGGGATTCTCGAAAAAGAGTACGACATACTCGAAGCGGCGGACGAAAGCGCCGCACTCGCCGAGCTTGAACAGCACCCGAGCGACCTTGCGGTGTTGGACGTCGCGCTCGGCGGAATCAGCTCGAGCGCGCTGCTGCGCGTCGTGCGGGAGAACCCGTCGTTCAGAAATCTGCCGGTCATTGTGCTGACCGATGAATATCTGTCCCATGAGCGTCAGGCGCTCGAATCAGGCGCCGCCGACGTCGTTTGCAAGCCGTACAGCGCGACGACGCTGCTGCACCGCGTTCACAGCGTGCTTTCCCACCGCGAGACACAGCGGCTGTTGGACGAGAGCCGCGTTCTCAAAGCGCAGCTTGCGCGCAAGGAGGAATCCCTCGCGCTCGCCGAAATCGACGAAAAGGCGGGGCTGCTCAACAAACAGACCTTCTTTCGGCGCGCGCTTGAGCTTATCCGCTCCAACCCCGACGTGCATTTTGCGATATTGATGTTTGACATTGACAACTTCAAGCTGTACAACGACATTTTCGGGACCGCGGCTGGCGACCGATTTATCGCGGACGTCGGAAATCTGTTTTCGCGCGCGGCGCGCTCCGAGCGGCTCATCGCCCATATCGAGGGCGACCGCTTCGCTGCCTGCCTGCCGCTCGAAGACATTGACCTTGAGCAGATGTCCAAGCAGGCGGCCGAATGGCTCGGAAGCTACAACTCCAGCTTTGAGTTTATGCCTCGGCTGGGTTTATACAAAATCGACAAGGCGGACGCCGACGTAAGCCTCATGTGTGACCGAGCGCTGCTTGCGCTGCGCTCGACCAAGGGCTCATACGACAGGCGCTTTGCTTTATACGACGAGTCCATGCGCTCTCGTCTGCTCGAGGAGCAAGCCCTCATAAGCGAGATGAATTCCGCGCTTGCAAGCGGTCAGTTCTGCTTTTATCTTCAGCCCCAGTACAACACCGTGACCGGCGCGCTCATCGGCGCGGAGGCTCTCGTGCGCTGGCTGCACCCCGAAAAGGGACTCATATCCCCCGTTGAATTTATTCCCATTTTTGAAAAGAGCGGCTTTATCACTCAGCTTGATATGTATGTGTGGGAAAGCGTCTGCCGAACGCTGCGCCAATGGCTGGACGCAGGCAGCGAAATCGTGCCCATTTCCGTGAACCTCTCGCGTGTGGACGTGTATAACCCGCACCTTTGCGAGATACTTGAAGGGCTGCTTAGGGAGTACGACCTCGATTCCTCCATGATGCACCTTGAGATAACCGAGACCGCCTACATGGAAAACCCGACCCAGCTTATCAACATGACGCAAAAGCTGCGCGACGCCGGTTTCTTTGTGGAAATGGACGATTTCGGCTCCGGCTACTCGTCGCTGAACACCCTCAAGGATGTACCTGTCGATTTGCTCAAGCTGGACTTGAAGTTCATCTCGGACGAGGACACCGCGGGACGCGGCGGCGTAATCCTAAATTCCGTCGTGCGCATGGCTCGCTGGCTCGGACTGCCGGTCATTGCGGAGGGCGTCGAGACCTCGCGTCAGGCGGATTATCTGAAAACCATCGGCTGCTCACGCGTTCAGGGCTTTTTGTACTCCAAGCCGCTGACTGTGCGGGAATTTGAACCTCTGCTCGCCAAGCTGCTTTGTGAAACGCTGACGGAAGCCACTTTTACCGCGAGCTTCTTCAACTCCTCCGAGTTCTGGAGTCCGGACGCGCAGGCAACGGTCATCTTCAACAGCTTTGTCGGGGCGGCGGGACTTTTTGAGCTGCACGACGGGCGCGCCGAGGCGTTGAGGGTGAACGACAAGTTTTTCGACGTGGTCGGAGTGGACCGCTCGCGCTATTTCAACATCAAAAACCGCGTGATGGATTCCATACACCCCGATGACCGCGCGGCTTTCCTTTCCATGCTCGAAAGGGCGCGAATGACCGGTATCGAGGGCAAGGCTGAGTGCCGCTGGCTGCACCCGTCGCGGGAGGACAAGCTGCTGTGGCTGAGCGTGCGCGTTCAGCTCATCGCGCACAGTCCCGACCGCAGCGTATTCTATATCGCCATTGAGGACATCAGCAAAAACAAGCTGCTCGAACAGCGCAACCGAAGCCTGTCCGAGCACCTGAGCGCAATCATCGACTCGGTACCGGGCGGAATCGTGACATACGAATTCCGCGACCCGAGCTCGGCGGCGCTCAGCTACTTCAACGACAACACCTGCTCGATGTTCGGTTTCACTCGCAAGGAATTCACCAAGCGCTTCGGCTCCAACGCGCTTTGTGCCGTGCACCCCAACGACCTGCCCGAGCTTTCCACGCTCATCGAGCGCTCGCTGAAAATCGGCGTCAACGCCGCGATCAGCGCCTCCTTCCGTCATCTGCACAAGGACGGCGGTTACCGTTGGACGCTCATCTCTGGGCGCGTTACCGCCCGGCGCGACGGAGTATATTGCGCAAGCGGCGTCATGACCGACATACATTCGATTCGCTTGGCGCAGGACGAGGACTCGCGCAGAACGCTCGAGCTTGAGCGCCAGCGGGTGTTTTTGCAGACCCTTTACGACACGATTCCCTGCGGAGTGATTGTTTACAGCTACGCCGACGGCGCGCCCGTTTTCATCGGCTGCAACTCGACCGCGCTCACGGTGCTCGGCTACGACAATGCGGACGAATACAACGACGTTGTTCGCGAGTGCGGAACACTCAGCGTCATTCACGAGTCCGACCGCGTGCTTGCGCGCGAGACGATTGCGCGCGCAAAGGATTCGGACGAGAAAATCAGCGTTTCGCTGCGAATCTGCCGTCCGGACGGGCAGACGACCCCTGTGCGCTCCACCTTGCAGCGCGCTGTCACGCCGGACGGGCTGGAGCTGATAGAGTGCATAATCGTTCCCGTCGCTGCGCCCGTAATCGAATGAGCCCGCGCCGCATACATACGACAATATGCGCTTGACAAACCGAAATATAATCATGTATAGTCACAATATTATATGAGGGAGTAGTCAGCGCCTTTTGGCGCGTCAAGTCAACATACTGGCGCATAATCGCCTGGCTTGAATTAAATGACAAGACTCATGTACGGTTCGCCGTGCCTGAGTATGCAATATCGGGCGCGCGCCCGATATTTTCTTTTAAGGGGTGCTTTTTTTGAGTTTCATCGAGCTTGTTTTGATAGCCGTCGGGCTTTCCATGGACGCGTTTGCGGTTGCGGTCTGCAAGGGACTTGGCATGAAAAAGCTCAATCGCACGCACGCGCTGACAATCGCTCTGTTCTTCGGCGGTTTTCAGGCGCTTATGCCGTTTGTCGGATGGCTGCTCGGCAGTCAGTTTGAGCGCTACATCATCCAGTTCGACCACTGGATTGCCTTTGTGCTGCTCGGTTTCATCGGCGGAAAGATGATCGCGGACGCGCTGAAGGAAGGCGACGAATGTAAGGAGTGCGCAAAAGATTCCGACTCGCCGGATCTGCGCGAACTGCTCATGCTCGCCGTTGCGACAAGCATAGACGCGCTCGCCGTCGGAGTCACCTTCGCGCTGCTGCCGAACACCGACATCGGGCTGTGCGTCGGCACGATCGGCATCGTCACCTTTGCGCTCTCGCTGCTGGGTGTGTGGGTCGGCAACCGCTTCGGTTCGCGCTACAAATCCCGCGCTGAGCTTGCGGGCGGGGTCATTCTCGTGCTCATCGGGCTGAAAATCCTGCTCGAGCATTTGGGCTTAATCGCGTTTTGAGTGCGTAAAATACATAGCGCAAAAGCTCCCTTTGCCATAAGGCTAAGGGAGCTTTTTCAGCTTAGTTCGGCGCTGCGGCATTTCGAATTATTGAATGCGTCGGCTCGCGCTCCGATTCGCGAGACAATTCGCACGCTCTGCTTCCCCTTGTCCGGCTGCGGCGCGGGGTGTTATCGGCAGACGGGTCGATAGGAAATGATGAACTTTTCGAGAATATTTTGCGGCAACTATTTAGCTGTCGCTAAATTAGTGTTAAAATGTATTTACTTGACACAATTCATTTATGCTGAATTCAAAAACGAGATAGGACGGCGGACGGAATATGAGCTTTCGACAGCTTGAGGACACCGATAAAAAGATAATTCGGGCAATCTACAAAATCGGCGCAAAGGACGGCATGAGCAAGGTGACGGCAAAACGAATTGCGGCGCTTTGCGACATATCCGACTGCACCGTGTTCAATGTTTTCGGCACCAAGCGCGGCTACCTCGACGCGGCAGCCCAGACCTTTGACCGCACGCACATGGACGAGGTGATGCGGTATGCAAATGAGGGCAAGGACATATACGAGCTGTGGGATATTATGCTGGAAACCTTTCTGTCCGACCCCGACGGCTCGATGTACTACAACCGATACACTCTCGAGTTCGGCTTCGACCCCACATCACGAAACCCGCGCGCCGACGAATTTCTGCTCGCGGCTAAGGCGGCGTTTAACGCAGCCGCCCCGCTCGACGATGATACCTATCTGATTTTGTGGGACTATATCACCTCGATGGCGTTCTATTATGCGGAGAAATTCATACACGGCTATCTTGAAAACAGCGCGCAAAACAAGGCGCGCGTCAAGTCGGTCGTGTTCGGCGGCTTGAACGCCCTTATCGGATAGAAAACAACCGCTGCCAAAAAGGCTATACTCAAGAAGGTATCAAAACTATGAAAAAATGTATCTGTCTGCTGCTTTGTCTGATACTGATGCTCTCCATGCTGCCGACGGCGCTCGCCGAGAGCAGCGGCGGGGAAACCTATGCCGTGTCGAGCAGCGCAGCAGACGATTATGCCGCATATCCTCAGGACGCGGACGCAAACGCGGACACCGGCATGGGCATATATTACGACATGAGCCGCAACTGGATGACCTTTGTCGACGGCAGTCTTCAGCTCGGACAGTTCACCATACCCGGCACCCACGACAGCGCCGCGAGGGCTTGCTCGATGGGCAAGTGCCAGTATCACGACATCCCGTGGCAGATAGAACACGGCATACGCTTTATCGACGCGCGGCTCGGGCTGAACTACGCCGAAGACCAAGACGGTCGAGAGGTATTACTTGACGAAACTCTGCGCTTCTTCCATTCGGATTATGACTGCAAAGTGGAGTTTGGTTCGATTCTTGTTTATATCCGCCGCTTCTTTCAGGCTAACCCGGGCGAATGCATCGTTATGAGCATAAAGAACGACAGACGCGCGTCTATGGTCAACGGCGTATCCTTTGAAGGTCTGCTCGAACATTATATCGCCCAACAGGGTGACATTTTCTATACCGAGAACCGTGTGCCCACGCTTGACGAGGTTCGCGGAAAAATCGTGCTCGTGCGCCGTTATGCCTCCGACCGAAACCCCGCAATAGGCATAGACGCGCGAAAGGTCTGGGGTGACGACACCTATTTTTCCGGCAACTTCAACGGCACTCAGACGCTGTGCGGGCAGGACTGCTATAAATTCGGCGGCAGGAACGCCGAGAGCGACAAGTGGCACTGCGTGCAAAAGCAGGACAGCATCATACAAAGCCGCCTCGCCAACGGCGGCGTGAACCAGCTTTGGATCAACTTCGCCTCCGGCGTGGATTACTCCCACGCATTTGACACCAACGCGATAGGCCGCTATGTTGACGCGAAGCTGCGCGACGAGATGTTTGCGAACACTATGTACAAAGGGCAGAAACACGGCATAATCCCCATGGACTGGGTCGAGCCGCCCGAAATACAAAAGATGTACATGAGCAATGTGCTCGAGCGCGATATTTATCTCAAGCTGACCGTAAACGGCGGCGATCTGCCGAGCGACGCGAGGGTCACGCTGCATTCTCAGTATCACTCCTACAGGGTGTACACCCTCGAAAAGGTGCATGGCGCGGTCGGGGAATATAAGTGCAGAGTTCACGCCGCCGAGATGCTGCTGCGGCTTCGTATCAACGGCGTCGATTGCGGCGCAGTCACGGTGGACTACACCACCGGACGCATACCCGACGTGCGCTGTTACCAGCCGATATATGACCTAAACGGCGGCACGGGCACTGCGCCTGTCGATAACAAAATCTATCACTCGGGCGACACGGTGAACGTCCTCCAGACCGACACACCGCCGACCAGGGACGGCTTCGTGTTTCGCGGCTGGGCGCTTGCAGGTTCGACCACACCGATAACCAGCTTCAAGATAGACGAAAGCCACTACACCCTCAGGGCGCTGTGGATGAGCACGACGAGTGTGGTGAATATAAACGACCCTCGCGGTTATCTCAATTTCATTGAACTGAAAGAAGAGAACGGCAATAACTATTATCGCACAAGCGCCCTGGAGGGACACGCTGAGTTTATTGAATACAGCGGCGCACTGACCGTATACGGCACAATAACAGCAGCGGAAGACCGCGCTTTCTATATCGAGGCCATAAGCGGGAATCACACCATCATTTTAGGGACGGATACCCAGAGCCTTTCGCTGAACTGTGTCAGCGCATTCGGTGAACCCGACGCAATGATTCGCGCAGACGCACAAGCAGAGCTGTCGCTTGTCGCAGGCAGTAAAGACTGCTTGATATCCAACAAAACCGGAAGCGCAGTGCAGGTCAATTCATCGCTCTCGCTTTCGGCAATCGATTACGGCACCTCCGCACCGGGTCTTGTTACGTTTACCGGCAGCGGCAGCAATCCGGGCATTGCGCTCTCCGGAGTCGCTCAGGGCGGCACTGCCGGCAGTTTAACGATGGTCTCGGGGCGCTTTAAGTCAAACGGCGTCACGGGCATCGGCAGCGTCACCGTCTACGGCGGCACGCTGGACGCAAGCGGCAGTACGGTCGGCGGGGATAACGTCAATGTGACGATAAACGGCGGCAGCGTTGCAGGCGAGGTGCTGAACGCCCATAATGTGAACGGCGACGCACTCGGCAAGGTCACCCTTCACAT
>CAYXRE010000029.1:13901-16019 GCA_964466125.1 uncultured Oscillospiraceae bacterium
CAAACGCTCTGGCGGTGGACGCAATTTCGCCCGAGTACGGAACCGAAGACCTTTATTCCGTAAACGGCGGCATATATTTCCGACTTCCCGCCTCGGTCGCTCAGCTTAGACTGCAAAGCGGCGAGAGCTACTACGCCGAAGCGGCGACATTGGGCGAGCGGGATTTTGTCAAGCTGCCCATATCGGTGGACGCATACAACCAGCGGATATTTGCCAACGGCACACACATAATTATCGACAAGGCGGCGGGCGGCGAAGGCACGGTCATCTGCCGCGACGACAACACTCCGATACCGATTTTCGGGGCGGACGGCAGCACAAGCGCGGGCTATGACCTGACAGGCTGGTCGGTTTTCGGCGGCTCGATGAGCGCCGCAGTCACCACGGGCAGCTGTCAAATCGACATGAATGACGGCGATGTGTTTAAGCTCTACGCGGGCGCGCTGGACAAAGCGGTGAGCGTCGCAAGCAACGTCAATATCAGCGGCGGCAGGGTGTACGGCGTTTACGGCGCGCCGACGTTTGCAGGCTATGCGACAGACGCAAGCAGCACCGACGTCAAGACGACCATACACATAAGCGGCGAGCCGGAGCTTTCGGACACCGAGATTTTTGCGATTGAAAACCCAGATGAACACGACACGGTGCGCAACGTTTTCCGCGTCGAGTTCGCAAACACGGGAACTGCCGACGAGCCTGCCGAGCTTGCAGCCATGGGCGCAAAAAGAGCACTCGGGGATAGCTCCTACACAGACCTTTGCCAGCTCAGCTTGAGCAGCTCTCACATCTCGCTTGCGGGTGAAACGGTCGATATGACCGACACCGTCATGCTCTCAAACGTCGATATACTGAATCTGCCTCAAAACAGCTCGCTGCATCTTGACGACGAGTGCACCAACGACAAAAGCGCCGAGGTCAAGAGCGTCAACGCAGGCGGCAGTGTTTTCCTCACAGAAGGCGCATATCTCAACGTGACAGGCAACATAAACAGCGGACGAATAAACTTCGATGTTGATGAAAACGCCGCCGAGGACGCGCTGCTGCTGAAATACAAAGACGGCGCGTCGGAAGCGAAGCTTTCGGTTTCCGGCTCGCGCACGATCTACGTTGAGCAAAACGGCACGGTTTATGATTACCGTCTGAGCCCCGTCGTCGTGGACACTGTGAACAAGAAGCTGTTTGCAATGGGAGCGGGCATAAGTATTGTTGACGGAGCAAACGCGAACACAACGCTTATTAAGCTGCAAAACGGCAACAAAACAATAACGCTGTCCGGCGTGGGCGGCAGCACATCGGCAGGCTACGACCTTTCTCAGTACACCGTTTACGGCGGCGCACACAACGCTTTTTCGACCGGCAACAGCATAGTTATGAGCGGTGGGAAGATAAAGAACCTCGTGGGCGGCGGTCTGAACGGCAAAACGCACGGCGGCGCGCTGCTGGAGATTAGCGGCGGCACGGTGAGCGGTGATATTTACCTCGCTGAGGAGCCGGCAAGCACCGGCTCAATGACCGGAGAAGCCGAGCTTCTCCTCAGCTCGGGCGTCGGCAATCCTCTGCCCTTCTCCGGCGAAGTCTACGGAAACTACTCAACGAACGGAACAAAGGTCGTAGACGGCGGATGCACGGTCAACTTCGGCGTTTGCGGCAGCGAAAGCTCGCCCGCCGCGCTGCCGAAGTGCGAATACATAGACAGTCTCGTCATAGACAACGCCTTGACGTACGTCAAGACAGCCGCCAACACCTTCGGCAGCAGCCCGAATATTGCGCTGTCGCTGCTCGGCGGAAGCCTAACCCTCGCCGAGAGCGCATCGCTCGGAAGCCTTGTCGGCGGCAGCGAAACGAGCCGCGGCGAACTGGTGTTCCCGCACGGTAAAACGCTCACGCTCAGCGGCGACGTTGTCGGGCTGACGGGGGTGACTCCCGGAGACGGCTCGCAGTTCGGCGACACGGTCATAATTTCCGCGAAAGCCGCGCTGAGCAACTTTGTATCCACCCGTTGGGGCACGGATATTATGAAAGACGGCAACAGCTTCAAGCTCGTCGAAAGCGAGCACGAGCGGCTGCTTTACGTAATGCAAAGCACCGTTGCCCCCGACAGCAGCGTGGTGAACGGCA
>CAYXRE010000030.1:0-15365 GCA_964466125.1 uncultured Oscillospiraceae bacterium
AATTCTCATCGACAAGCGCCGCGACGGCGAAGCTCCTGCCGACGACCGCCTCTATCTGCGCTGCGCTTTGAGTGAGCGCCAGCACCTTCACGCCGTTTTCCTTCGCGAGCGACTCAATGGACGTGCGTGTCCGCTGTGAGGCGTCCGAAGCTATCACGACGAGCGGCGCTCGTGCGAATATCGCTTCCCTGGACGCATCAAAGCCGATTTTCAGTTTTCCTGCGGCGCGGCACATCGCCAGCGAGCCGAGCAGACGGTCATTGTTCATCCGGTGCTTTTTCTCCTATTTCACGCTCGAGCCTTGCGTATATCTCCTCGCTTATCGGGCATTCCAGCGCCCGCTCGAGGCTCTTTTGCTTGCGCGCGCGGGCAAGACACTCGGCGCTTTGGCAGATATAAGCCCCGCGTCCGGATTTCTTGCCGGTCAGGTCGACCGAAATCTCGCCTTGCGGGCTTTTGACCACCCGCACAAGCTCCTTTTTCGGCTTGCCCTCACGGCAGCCGGTACACATACGGACAGGTTCCTTGCGTGTTTTCATGTGCTGCCTCCGATGCGCGCGTTACTCCTGCGCGTCCTGCACGTCGTCCGCTTCGGTCGGCTCGGTCTGGGCGTTCTCATCCTCGCCGTAGTAGCCGCTCTCGGGACGAATATCTATCTTGTAGCCCGTAAGTCTTGCGGCGAGGCGGGCGTTCTGACCCTTGTTGCCGATGGCAAGCGAGAGCTGATGGTCGGGCACGGTCACGCTGCACGCGCGCGCGTCGCCGTCGAGTATCTTGACCGAGACGACCGACGCGGGGGACAGCGCCTCTGCGATGAACTTTTCCGGCTCCTCGTTCCAGAGGATTATATCAATCTTTTCGCCGCCGAGCTCGTCAACTATGCTGGAAACGCGCGAGCCGCGCGGACCTATGCACGCGCCGCGGGGATCGACGTTCTCGTCCTTGGAGTAGACCGCGAGCTTGGTTCTCATGCCCGCCTCGCGCGAGATGCCCTTTATCTCGACAGTCCCGTCGTATATCTCGGGGACTTCGTTTTCAAACAGCCGCTTGACAAGCCCCGGGTGGGTGCGTGAAATCATTATTTTGGGTCCGCGCTCGCCCACCGCGACGTCCACGACGTAGACCTTTATGCGGTCGCCGTCGCTGAGAATCTCGGTCGGCACCTGCTCGGACTTGGGAAGCATTGCCTCGCTGCCGCCTATTTCGACAATAGCCGCGCCCTTCTTGGGGTCCATGCGTATAACGCTTGCGGTTATTATCTCGCCCTTCTTGCTTTGCAGCTGCTCGCAAAGCTGGCTGCGCTCCGCCTCGCGAATACCCTGACGGATAACGTGCTTGGCGGTCTGGGCGGCGATACGCCCGAACTCCTTGGTCTTGAGCGGTATCTCGATTGTGGAGCCTATCTTGGCGCGCGAGCGGTAGCCCTGCGCCTCCTCGAGCGTCATCTGGGTATCGGGGTCCTCGACCTCCTCGACGACCTCCTTGCAAAGCAGCACCTTGAAGGACTGCTTTTCGGGGTCAATCTCCACGTTGATGACCGACTGCTCTCCGAAATCCTTGCGCACCGCGATAACTATCGCGTTTTTGATTTTTTCCGCAAGGTAATCCGCGGGGATGCCGCGCTCTTTTTCTATCAGTTCGAGAGCTTCAAAGAATTCGGCGTTCATTTTTTCTGTTTCTCCTTTATATGTCTTGGTCGTCGTTCGCCTTTATGGATGCTATGTCGCTTTTGAGAAATTCGCGTCCCGAAACGGTGATATGCTCGCCGTCATAACTGTCGAGCGTGCCTGCGAATTCCTTACTTTTGTTCTCGTCCGGCTTATACAGCGTCAGCCGCACCGGCTGCGTGAGATACGCCGCAAGGTGCTCGTCGTTTCGCAGCTCGCGCGCAAGCCCCGGGGAGCTGACCTCAAAAAAGTCGTACTCCTCGTTTTGCATCAGCTCGTCCACCGCGTCGTTGAGCTCCCGCGAGAGCTTTTCGCAGTCGTCCGAGTCCACGCCGCCTTCCTTGTCGATGATGACGCGAAGGTATCTGTAGGTACCCTCCTTTACGAAAAGCACGTCCCACAGCGCAAGTCCCAGCCGCTGTGCCGCAGGCAGCGCAAGCTCCCGCACGGCGCTGACGGTGTTCGTTTTTTTCGCCATTGTTCCCGTCCTTTCCGCCGCGCACAACGGCAAGTGTCCTTACATAAATGAAAGAGTGGGGACCCCCACTCTTTCACCTTTCTTCTATCATATACAATATAGCACCGAAATATCCCGCTGTCAACGGATTCGGGCAACTGTAACCATTTGTTGCCTCAGTCCTCGAACTCGATTGCGGTGTCAAGCGCTATGCGTATCATGTCGTCGAGCGAGCGCTCGCGCTCCTCGCTCGTAAGCTCGCCCTTGGTGTACGGTCCGTCCGAGACCGAGCACATGCAAAGCGCGCGGCAGTTGTGCTTGGCGGCAAAGGTGTAAAGCGCGGCGCCCTCCATCTCCATGCCGAGCACGCCGTACTTCTTCCACATATCCAGCTCCATCTTCTCGGGATAGAACATATCCGAGGTCTTGAGCAGACCCACGAACACCTTTTTGCCGATAGCCTCCGCCTTGTCGTAGGCGGTGTTGAGCAAATCGAAGTTCGCGACGGCGGCGTAATCGCCGGGGAAGGTGTGACGCAGCACACCGTTGTCGGTGCAGCAGCCGATGCCGAGAATGACGTCCTTGAGCCCGATGTCCTCGCGAAGCGACCCGCAGGTACCCACGCGAATGAGATTCTTTACGCCGTAGAACATCATCAGCTCGTTGACGTATATGGAAATGGACGGCACGCCCATGCCGGTGCCCATGACCGAGACCTTTTTGCCCTTATAGGTGCCCGTAAAGCCGAGCATTCCGCGAACCTCGTTGAAGCATACGGCATTATCGAGGAATTTTTCGGCGATGTACTTTGCACGAAGGGGGTCGCCAGGCAGAAGTATGCTTTTCGCTATATCGCCGGGCTGTGCGCTGTTATGAGGAGTGCTCATCTTCAGTTCGCCTCCTTGTCGGTGAATTTGCAAGCCGTTTTGAGGGCTATGGTTATCATATCGTTGAGCGACTGCTCTCTCTCCTGCGCGGTCATCTCGGGTTCCTTGGCGACTATCGAGTCGGAGACGGTCATTATCCCGAGCGCACGAGCGCCGTATTTCTTCGCAATGGTCATCAGCGCAGCGCTTTCCATCTCCGCCGCCATAACGCCGTATTTCATCCAAAGCGCGTTGCGCTCTGCGAGCAGCTCCTCTTGATAGAAACTGTCCGAGGACAGCACGATGCCGACCTTGTGCTTAATGCCCATCGACTTTGCATAAGCCACGGCGCAGCGCAGCAGCTCAAAGTCGGAGGTCGGGCAGTAGGTGCCGTTAAAGGTGAGGTGGTTAAAATCGCTGTCGGTGCACGCACCCTGCGCAAACAGCACGTCCTTGATGTGCAGCTCGGGGTTCATCGACCCGCAGGTTCCAATGCGAATCGCGGTCTTGACGCCGTATTCGCCCATAAGCTCATTGACATATATCGAAATGGACGGTATGCCCATTCCCGTGCCCATGACCGAGATTTTCGTTCCCTCGTAGACGCCCGTATAGCCGAGCATACCGCGGACGTTGTTGAACTGCTTCGCGTCGGTGAAGAAGTTCTGCGCGATGTACTTTGCGCGCATGGGGTCGCCCGGAAGCAGTATCCCCTGCGCTATCTCTCCCGGCGTTGCGCCGATATGAGTGCTCATTCGTTTTCTCCTTTTATAATAATTGACCGCCTTGCGGTAATGATAATTATAACCCATCGCGCGGGCTTTTCAAAGCGTTTTGACTATTTTGACAAAACGCAACAAAAATTCCCTGCGCGCGCACCTAATTACCAAGCGGCGCATGCTTTACGCCCGCCGCAGAAAGGAACGCTATGAAAAAACTCTCAATCATATTCCTGTCGCTGCTCTTGACGGTGTGTCTGTGCGCGTGCTCGACGCAAAGCGCGGCAAAGGCAAAGTCGCTCGACTTGGACAAAGCAAAGCAGCAGCTCTCCTCGCTTGAACTTTTCCCTTCCATGACCGAAATTGACGAGGGCACCATGTCCTCGGTGTTCGGCATCGACCCCTCGCTCGTCACCGAGTACGCCGCAGGCTTTCCGCTCATGAACGTGCACGCGAGCATGTACTGGGTCGTTCTGCCCGCCGAGGGAAAGGCGGATGAGGTCAAGTCGGCGTTTGCAAGCTATTTTGACGACTACCAGAAGATGTGGGACCAGTATCTGCCCGACCAGGCGCAGCTCACCCGCGACCGACTGGAGACCGAAATCGAAACCGAAAAGGGAACCTATCTCGTCTACGTGATTTCCGAGGACAATGACAAAGCGCTTGAAGCGATAAACTCGGCGCTGGTCAACTGACAACGGTCAAAACGGCGTTTACTTCCCGCGCGGCGGGCAGTTCGTTTATCCTCTTACGGAGATTTTGCGCAAAACGCAAAAGAAGCACCCTGCCGACGGCGGGGTGCTTTTGTTATGGTATCACGCAAGCCCAAAATACTCCTCGACGCAAAGCCCGCTTTCGCTTATGGCTTTGGCAAGCTCAGCTCCGACATAGCGGAAGTGCCACGGCTCATAGCCGTAGCCGGTCGCGTAGGTCTTGCCGTCGCCGTAGCGCAGAATGAAGCCGAAGTCGGCGGCGTTTTTTTGCAGCCACGCAAATTCCGGCGTGGTCTCGAACGAGCGCTCGAGATAGGTGCTCGTGTCGCTGACCGCGCCGAGGTCGGCGGCAAGCCCCGTCTGGTGCTCGGAATGCCCCGCTCTCGCGCTGAAAATCTCCGCGTGCTCCGCGCCCGAGCGGGCGACGGCTGCGTCGTACAGCGCCGACTGCGCCTCATAGCTGCGATAGCCCGAGCCGACATACATATAGACTTTCTCTTTTTCCGCCGCCGCGAGCATTTCATCGAGCGCGCGCTGCGCGTTTTCGTCCATACCGCCGCCGTAGTCGCGCGGGACGGGAAACTCCTTGTTGACCAGCAGCATTTCCATACCGCCGCGCGAGACCCGCGTCACACCGCCGCTTTGACGCAGCGACGCGCCGTTTTTCGTGTCCGCTGTTTCCTTTGCTCCCGCCGCGCTTCCCGCGCCTGCCGCGAACACCGCCGACCGCTCGGCGGCGCGCGCCGCGCCGGAAACAGACAGCGCGTACAGCGAAAAGGCAATCAAAAAGACGGCGCACAGCGCGCACGGCGTCAAAATCGCCGCGCCGCCGGTGAAGGTTTTTGCGCGAAGCCTCGTGCGTCTGACAGTGCGCGCGCACAGGTCGTCGTTTTCAAAATCCTTCGATACGCCGTCGTAATTATTTCGGGTCATGTTTTACTGTGCTGCCGCTCCGACCGCCTTGAGGGGCTTATCCTTTGTCCGATAGTAAAATTCCCGCTTTTCCTCAAAAGGCACCGCTTTGGACTTGTAAGAGCGCAGTCCGAAGGTGCGTGAGAGCAAAACGGCGGGGTCCTCGTCGATTCCGTTCTTGACGATGCCGTCGGTCGGGAATATGTAGACCGCCGTACGCTTGATTCCGAACAGCTCGGTGCGTTTATATTGAATCATATAGTAGTCATTGTAGCGAATGAGCATATACACCTCGCCGCGGCGCGCGTCGAAGGGAATGACCTCCTTGGAGGTGATTATCCCGCGCGAGGACACGGTGCAAAAGGCGTGCTTGACGTTGAGCCGCGCGGCGAGATACAACGACGCGACAAACGCACACGCAAGAGCCGCGAGCGTAAACACCGCCATTATCATAAGAAAGGTCGCCGACTGCTTCACTGCCGAGAGTATGACGAGCAGCACGCACTCGGGCGTGCACAGGCACAGGAAGAACGCAAGATAGAAGCTCTGACCCTGGCGCACGAGATTTCTGCGCATTTCGCTTTGCTGCGAACGGGTCAGGCGCGCGGCGAAAACGCCGCGGTAGGCGATGTCGGACACGGCGCGCAGCTCGGTTATCGTTTTCACGAGCAGCGCCGCAAGCGGCACGAGCGCGCACACGCACGCGCTGCAAACGAGCAGCGTGTAGTCGGTGGAAAGCGCATATATGCTCACGCCGACGAGCGCGAGCATGGCAAGCGAGCACACGCAGATATTCAGAATCCTTGCATCGCGCACCATGCGCACCGAGTCGGTGTATTCGTTGCCGGTGCTTTTACTTTTTAAGAACATAACCTATCCCCCGCAATAGTTTTCCGTTCGCAAGCGCGACCACCGCGTCCGCGAAATTTCTCGGAAACGCGCCGCCGGACAGCGCGCACAGCGCCCGCAGCGGCATATCGTCCATCGCGCGCTCGTTCATCGCGCGGTTCGCCTCGTTGAGGTCTTCGCCGTCGGCGTTCATCGTCTTGTTGACGACCGAGCGCATGATTTTGCCCGCAAGCGTGCCCGAGATGTCCGAAAGGGTGCTGTTGAGCGTGTACGGCTTTTTGTCCGGCTCGGGGCATTTGTCCGTGAGCGCGTAGAATATGTCGTCGGGCAGCGCAGCCGCCTGTTTTGCGCCAAAGTATGCCGCCGGCTTCTTCGGGCGCTGCGGCTCGACGGAAACGTCTGCGCAAAAGCTCAGTTCGTCCAGCGATAGTCCCGCGTACACCGTCTGTGCCCCCGTCGCCGCGCGCCGTCCGGTCTTGGGGTCATAGTAGCAAAACGCCTCAAAGGGAAGCTCGATGCTCACCCGCTTTTCCTCGCCCGGCTCAAGCGAGAGCTTGGCAAAGCCCTTGAGCTGCTTTACCGCCGAGTCCTTTTCGCTCACAAACACGAACACTGTTTTTGCGCCCGCGCGCGCGCCGGTGTTTTTGAGCGTCGCTCTTAGTTTTATCGTTTCGCCGTCGGTTATGCGCTTTTTGGACAGAGAGGCGTTTTCAAATGAAAAGGTCGTATAGGAAAGCCCGTGGGCAAACTTGAACTCGACCGGCACGCCCGCTCCCTCATAATAGCGGTAGCCGACGTATATGCCCTCGCGGTACTCGCAGATGCGGCGGTTTTTGTCGTAATACGCATAGCACGGCACGTCCGAGAGCTTTTTCGGCCAGCTCTCGGCAAGGCTGCCGCTCGGGTTGGCTTTTCCGATTATCAGTCTTGCGGCGGCGGCTCCCGCGTTCTGACCGCCGAGATACATACAGAGTATAGATTTCGCCCGCTGCGCGAAGGGCAGCACGACAGGCGCGCCGAGCATGAGCACGACCGCCACCTTTTCACAGCATGAGCAGACCGCGTCGATAAGCCGCAGCATACCCGCGGGCATATCCATGTTGTCGCGGTCAAATCCCTCGCTTTCGTATGCGTCGGGAAGTCCCGCGAAAATAACCGCGCGCCCGCTCAGTCGTGCCGCGTCGCACGCTTCGGATATGAGCGCGTCGTCGGTCGAGCCGTCCATGTTGTAGCCGCCCGCGAAGTCATAGTCCACGCCCAGCGAGTCCAGCTCCTCGAGCGCGCTTCGCATACTCGTCGGGTTGATTATCGAGCTGCCCGCGCCCTGATAGCGCGCGTTCTTGGCAAAGTTGCCGATTACCGCAAACGGTTTTTTATCCTCAAGCGGCAGCAGTCCGCCGTCATTTTTGAGCAGTACCGCGCATTTCTCACTCGCGGTCCTCGCGAGCGCGGAGTTGTCGTTGTAGTCGCATCTCGGCGCGGCGGGCGCGGCGCAGCAGCGCCGCACAAATCCCAGGATATGTCCGACGCATTCGTCGAGCGCGCTCTCCTTGAGGCTGCCGTTCTTTATCGCGGCGATTATCTCCTTGGAACGCTCGGCGGTCTTTCCGGGCATTTCCAGATCCAGACCCGCGCGTATGCCCGCGACGCGGTCGCTCACCGCTCCCCAGTCGCTGACGACCATGCCGTCGAAGCCGAATTCACCGCGAAGCGTCTTTTTAATCAGCTTTTCGCTCTCGCCGGAATACTCCCCGTTGGTGTGATTGTACGAGGACATGACGGCAAAGGGCTTGGACTTTTTTATTGCAATGCGAAACGCTTCGAGATATATCTCGTGCAGCGCGCGCTCGTCCACGCGGCTGTCGCAGATAAAGCGTTTTTTCTCTTGATTGTTGCAGCAGTAATGCTTTATGCACGCCCCCGCTCCGGTGCTCTGAATACCGTCGATAAGCGGCGCGGCAAGCTCGCCCGCAACGAAGGGATCCTCGGAAAAATATTCGAAATTGCGCCCGCAAAGCGGCGAGCGCTTGATGTTTACGCCCGGTCCGAGCAGCATGGAAACGCCCTGCTCGCGCGCCTCGGCGCCCAGCGCCGCGCCGACTTGCTCCATGAGCTCGCGGTCGTAGCCGCACGCGAGCGTCGCCGCGCTCGGAAAGCAGGTCGCGGGCGCGCTTTTGGACAGCAGGCTGTCCTCGTTGAGTTCGCGGCGCACCCCGTGAGGTCCGTCGGTCATCATGACCGAGTCCACTCCGAGACGGGGTATCGCGTCGGTATGCCAGCTTCCGGTTCCCGCGCACATAAGCGCTTTTTCCTCGAGCGACATTTTTTTGATTATGCTTTTTATACCGGCGTCGCTGTTCATGTTGACCTCCGAATACGGTTGTTTTGTCGTGTGAGTAGATTATAACCTATCGCGGCGAAAAAATCACCGAAAAAGCTCAGAAAGTGTAATCCCGCAGCGCGCCCTCGTCCGAAAGCGAACAAAAGTCGTTCTGGCGCAGCGCTTCGTAGACCGCTATGGCGACCGTGTTGGACAGGTTCAGGCTGCGCGCATCCTTTATCATGGGCAGCCTCACGCAGCGCTCGTAGTTGTCATACAGCAGCTTTTCCGGCAGCCCCGCGTCCTCTCTGCCGAATACGATGTAGTCGCCGTCGCAATAGTGCACGTCGCTGTAACGCCGCCTGCCCTTGGTGGAAAAATAGTAAAACTCGCCGGAGTTCTTCGAAAAGAAATCCTCCAGTCCGTCATAGTAGGTTATGTCCAGCAGATGCCAGTAGTCCAGCCCCGCACGCTTGAGCTTGGAGTCGTCCGGCTCAAAGCCCATGGGGCGCACGAGGTGCAGCCTCGCTCCCGTCGCAGCGCAGGTGCGCGCGATGTTGCCGGTGTTCTGCGGTATCTGCGGCTCAACGAGCACGATGTTAAGCTGCATTTTACTTCACTCCGAGCTTATCCGCCATGCCGGACTTTTCCAGCGCGGGCTTGATTGCAAAGCACAGTATGAGCGAGGCGACGACCGCAATGAGTCCGTTGACGAGCGACACCGTTCCCTTGGTGGTCATGGTGACGAGCACCGTCTGAAGCTCGAAGCCCTTTATGAGCCGCTCGACGATATAGGTCTTGCACATATAAAGCGCAACGTAGGTCAGCGAGCCGAGCACCGCGCCGAGCGCCATGCGCCATCTCGGAGCTCTCGGCTTTTCGCCGCGCGCAAGGGCTCTTTTTTCGCCCGCGTGGGCGACCAGACCGCACACGAGCGCCATGCAGAACTTCATGATGAAGGTCACCCAGCACTCGGGCAGGTATATCGGGTCGAACAGGTCGAAGAACATCGAGCCGAAGCCGGCGGCAAGCCCGCCGCGCGTCCCGCCGAACAGCAGCGCGGACAGCAGGCACATGACGTTGCCCAGGTGAAGCATGGTCTTGCCCAGCGGGGTCGGGATTTCTATACGGATATACGTGAAGATGAAAACCAACGCCGCCATAAGTCCGACGACGATGATGGCTCTGGTTTTTTTGCTTTCGCTGTTCATTTTGCAGCACTCTCCCTTTGGTAAATTTTTTTATGTTGAAAGGCGGGGTTCGCGGGCAAACTAAGCACAAAACTGAAAAGAGGTGATTGTGTGTATTTGTTTGATTTCGGTACCCCGGGATTCTGGATACTCCACGGCGCGGCGGTCATAGCAATAGTTTGGCTCGCGATATGGGGCGCGTCCTGCTCCGACAAGGCGCAGCGGCTGGAAAACGCCAAATCTCAAAACGAGCACTGAGCGCCCTCAAAAGCCGCGCCGCATTCTGTCGGCGCGGCTTTCGCGCGTCCGAACGCTTTACGGCGATTTGCATAAATTATAGTATAATTGCTTTTTAAGTCAATACGCGTCGTTTTTTCATTGACATCGTCGGGGTTATTAGCTACAATTCTCCTTAATGAACGATACTTTTTGCGGAGGTGCGCATGAACGAACAGCAGACCGAACGCGAAAAGAGAATGGACAAAATACGCCGCGGCAAGCGAAAGAAAATCGCTGTCGGGCTTATGTTTGCGGCGCTTTTCATCATCGCCGTCATGCTGCTTGTGCTGCTTGTGCAGGGAGTCAGCGCGATAATCAAAGGCGGCGCGCAGACCAAGCCGCAGGATTCGACGCCGCAAAGCGGCGACGCTTCGGCAGCCGACCCCGCACAGGACGCGACCGTCATCAGCGGCAGCTACGGTCCGAGCGCGAGCGACCTCGATGCGGTGCTCTCGCCGCGGCGCAGCTACGACTACTCCAAGGCGGTGCCCGAGATTCCCGCGGTTGCCGAAAGCTACTTTGCCGATTCGCTCATGCTCGGCGACAGCCGCTGTCAGGGCTTCACTCTTTACGGCGTTATGAACAGCACCGAGATTCTCGCCTCGGGCAGCGTGAGCGTGAGCAGCGCCATGACCAAGGAATTCTCCTTCGGCGACGGTTCAGCGACGCTCGCCTCTCGGCTGGACGCAAAGCCGTTCGGCTCCATCTACCTATCGCTGGGACTCAACGAGCTCGGCTGGCAGTATCCCGAGGTCTTTATTGACGAATACTCCGCGCTCATCGACGCAATTCGTGCAAAACAGCCGCTTGCGGACATATATATTGAAAGCATCATCCCGCTGTCCGCCGAAAAGAGCGCAAGCGCGGATTACTTCTCCAAAGAGCGCGTCGCGCAGTACAACGCGCTGCTGCTCGACATGGCGCAGAAAAAGTCGGCGTACTACCTCAACGTGCAGGAGGTGTTCATCGACGGCAGCGGCTACATGAAAGCGGAAGCCACGTCTGACGGGATAAATCCCGCGAGGGATTATTTCGATATATGGTACGATTACTTGAAAACCCATACTGTATCAAAGGAGTATTACGGAAATTGAAAAAACTGATTGCAGCTGCATTAACGCTCGTGCTGGTCTTTGTCCTCGCCTCATGCGGAGGCTCGAGCGTGAGCATCGACACGGCGGCGCTCGCGTCCGACATTGAAGCGGGCGGTCTGTTCGCCGATTCCCTTCAGCCCATTGACGCATCGCGCATAAAGGACGTCGTCGGCATCGACACCACAAACTGCAAATCCGCCGAGTACCACATGGGCGCAGGCGCGACCGGCGAGGAGTACGGCGTGTTCGAGTGCGCGAACGAGACGGACGCGAAAGCGCTCGCACTGGAGCTCACCGACCACAAGGATTCGCTGCTTGAGACCTACGCCTCCTATTCCCCCGACGCGGTCCCTCGCATTGAAAACGCGGTCATCGAGCAGTCCGGACCCTATGTGCTGTTCATAACCGCCGACAAGTACGAGGCGGCTCAGACCATCGCGGACAACTACTTCGCGTAAGCGTTCGCCGTCAACCAAAGAAGAAATGTCAAGTGCTGTTCTCTCAAAAGGGGGAACAGCACTTTTCTGTTTCTTTTCTGTTTCGGTTTCATAGAAATCGCGCCGCGCGGAAAGCCCGCTTGCAGGATTGCCTTGCAGCGCTTTTCGACGATATTTCCATGATTTAACGCGCCGACGGCGTCCCTTTCCCGCCTTTCCCGCCTGCGGCGTTTCCTCTCATGCGGTCAAATTGCGCTGCACGGCGGCAGGAGTTGAGGATTTTTTTAACGGAATTGTAACAGATTGACTGCAATTATCTTCTATATGTAACTGGACTTTTATATATTCTAATAATATAATATACAAGTCGGCAAATCCCTACAAAAGGAGAAGCGCCATGAAAAAAGTCACCATGTTCATACAAAGGACCTGTCCGTACTGCAAGGCGGCGCTCGCCATGCACGAGAAGATATTCGCCGCGCACCCCGAGCTTCGGGACGTCGAGCTGGAGACGGTCGATGAGCTCGCGCAGCCCGAGCGCGCGGACAAATACGATTACTACTACGTCCCGACCTACTTTGTCGGCGACGAAAAGCTGCACGAGGGCGCGGCGAGCGAGGAAAAAGTGCTTGCGGTCTTTCAAACAGCTTACGGGAGCTGAATATGCCCGACGTTTGTATTTTACTTGCTTGCTGCAACAACGAAAAATATGTCGCCGCGCTGATTGATTCCCTGTTGTCTCAAAGCTGCGGCGATTTTTCGCTGCTCGCGCGCGACGACTGCTCGCGCGACGCGACGGCGGACATCGTGCGCTCTTACGACGACCCGCGCATCGATTTTGCCGTGAACCCCGCTCCCTCCGGCAGCGCGCAGAACAATTTCTACTCGCTGCTGCTCGCGCGGGACGACGCGCCGTATACCATGTTTGCGGACGCGGACGACGTGTGGTTTGAAAACAAGGTCGAGCGGACGCTCGCGCGTATGCGCGAATGCGAGGCAATGTACGGCAAGGACACGCCGATTCTCGTGCACGGCGATTTGACCGTGACCGACGAGAAGCTGAACGTCATCGCGCCGTCCATGTTTCGCTACGAAAAGCTCTCGCCGCAGCGCACCGCGCTGCCGCAGCTGCTGGCGCAAAACAACGTGACCGGCTGCACGATGATGATAAACCGCGCGCTCGCCGAGCTTATTCCGCGCAAACCCGAGAACAGCGTCATGCACGACTGGTATCTCGCGCTTTGCGCGAGCGCCTTCGGACATATATCGGTCATCGACGAGCCGCTGCTTTACTACCGGCAGCACTCGGGCAATCAGGTGGGCGCCTATGACGCCGCCGACCCGCTGCTCGCCGCAAAAAAACTCGGCAACGTGAGCCGCACCCGCGCCGTCTACGACGCGATGTTCGCGCAGGCGGGCTGCTTTGCGCAGAGCTTCAAAGAAAAACTCACGCCAAAGCAATATGAGCTTTGCACGGCTTATGCGGCGCTTGCAGGCAAAAACAAGCTTTGCAAGCTCGCGTGCGTGGCAAAGTACGGCTTTTATAAAAACACGTTTATCCGCAATTTAGGTCAGTGCATAGCAATATAATAAACAAACGGAAAAGGAAGGGGTCTTACAGTTGAGAAAGGATTCTGGTACGGCGCGTAAGGTTTCAAGCATCAGCGTGCCGCACTACAAGAACACCAAAGACTGCATTACGACAGAGCTGTTCCACCCGAAGCAGGTGACGCTGCTTCTCTCCCAGCACATCGGCAAACCCGCCGAGCTGTGCGTGGAGAAGGGTCAGCAGGTCTTTGTCGGAACGCCGGTCGGTACCGCAAGCGGCTTTGTGAGCGCCGCAGTGCATTCATCGGTCAGCGGCACGGTGTCGGCGATAACAGAGGTCATCACGCCGACCGGCGCGAGGGCGACGGGGGTAGTCGTGGACAGCGACGGCCTGTTCACCCGCGAGCCGAACATCCAGCCGCCGAGCGTCAGCAACGCAGACGAACTGGTCAAAGCGGTCGCAGCGTCCGGCTGCGTGGGACTGGGCGGCGCAGGCTTCCCGACCCATGTCAAGCTCAGCATACCAAAGGGGGCGAGCGTCGATACGCTGCTCGTCAACGCTGCTGAGTGCGAGCCTTACATAACAAGCGACTACCGCGAGATAATCGAGTTCCCCAAGCAGATTGTCAACGGTATGCGCACGATACGCGAGCTGCTGCATCTCTCTCGCGCCGTTATCGCGGTCGAGGACAACAAGCCGCTGGCGGTCGAGATACTTGAGCGCTTTGCCGCATACAAGGACATCGAGGTCGTGACGCTCAAGTCCTCCTACCCGCAGGGCGCCGAAAAGGTGCTTATAACCAACGTGACCGGACGCGAGGTGCCGGCGGGCAAGCTGCCCTCCGACGCAGGCGTGCTGGTGATGAACGTGACAACGGTCTCCTTCATAAGCGCATACCTCGAAACGGGTATGCCGCTCGTGCAAAAGCGCATAACCGTTGACGGGGACGCCGTTGAGCGCGCGTGCAATATGCTCGTGCCGATAGGCACCCCGATAAAGGACATCCTCGAATACTGCGGAACCGACATGAGCAAGTGCGCAAAGCTGCTCATGGGCGGTCCGATGATGGGAACGGCGCTTTACAGCGACAATTTCCCGCTGCTGAAAAACAACAACGCCATTCTCGCGCTCTCCGCCGCACAGACCTATGTGCCCAAAGAGAACCCCTGCATACGCTGCGGGCGCTGCGTGGAGGCGTGCCCGATGAACCTGTCGCCCGTCGAGATACAGGACGCGTTCGAGCGCGACGACGTCGAGACGCTCCAAAGCTACGGCGTTATGAACTGCATCGAGTGCGGCAGCTGCACCTTCGTGTGCCCCGCCAAGCGCTCGATTACACAAACCATGCGGCTGAGCAAGGGAGCCGTTAGAAAGGCGGCGAGTAAAAAATGAATACACCGATAATTACCTCCTCGCCGCACATCAGCTCCAAAAACTCCACCACAACGGTCATGCTGGACGTAATAATCGCTCTGCTGCCCGCTCTTGCGGCGTCGGTCTGGTTCTTCGGAATGCGCGCGGCGATAGTCGTGGCGGTGTGCGTCGTCTCCTGCGTCGCGTTTGAGGCGCTGTGGTGCGTGCTCATGAAAAAGCCCATACCCGTCGGCGACCTGTCGGCGGTCGTGAGCGGAATGCTGCTTGCTTACAACCTGCCCTCCGGCATACCCTACTGGCAGGCGGTGCTCGGCTCGCTGGTCGCGATTGTTGTGGTAAAGCAGCTGTTCGGCGGACTAGGCTGCAACTTCGTCAACCCCGCTCTCGTCGGGCGCGTCGTCATGGCGGTGTCCTTTACGAGCAGCATGGTCAACTACTCCGAGCTTATCCGCTACACCGGTCTTGCCCCCGTCGCAGATATTCTGACGAGCGCGACTCCGCTTGCGGGCGCGAACGTCGGCAGCGTGGAGGGAATTTCGCTGCTCGGGCTGTTCTTGGGTGAAAAGGGCGGCGTGCTCGGCGAAACGAGCTGCGCTGCGCTGCTGCTGGGCGGCATATACCTGTGCGCGCGCAAGGTCATCAAGCCGATTATCCCCGTTGCCTTCATCGGCTCGACCTTCATCTTCCAGTGGCTGTTCGGCTGCCCGACGCCGCAGTACGCCGTCATGTGCGGCGGACTGTTTCTGGGCGCTATTTTCATGGCGACCGACTATGTCACCTCGCCTTACACGAACAAGGGCAAGTGGATATTCGGAATCGGCTGCGGTCTGCTGACGGCGGTCATCCGCATGTTCGCAAACTCCGCAGAGGGCGTGTCCTTCTCGATACTGATTATGAACCTGCTCGTGCCCTACATAAACGGCTGGACCCGCCGCAATC
>CAYXRE010000030.1:15375-15937 GCA_964466125.1 uncultured Oscillospiraceae bacterium
GATGAAAGATAACAAAGAAAGCCTGCTCGAACTGCTCAAGCCCGTAATCGTGCTCGTGGCGATATGTATCGTCGTTTCCGGACTGCTCGCGCTCACCAACTCGGTCACTGCGCCGATAATCGACGAGCAGACAGCCGCCGCCGCTCAGGCGACGCGGTTGGAGCTTATGCCGAATGCCAAGGAGTTCACCGAGCTCGAATGCGACGTCGCGAACGTCAAGAGCGTCTATAAAGACAACGGCGGAAGCGGTTATGTCATCGCCGCCGTCGGCAAGGGCTACAAGGGCGACGTGACCGTAACCGTCGCGCTCAACAACGACGGCAGCCAGTGAGCGGCGCGTCGGTATCGTCCAAGGCGGTCAAGAGCGCCGTAAATTCGGCGTTTGAAGCGTTCGCCGCAGTAAAGGAGGGCTAACGTTGAAAAAGCTAAAGCTCATCAAAAACGGACTGTTCGACGAAAACCCCGTGCTTCGCCTTGTGCTCGGCACCTGCCCGACCCTCGCAATTTCGGTGAGCGTCGTGGGCGGCGTGGGAATGGGTCTTGCGGCGACCTTCGTGCTCAT
>CAYXRE010000031.1:0-15422 GCA_964466125.1 uncultured Oscillospiraceae bacterium
AGACCCGCCCCGACATCAAGCTGGGCATCTGCGGCGAGCACGGCGGCGACCCGTCCAGCATCGAGTTCTGCCATAAGACCGGACTGACCTATGTCAGCTGCTCTCCCTTCCGCGTGCCGATAGCGCGCCTTGCGGCGGCGCAGTCGCAAATCAAGTTCCCCCGCTGAGCAATAAAGTAATCGCACACCCGCCTGTTTTCGTTTTGCGAAAGCAGGCGGGTGTTTTTGTGCCGTTTGAGGGTATCCGTCGTGGTGACGCCTTGGAGATCACGAAATACAATAAATTGACCCGTGGTCATTGTGGGGTGATTTATATTCACCCGTGTTCCTGTAGTGCCGTTCAGTTCTGTCGCCACGCAGTTGGTGTAACTTTTCGGCGCTTTTTCTGCGCCGTTCCAATCGCGCCGCAGCTTCCGCCTAAGCGTCGATTTGTCGCCGATGTTTTGTCCCCTCGCCATTCTGAAAGAAGAAAGAGCGATAATGACCTAAGGTCATTATATGAATGCTATGTTGTCTTTCCTTGCAAAGCTGTGGCGTTTGTGAGAAAATAGAGACTCAATCAAAGGGGGCGAGAGCAACGGACAAACAATACGACTTTAAGGCGGGCGACATAGTCTGCCATTTCAAGCGGGGGATGCTCTCGGCGCAGGAGCTGGAAAGCTCGCCGAATCGGTATCTTTACGAAATCGTCGGCGTCGCGCTTCACAGCGAAACGCGCGAGCCGCTTATGGTCTATCGCGCGCTGTACGACAGCTGTGGGCTGTATGTCCGTCCGCTCGAAATGTTCACCTCGCGCGTGGACGCCGAGAAATACCCGACGGCGCGGCAAAAGTACCGCTTTGAGAAGTACGACGGCGCGGTTTTCGACGCAGAAGAAAAGGCGTAAGCGATTTTCGCCCAGGGAGTGGAAATTCTCCGATTTATGCGTTATAATACCGCTAATATACAATACGAAAGGAAACGTCAATGAATCTCATCATCTCTCTTGTCATAGGCGCGCTCGCCGGCTGGCTTGCAAGCTGCATCATGAAGTCCAAGGGCTCGTGGCTTCGCAACATAATCCTCGGACTGCTCGGCTCGGTCGTCGGAAACTGGCTCGCCGGAGTGCTCGGCATAAGCGTGAACAGCGCCGTATCGGTCGGCGGCATACTCGTCTCGGTCGCGGGCGCGTGCGTGCTCATCTTCCTCGGACGGCTGCTTTTTAAGAAATAACAATCAAACAGCGAAAGCCCGTATCCGCACAGGATACGGGCTTTTTATCATATACGCGGATGCCGAATATCATCGAACGCAGGCGAACCGTTCGACGGGCAAAGGCGCCGGATTATGTGAGTGCGCGGCGACACGGCTTACGCACGGACAGTGATGTATCGGCGCAAAGCAAGGGAGTAATTAACCGATAAAGCGATAATGACCGCGGGTCAGTGATCGTCGTTTCTTGCCAACAATCGCCCACCTGATAAACCGCCGAAAACCGCGTGCAGAAATCAATCTTTGCCGTTAGCCGCAAGATACGCGCTTTGATATGCACGGCTTTGCTCGAAAAGGGTGTTGAAAAGCTGTTCGGTGTACGGCGCGAGCTGTCCGCCCGTTTTCTCGCACACCCGCTCGATAATCGCCCGCTCCCGCGCACGGTCGAGCACCGGCATATCGTGCGATTGCTTGTAGCGCGCAATCTCGAGCGCCGCGTCCATTCTGCGGCGGAAAAGCTCGGCTATTTTGTCGTCAGTTTCGTTGATTATCTCCCGCGCCTGTTCGATGTCCATTCTCGTCGCCTTCCTTTCGCTTATTGCGCCAGCTCCTGCGAGCTTATGGCGTAGGGGCGCAGCGCGAACACAGCCCTTGCGACGTCGGCGAACTTTTCCGGAGTCAGCGACTGCGCGCCGTCGCACAGCGCGTGGGGCGGATCGTTGTGCACCTCGATCATCAGTCCGTCGCAGCCCGCGGCGGTCGCGGCGAGTGCAAGCGGCTTGACCATGTCCCAGCGTCCGCACGCGTGGGAGGGGTCTACTACCACAGGAAGGTGGGTCTTTTTTTTGAGCACGGGTATTGCGGAGATGTCCAGCGTGTTGCGGGTGCTCGTCTCAAAGGTGCGTATGCCGCGCTCGCACAGTATAACTTGGTCGTTGCCGCCTGCCATGATGTACTCGGCGCTCATAAGCAGCTCGTCAATCGTGTTCGCAAGCCCGCGCTTGAGCAGTATCGGCTTGCGCAGCCGCCCGAGCTCCTTGAGCAGCTCAAAGTTCTGCATATTGCGCGCGCCGACCTGAATCAAGTCCACGTCGTCAAAGTATTCAAGCTGTGTGAATTCCATAATTTCGGTCACGACCGGCATTCCCGCCGCGCGCTTTGCTTCGATGAGCAGCTTTATTCCGTCGCCGCCGAGCCCCTGAAAGGAATAGGGTGAGGTTCTGGGCTTGAACGCGCCGCCGCGAAGAATCGTCGCGTCTGCGTCCTTGACCGACTGCGCGACCGCGCATATCTGCTGTTCGGTCTCGATGGAGCAAGGCCCCGCGATTATCTGAAAGCTGCCGCCGCCTATCTTCACCCCGCCCACATCCACGGCGGTGTCGAGCGGGTGAAATTTGCGGTTGGCGTTTTTGTAAGGCTCGGCGATGCGCTTGACGTCCTCGACGATGTCCAGCGCGCGAATGAGCTCCGCGTCCACGCGTGTCGTGTCGCCGACAAGCCCCAGTATCGTGTGGTTCTCGCCGACCGATTCGTGAATATCCAGCCCGAGGCTCTTTATCCAGCTCGTCAGGTTCTCCAGCTGATTTTTGTCGGGGTCGTGCTTTAAGATGACAATCATTTCTCTCGTTTCCTTTCGATAAAAAGCCCCGCGGCGTGCGCCGCGGGGCTTTGCAAATCCGTTTTGTCCCGCGTGCGCGGCACCGATTTACATAAGCGCGTTTTCCGCAGTACACAAAGCCGCCCTACCGCAATAATAGCGAGTAAAGCAATAATAGCGGTATTCGGCTGTGAAGCTGCGAAAATCCATACTAACGCTCCGAAAATCTTCTTTCGCGTATGATAGCACAATAACTCGGCGTTGTAAAGCGCCCGAGTGCCGCTTAGTACATGACATGGGACACGTTTTTGAAATTCTCGTAGCGGAAGCCCGCGAGCCGATAGCCGCCGTCGTCGAGCGCAATCGTGTAGACGTTGGTCTGCATTCCCATGTAGATTTTGCTTATCATCTCAAAACTGACAGCGTCCTCGTCGCCGTTTTCGATTATCTGCGGGTTGTCGTTCGCAAACATCGGGTCGCACAGATCCACCAGCCACAGCTCATAGCGTCCCTCGCCGACCTTGACCGCCTTGAGGGTATAAAACAGCATGGTCGCCTGACCTTGAGAATACTTGTAAATCTTCTGCGCGGCGGCGTCCACCATATACGGCGAGTAGTCTCCGCTTTGCCAGTTGTCGGACAGCGCCGCGGAGTCTCCGAACATCGAGCGCAGCGCGGGGGCAAGGTCGCGGGTGTCCAGCGAGTAGGTGTAGCCGTCCTCGTCGGGGATAAAGGCGTTGTTTAGCTTGGTCACGGCGGCGAAAAACAGCGCCGTGTCGGTAAGCGACGAGGCGTCGGTGAACTCGGCGGGGCAGACGTTGAACGGGCGCACGAAGTCCACGAGCTTTTGTATCGCGTCGGCGGGAAGGTCGCTTGTCGGCTGTGCGTCCACCGACGGCTTTTCCTCCTCGGGCTTTTCGTCAGCCGGCTTTTCCGGCTCGCTTTGAGAGCTGCCGGGCTCGGCGGGCTGCGTCGGCAGCGTCGGGTTCTGCGGCTGCTGTGCGCAGCTTGCAAGTGTCAATATAAGCACGGCGCAAAGCAGCGCCGCAAGCGTTCTTTTCAAAATAATAACCTCCGAAAAGCGTCAGGCAAGGTAGGGCTTGTCCTGGTCGCCGTCCGCCCGAAAAACGCGGTAGGCGTCGGGCGCGTCGGTGAAATAATAAAAATCGGTGTTCTCCATGATGGGCGGCGAGAGATAGTTGGGCAGGATGTTCACGTCGTCCTTTTTACGCGGCACAAAGCCGGACGCGAGCATCACCTCGTCGCTCATTCCCGCGCAGCTGACGTCGCAGAACTCTGCGCCGAGCTCGCGCATCTGCTCGTCGATGCAGCGTCCGAGCGCGGGAAAATACTTCTCCCGCCCGAGGAAGTCGACCACCCGAAGCACGCGCGCGCCCGCGTGCTCGATAACGCGATAAACCCCGAGCGCGACGAGCTTTGAAGAGACATAGACTCCGGCTGTCGAGTAATCATACCACGGATTGTCGAAGTATCGTCTTTTGAAGTAAGCGAAATCTTTATGCGGCGCAGCGACGCCAGCGCTTTCAAAATCAAACCGCTCCAGCTCCTTTGCGTTCTCGACCGCTTTCACCGTGTGGGATACGGCGGCAAGCGGAAGCTCATTGTAGGACGAGATTATACAAAGCGTATAATCTTCTAGGTCTGTGTTTATTCTGTAATATTGCGTCAGCCCGCCGAAGCGATAGCCGAGGAACTCATACAGCGCGCGGGTCTTGGGGCGAATGTTGTTGCAAGCAAAAGTAGCGCAGTGCGTAGTTTCGCGAATGAAATCGAAAAGCTGATAGGAGAGCCCGAACGGCGCGCCTTTTTTGCAAACGAGAAAGGAAATCCACACGTCGGGAGCGTCCGAGGAGTTTGCGGGAATATAGCCGCACACGCCCAGAAGCCCGTCGTCGTCGCGGGCGAGCGCGAAGTTGAGACCGCCGTCCTTGGCGCGGTAATAGTATTCAAACATCTGCTCGTTGAAAACAAGCGGGTGGCGTTCGCCCCACGCCACCTCGCAGAACTCGCGGAATTCGGGCAGTCCGCCGTCGGTAAGGCGGCTGACGGTAATCTCGCTCAAAACTGGCTTCCCCCCGTGACGGGTATGACGTCGCCGCAAAGGAACTCGCTCTTGTCGTCGAGCAGCAGCAGCGCGGCGGGCGCGATGTCGTCCACGCGGGCGTTGCGTCCGAGCGGGTGGTTCTTTGCGTTGGCTTCCACCGTCAAATCGGACAGCGAGGACAAAAAGGACGTTTGAGCCATGGACGGCGCAACGGCGTTCACCGTGACCCCCTTTTCGGCGTACTCGGCGGCAAGCGAGCGCATCAGCCCGAGCACGGCGTATTTACAGCTGACGTAGGAGGCGATGAACTTGGGTGGCACGCCGATACAGTAGGAGGTAAGCATGAACACCACACGCCCGAAGCGGCGCTTTGCCATGGCGGGTACAAAGGCGCGGCACAGCAGCGCGGCGGACATATAGGAGATGTTGAAGTCGCGCAAAAAGCGCTGCTCGTCAAAGTCGCGGAATTTGCAGGGTATCGCAGGACCCGACGGGAGGTGCAGCAGCTTTGCGACGTCATACCCGAGCGCCTTCACGTCCTCGGCGAGCTTGTTTATGCCCTCAAGCGAGGACAGGTCGCCCTTTATCGGGATAATTTCCCGCTCGGGGCTCGAAAGCCCCTCGAGTTTTTCGGGAGCCAAATAGAAATGCGCAATCACCACGCCGGAAAGACCGCGGATTATCTCGCAGCCCATGTCGGAATCCGCTCCGACGACCAGCGTCGCAGTTTTGTTCTCAGCCATTGCCGTCCCCCGCTTTCATTTTGCGAGCACGCCCGCGGTTATGCTGCCGCGGTTGACCGTCTCGCCCTTTTGGTTGACTATGCGCGCGTCGATGACAATGCGCGAAAAGGTATCGTTGACCTCGGTGACCTTGCCGCTGACGGTGAGCACGTCGCCGATGAACACAGGTCTTTTGAACTTGGTGTTCACCTCGTGCAGCAGGCTTTTCTCGCCGGGCAGATACACCCCCGCGAGCGTCGAGTAGAGCGACGCGACGAGCATACCGTAGACCACCCGTCCGCCGTAGCCGCGCTCGTGCGCGTAATCCTTGTCGTTGTGCAGCGGGTTTATGTCGCCGGTTATGTCGCGGAATTTTTCCAGCATTTCGGCGCTTATCGTGCGCTCGAAGCTCTCGGTCATGCCGACGTTAATATCCTCAAGGGAATATCGGTTCATCATGCGAGCTTTTTCTCGATGAGGTCAATCATCTCACCGACATTTTTGAGTCCCTCGACCTCGGCGACAGCAAACTTGACCGAAAACAGCTTTTCGAGAGCGACAAGTATGTTTATCTGCTCAAGGCTGTCCCAGTCCTCGATGTCGGCGGCGGTCGTCTCGTCGGTTATGACAAGCTCGTCGTCGTCAAATATCTCGCAAAAGACCTCGTTTACCTTCTTTGTCAGTTCAGCTCTGTCCATAATGCACCTCAATAGAATGATTTTTGTTTTCGTATTGCTCGGGAACGGTGTAGCTCCAATCGCTGTCCTCGCCGTTCTGCGCGGTCTTTTCAAAGCCGAGCGAGGCGGGGAATTCGGCGACTATCACGTTCTTTGCGGTCTTGTAGTAGTGGGCGGTTATCCTTTTGACGCCGAGCGCTTGTGCTTTGCGGACCAGTGCGTCGAACATCGCGTACTCCAGCTCGCGCTTGAACACGCGGCAGCTCATAATCCACAGCTCGACGTCCAGCGCGTCGCCCTTTCTCTCGGCGATTATCTCGCTGACGATGCCGTTGTCGCCGAAGCGGTCCTCCAGTCTGCCCGAGAGCGTGACGAACTCCTCGCCGTGCGCGCGTTGTTCCATCTCCCCTTGCGAGTAGCGGCGGGTGGTGAGATTGAACTGGTTGGTCTTGTTCGCAAGTGCGGTTATGCGCTCGAGCTGTCCGTCGGAAAACGGCGCGATGAAGCCCTTCATATCAAGTGAGCGCAGATACTCGCCGTAGTCCGCAAAGACCGCCTGCTGAGCCTCGCGCTGCGCGTTTTGCTTGTACATCTCGGCGCGGCGAAGGTCGTCCGAGGAAAGCGAGGTTACCTCGAAGTACTGGTTGTTTGCGATGGTCTCCGCGTAGCGCTCGGGCGCGCCGAGCTCGGGCACCGCAACGCCGAGACCCGCCTCGCGCACGATGAGCCGCTCCGCGGGGTTGTCGTCTGCAAAGACAAAGCTGTCCGTCCCGACGTTCAGCTCCTTTGCGCTCGCTTGCAGGTTGAGCGGCTTGGGGTCCCAGTTCGCCTTGAAGCTCAAAAAGTCCTCGGGTTTCAGCACGCTGGACGGGTGGGTAAAGCCGCTTTTCGCGGCGGCTTCCTCGTTTTTAGAGCAAACGCCGAGTATGACCCCGATGCCGGAAAGCTCCTTTGCGTATTTCTGAAGCTCGGTGTATGCAATGCCCTCGGGGCTTTCGACGCCGAGTTTGATGCCCTGCACTCCGTCGTCGCCGATGACCCCGCTCCAAAGAGTGTTGTCCAAGTCGAGGAACAGCCCTTTTTTGTTTTTGCCGAACAGCGATTTGATTATCGCCGCGACGGAAAAGCAAAGGTAGGGAATGAAGGAGGGATTGACGGCGTATTTATAGGAGTTGTAATAGGCGGGGTCGGTGAACGCGTCCAGACCGTGGTAGGCGGAAAGCCAGCACAGGTCGTTGACAATCAGATTTTTGTGCGTGTCGGCGTACTGCGCCATACGCTCGTTGAGCTGGTTGATAAAGCGCACCTTGCCGGACGGCGCCGTCGCCTCATAGTTTCCCATTACCCGAACGCGCGGGTATTCAAAGTTGTTTTGTATGACGGGGCAGCCGAGCTTTTCCGCGGTCTGCCATACGCCCGCGAAGCGGTCGTAAATGCTTTGCAGCTTCTCGCTGCAAAGCGCGGCGGGCTCGCCCGCCGCGGGCAGACAGTCCGCAATGCAGTGGGTGGAGGTGTTGATGAAAATCACGTCCGGCTTGAAACCGGAAAGCGTGCCGTCGTCAAAAACGATGTCCTCATAATAACGGTTGTATTCCCCGACAAAAAACTCGGGCTTGATGCCGCAATCGAGCAAAAACAGCTCAAGTATATTCTTGATTTCGCCGATGGTCGTGCCGGAAAGCAGCGCAATGCGCTTGGGCAGCAGGTTTTCCTGCGCGAGCAGCTGCTTGCGAAGCGCGCGGCGCGAGCGCATTATCTCGTCGGCGTCAAACGGATAGCTGAACATGAGGATACCTCCGAATAGTGGGTGGAGCGAATACAATATATTATTATATTATTTTTGCACAAACTTTTCAACGGCGGCGGTGCGGCGCGTTGAAAGCGCGCGGTTGTTATGTTATTATCAAGCATAACATATTATGTATTCGCAAGAAGGAACCCAAAATGGATACTCTTTCGATAGTCCTGCTTTCACTTTTGGCGCTGCTTATTGTTTACGCGGCGGTGCTCGGGATAATGATGTTTCGCGTCGGAATACTGCGGCGCGGCGACAAGGACATCAACTACGACGGCGTGAGCGACCCCGCGCTCGTGCGTCCGAGCGGGCACAGCCCCTACCGTCAGCGCTCGGTCGCGGGCAACATCTGGTGGAACTCGCAGCAGCTTGAGCGCCTGGAGCTCACGTCGCGCGACGGGCTTCGTCTGGTCGGGCATATACTGTACGCAGAGCAGCCGACCGACCGCCTTGCATTTGTCGTCCACGGTCATCGCAGCTGCTCGGGCGAGATGGGCTTTATCGCGAAAATCTACGCCGAGCGGGGCTGGAACGTCTTTATGGCGGACCAGCGCGCCCACGGCAAGAGCGAGGGGCGCTATTTCGGTATGGGCTGGCTGGAAAAGAACGATATGCTCGACTGGCTGAGGCTGCTCAATGAAAAGCTCGGAGATAACACCCGCGTGCTGCTGCACGGCATATCCATGGGCGCGGCGACGGTCATGATGATGTGCGGCGAAAGCGGCTTGCCGAAAAACGTGCGCTGTGCGATAGAGGACTGCGGCTATACGACGGCGCGCGGCTCGTTCATATACCACATGATGGTGGACAAAAGTATGCGTCTGCTGCCGTTTAAGAATCTGGTCGTCTCGGCGGGCAGCGTCTGCGCGAAAATCAAGGCAGGCTACTGGTTCGCGCAAGCGGACAGCCGACCCGCGCTCAAGCGCAGCACAACGCCCATGCTGTTCATCCACGGCACACACGACCTCGTTGTGCCGTTCGACATGATGCGCGAGCTGTACGACTCGTGCGGCAGCGACAAAAAGATGCTCATTGTCGAAAACGCCGACCACGGCGTCTCCTATTTCATCGACACGCCCGCTTACGAAAACGCAGTGGACGGCTTCATTGAAAAGCACGTCGATTAAGCTCTCTGCGCCGTATTGCTCTTCTCACTGCGCTCAAACGCCTCATGCGCGATAAGATAGAACTGTATGAACTTCATCATTTTTCGCGGGTCGTCCGGCGCAAGACCGTAGTTGGTGTCCTCGCCCGGCACGTCGATGAGCATATGCCCGATGTTGTGGGTGACGTTGGTCTGGTGCTCGACGAGCGCGTGCAGCGAAAAAGGCTTGCCGTCCCGCTCGCCGGTAAAATGCAGTCCGTGTTCGTCTGCGGTCATTGTGCCCTCGCCGCACGGGAAATAGCCGAACTTGCCGCGCACGGTGCGGTAAAGCCTGCACGCGCTCGAGAAGGAAAAGCTTCCGTCTTGCGCCGTGCGCTCGCAGACCTCGCGCTCATAGCGAAACCATTCGGAGAGGCTGTCATATATAAGCGGCTTGTCACCGTGCTGCACGAACAGCTCATATTTGTCGAACTCTGCGGCATATCCGCAGCGCTCGCACACAAGTGCGTGTCCGTCCGGCTTCATCGAGAAGTCCGTCTCGCAGCTCGGGCAGCGATAGGCGATGAGCTGCGCGCCCTGCGCGTCACGAATCGGAACAAACTCGACAAGCCGCTTTTTCTGCTCGGCGAACTCGTCCAGCTCAAGCGCCGAGCGGATAAGCTCGCCCGCCTGAGAATCGGTCATCTCGGACAGCTCGCCCGCGCTTGCGAGCACGCTTGCGACGCAGTCTATCGTCCCGCGGCACTTTTTACCCCCGCTCCACTTGGGGACGGTCAGGTAGGCGCCGAAGCTCTTGACGAGCACAACGGTCGCCCCGAGCCGCCGTGCGAGCTTGCCGATGCTCTCGTCCACCGTGTTGTTCATGCCCGAATAGCACACCTGACCTTCGGGGTAAATCGCGACGCAGCGTCCGGCGCGTATGAGCCGCATGGTAGTCTTGACGCTCGCAGTGTCCGGCACGAATTGCCGTTTGGGATAGCAGCCCATGAGCTTGAGCAGCGCGCGCAGTGCCGAATGATTGAGAAAGTATGTGGAAACCATAAAGTTGACGCGGTGCGGAAGCAGCGCGCAGGCGGTTATGAAAAAGTCGTAGTTGCTGCAATGATTGCCGATGACAAGCAGCGGACCGCGCAGCCCCTTGAGTGCCGAATTGTCTATCTTCAGACCGAAGCGCGACGAAAAAAAAAATTTTGCAAAAACACAAGCCAGATAGTACAATAAAGCAAAAGGTTTACGGGGCAATTCCTCGCTTTTTCGCGATGAGTCCGACATGGGGACACCTCCCTTGGGTGCGTCGGCGCGCGGTAATAACAACGTATAATCATTTTAACATAAAACGCTCGTTTCGGGGAGAGGGATACAGTTGCAAAAAAAGAAGATACTCGCCATAGTGCTTGCCGTCCTTTGCGCTATGCTCGTCGGCGGCAGCACGCTGCTGAGCGCGAATCGGGGACGGACATACGGATACTCCAGCTTTGTCGAGCTCTCGGCGCAGAAATACTCGGACGGGAGCTTTAATATTTGTATCGACTCCGAGGGCGAGTCAGGCGCGATAGGCTCGCTTGCGGTCGAGCGGGTCGTCGAACAAATCAACGAAAAGCAAAGTCTCAACATAGACACCGTCACCGGCGCTACGGTTTCCAGCGCCGCGGCGCTCGAGAGCGCTGCCAAGGCGCTCGCGGGGGTCGGCTTTGACACAAACGAGCTCAAGCAAAAGCAGGACCTGCTTTCGACAGCCGACATAACCGAGCACTGCGACGTCGTCGTCGTGGGCGCGGGCGGCGCGGGACTGACGGCGGCGATAAGCGCGGCGAAGGCGGGCGCAAAGGTAATCGTCGTTGAAAAGCTCGGCATTCCGGGCGGTTCAACGGCGCGCAGCGACGGCAAAATCGCGGCGACCGGCAGCTCGCTTCAACAGTACTTCGGCGTCGTGGACAACGTCTCCAGCTTCGCAGGCTATATGATGGGCTATTCCGACGAGAAGGACTCCCAGAACCGCATAATGCTGCTCGCCGAGCACTCGGGCGCGAACATCGACTTTTTAAGCGATTGCGGCGTGCGCTTTTCCGAGAATATTCTGAGCATATCCGACGAGGAGGACGCGCAGCGCGACCACGTTGCGCTCGACAAAAACGGCAACGCGGGCGGCGCGGCGATAGTGCTGCCGCTGCTGGAGACCGCAAAGGAGCTCGGTGTCCGCTTCATCTACGAATCGACGGTGAACGGACTGCTCCGCTCGGTCTACGGCGACGTCGAGGGCGTCAAAGCCACGACCAAGGACGGCGGTACGCTGACCGTGAAGGCGGGCGCGACCATACTCGCGACGGGCGGCTACGACCGAGCTTCGGCGCGCTGCACCGAATACAACGCCCACAGCACCGTTCCGGCGGCGTCCTATTCCGGCGTCGGCGGCACGGGAGACGGCGTGCTGCTCGCCGAGCAGGCGGGCGCAAAGATACTTGAGGGCTCGCTTATGGCGGAGCTTTACGATTTCAGCCTCAACACCAACAGTGAGTACGGGCTGCTCATCACCCCGCGCGGCGACCGTTTTGTGAATGAGTCGCTCGGCGCGTTCGAGCTCGGCTCGGCGCTTCAGGAGCGGGGCTTCTCCAATGCCTATATGCTCTTTGATTCCGTCACCGCGAGCGCGGCGGTCAGGGACGCTGCGTCGGACGGCAGCGGCAAGGTTATATCCTCCACCACCATGATGGGATTGGAGGCGGCGCTCAAATGCTCGGGGCTGAGCGCGGCAGTCAACCGCTACAATCTGTTGTGCGATTCCAAGCTCGACTCCGACTACGGCAAGGAGCGCCGCTACATGAAGCCGCTCGACAGCGGTCCGTTCTACGCGGTGCCGTATGAGCTTGCAAGCTACGGAACGCTCGGCGGCATTCGCTCCAACAACAAGTGTCAGGCGATGAGCGCAATATCGGTCGTGCCGGGGCTTTACGCCGCAGGCGAGGTCTCCAACGGCGCGTATTTCCGCACCGGTATCCCGGACGGCGGCGTGACGCTCGCGCAGGTCGTCGAGACGGGGCGCATCGCGGGACAGAACGCGGCGACCTTCGCGCTCACGGGCGATAACTACTGATTTCGATATATTGACAAGCCGACCCGCGCGTTCGTGTTAATCGAACGCGCGGGTCTTTTGTACGGGATAATTTACGCGTCGAAAAAACCCGATTTACGCCGCTTTCACCCGCTGCGCGGCGTTGAATACGGCGAATGATTGTGCTAGAATAATAAAAATGATTTATCGGAGGACGACATGAAGGTAGGAAACGCATTCATCTTTGAGCACCCGCTCATCCAGCACAAAATCTCGCTGCTGCGCGACAAAAACACAAACACCAAGGATTTCCGCGAGCTGGTGGACGAGGTGTCCATGCTCATGGTTTACGAGGTCACCAAGGATCTGCCGATGGTCGAGACCGAGATTGAGACCCCCATTGCCAAGACCAAGACCATGGTGCTTTCGGACAAGCCCATCTCACTCGTTCCGATACTTCGCGCCGGACTCGGCATGGTCAGCGGCGTTCAGCGGCTGCTGCCCAACGCCCGCGTCGGTCACATCGGACTCTATCGCGACCCCGCGACCCACGAACCGGTCGAATACTACTGCAAGCTGCCCGAGGACATCGCCGAAAGCACCGTCATCGTGCTCGACCCCATGTTCGCGACCGGCGGCAGCGCAACGGCGGCAATCAGCTTTTTGAAAAAGCGCGGCTGCAAGGACCTGCGCCTCGTGTGCATAGTCGCCGCGACTCCCGCCATCGACCGCATGACCAAGGAACACCCCGACGTCCCCGTTTACTGCGCGGCGCTCGACAAGGAGCTCAACGAAAACGCCTACATCGTTCCCGGACTGGGCGACGCGGGCGACCGTATCTTCGGCACAAAATAAGCTGCTGCAACAAAAGAGCCTGTTTTCTCCGTTCGGAGAAAACAGGCTCTTTTTTAACGTCAAACTACTTAATTATCGCAGCAGGTCGCGGCGGCTTCACTGTACTCCCGACTTTCTATGCTGCTGTGTTCTTTCTTGCTGACCAAAGGTCAGTTATTGCCTTCCAAGCCAGTTTCACGAGAGCAATCAGCGGCAGCGCAATCAGGAAAGCGACAGCCGCATTGAGCAGCGCGAAAAGCACCCGAGGAGTGTTGCCCGCGTCGATTCCTACAAGCCCGAGCAGCCTGTGCGCGCTCAAAACGGCGAAGTCGTTGAGCCCGAGCAGGTAAAGCGTGTTTCTGCCGATATATTCGCTCGCCCGGCAGCTGAGTGTACGGCAGACGAGGATCAGTCCGCAGCCGCTGAGCAGCGCCGAGAGCACAAAGAGCGGGAAAGAGCCGTAGAACGCCTGCGCCATGACGACATAGAGCATATCGGGTCCCTTGAGCGCGGCGGTGTTGAGAAAGCAGCTGAGCACCCCGAGCGCGATGAGCACAGCGCCGACGGGCAGCGCGCCGTACTTGAGAGCCTTGTCGGAAAACAGCGAGAGCAGCTCGCGCAGCAGCGAGCCGAACGCCATGAACAGTACGCCGACGAGCGCGATGTTCAGCCCGAACGGTAGCGTCGAGACCGTGTTGCCGTAGCACAAGACGGCGCCCAGAGCGCCGCACAGCGCCGAAAGGGAGAAAAAGACCGCGCTTCTCGCGCCGTCGCTTTTCAGCCGCTCGGACAGCTCGATAATCAAACGGAACAGCACGCTCGCCGTGAAAAAGCAGGGCAGAAACCACAGCGCCGAGGCGGTGTAGTCGATGAGCGATTCGCGCGTGCCTGTGAGCAGCCGCAGCGCAAAATCCGCGGCGGTCGTCGGCTGATATTCCATGAACAGGACGGACAGCACCGCAAAAAGGACGTAGGGCAGCAGTATGCCGAGCACTCGGCGCAGCAAGAAGCGCCCGAACGGCTCGTGACGGCGTTTGGTCACAAAGCCCGCGCACAGGAAAAACAGCGGCATGTGAAAGGAGAAGAAATACTGGTTGAGCGGCAGCGCGCCGAGCTGGGAATGGGACATATACACCAGGAACACGCCGACCGCCTTGGCGGTGTCTATATAATTATAGTAGCTTTTGTTCATAATAAACTCTCCGAACCGATTTGGCTTTTCAGTATATCATAAGCAGGCGTTTTTGCCAACCGCACGCTTGACGGGCGGTTCGGCAGGGCTTAGAATCAAGACAGCAATCATTGTAAGAGGCGGGTCAAATGGAAATCAAACTCAAACACGAAGAATATATAAACGTGTGCGGCTCCTACGGCGGCTCGCAGTCGTGGTTCACGTCGGGCGACGAAAAGCGGCTTTGCGGCTTCGGCTGCGGGGTGATAGCCGCCAACGACACGCTGCTGTATCTTGAGGGGCGGCGCGAGTTTGCCTCGCGCGAGGAATACCTCGCGACGGCGCGGGCGACAGGCTCGCGGGTGTTCATTATCCCGCGGCTCGGGATAACGGGAATGACCCTCGCCTCGGCGATGAACAGACGGCTTCGCGAGAGCGGCTCGCCGCTTCGCGCGTCGTGGAACTGGTTTGCGGGCTCGGGCGCTTTCGCACAACTCAAAAAGCAGCTGCTGCTCGACCGACCGGTGATAATCTCGATACCGCCGGTGTTCGCCAAGGAGAAGTACGGGCTGAATATGCACCGCACCGACGAGCGGATATATCGCTATGCGAGCAAGGGCGGGCATTTTGTCACGCTGACAGGCATCGACGACGAGGACGGCGAGACGACGCTGACCGTGTCCTCGTGGGGCAATCGCTACCGCATAAAGCTCACCGAGTACCTGCGCTCGGCGTCCTCGCTTGCGGGAACGGTCGCTTGCGGCATGATAACGCTCAAGCGCCCGCGCACCGTAAGCTCGGTCAGGATATCGGCGAATCGGCACTGAAAAGCCATGAGAAAACAAAAGTCTTTTGCTTCGGCGCCTGCCTTGGCAAAAGACTTTTTCTGTTGCGGTTTATTGTTGCCCGTAGCGCTCCTCGTAATACTTGGCGTAGTCGCCGTTGACGATGTTTTCGACCCATGCGGTGTTGCCGAGATACCACTCGATTGTGCGCACGATTCCGTTTTCAAACGCCGTCTCGGGGTACCAGCCGAGCGCGCCCTTTATCTTCTCGGGGTCGATGCCGTAGCGGCGGTCGTGTCCCTTGCGGTCTTCAACGTGCTTGATGAGTGCGGGGGTGACCTCGGGGTCGTTTTTGCCCACGTAGTCGATTATCGTGTTGACGATAAATACGTTCGGGCGCTCGTTGTGTCCACCGATGTTGTAGACCTCGCC
>CAYXRE010000032.1:0-13122 GCA_964466125.1 uncultured Oscillospiraceae bacterium
TGTGAATATACATACACGCTTCAAACGCGCAAAAAGCCGACCGTCAAAAGACGGTCGGCTTTGTCGGTTATTTGTTTTCGTACTGGTTTATGTAGCCGCGGTAGACCTCGTTTGTTTGCTGCTCATAGGCTCTGTTTGCGCCGTATGCCGGAGCCGCCGGCTGCTGAGGATATCCTGAGCGCTGTGCGGGAACGTATGCAGGCGGCATCTGTGCGGGTGCGGGATACTGCTGCGGGTAAACCGGGCGCTGAGCGGCGGGCTGCGAAACGCGGGGCACGGCAGTTATCTGCTGAACGCCCGCGCGTCCGTACTGACGCTCAACGGAATTTTGCGCTGCGGCAGACTGGCGCGGCTGCATTTGAGGCGCGACGGGGACGGCGGGATTCTGTCGAATCGGCTGCGGTGCTTGTGCAAATCTCTGCTGTGAGGCGTTGGCTCTTTGGAAAACCACAAGCGCCTGCTCCGCCTCTGCGCGCTGCTTGTCCAGCTCGACCGTCTTGGCTTCAAGCGATTTGCGGACATTTACAAGGTCGTAAATCTGCTTGTCGCGCTCTTGCAGCATGGCATTCTTTTCGTTAATCTGTTTTCCGAGCTCGCCTATCTCGAAGTTTCTCTCCTCAAGCTCCTGCTTGCTTTGTTCAAGCGCAGCTGTGAGGCTCTCCGAATGAGCTTTCGCGGCTGAAAGTTCGCCGTTCTTCTCGTTTATGACATATTCGCGGTTTTGTATTTCCGCCCCAAGCTGCGCCTTGGACTGCTCAAACTCGGCGCTGAGCTTCTCTGTTTCGCTCGCGTGCGATGCGGCAATGGACTCGAGCTGCTGACGGTGTGCCGCGGTCATTTGCTCATACTCGCTCATGCGCTGGGCGTTGAGCTTTTCTATCTCACCGCCGAAGTGGGCGTTGAGCTTTTCAATTTCCGCATTGAAGTGCGAGTTCATGCGCTCGCGCTCCTCGTTGAAATCGTTATAGGTCTTTGCGATTTCGCCGTCGAAGGTGCTCTGCGCCGCCTTGAGCTGGGCGTCAAAGTCCGCCTTTGCCTGTGCAAGAGCGGCTGCGGCGTTCTGCTCGCTTGCGGCAAGCTGCTGCGCCGCTTCGGTCTTCTGTCTTTCAAGCTCGTCCGCTTTAAGCGCTTCAAGCTGCGCCGTTGCGCTGTCGTGCTCGGCGTTTAGCTCATGTATTCTCGCGTCCGCGCTTTCGCTTTGCAGCGTCAGCTTCGCTTCGTACTGCTCTGTAAGGTCGGCTATGCGTTTCTCATCGCTCTCGGTGAGCTGTGCGAGCTTCTGCTCATACTGCTCGGTGAGCTCGGCTACGTTCTTTTCATTGCTTTCGCTTTGAGCGGCAAGCGCGGAATTATGCTGCTGCACAAGACTCTCGAGCTCCTCGCGCGAGGAAACGGTAAGCGCGTCGTAATCGTTCTTCTTTGCTTCCAGCTCGCTGTTGGCGCTCGCAAGCTCGTTTTCCAGCAAAGCAATGCGGTCTTCAAGCTCCTGAACAGTGGCACGAAGCTCCTCAAGCGCACTGTTCTTGTCGGAAATCTCGCGATGCGCGTTGGTCAGAAGCAGCTCCTTGGCAGCGATTATGTTCTCTTTGTCATTTATATCTACATTCTTGCTGTTAAGCTCGTTTTTGCGGTCATTTAGCTCGCTTTCAAGCCGCGCTATGTCGCGCTCCTTGTCGGAAAGCAGCTGTACGTCGTCGCTGAGCTCGGCGTCCTTGGCGGTGTTTTGCTCCTTGAGCGTGATTATCGCCTGGGTGGACTCAGTAAGCTCGGATTCCAGTTTGCGAATGCGCTCGTCCTTTTCGGAGATGAGCGTTGCTTTCTTGGCTAGATCGTCTATATGCTTCTTTATCTCTGAGCGGGCATTAACGAGGCTCTGCTCGTTGTCGGAAAGCCCCGCCTTGAGCGCAAAATTCTCATCAAGCGCTGACTGAAGCTCTTCCTTTGCCGCAGTAATCTGCTCCTTGCGGCTGTTGAGTTCCGCCTGCGCGGCCTTTACATATTCGATAGTTTCGTTCAAATTGCCGTTGAGCTTTTTAGTAAGCTCTTTTTCGCTTTGAAGCTCACTTTCAAGCGCGCTTATCTTGGATTTGAGCGAGCTGTTGGTCAGGCTCTGCGAATTCTCTCGCTTGGACACGTCGCTAAGGCGCGTCTCGCGGTCGTTTATCATCTCTTTTGCGGACGCAAGTGAAGCCTCAAGCTCGGTCGTTTGAGCGGCAAGCTCTCCATTACGGCGGCGAAGTCCCTTTATCTCGCCGATAAGCACTTCCTCACGCTTTGCAAAGCTCTCGGTTATTTCGTCGACGTGCTCCTGCACCGCCTTGCGGCTGAACCCAAACAAGGAAGTTTTCAGCGCAACGTCGTCCTCGTACTCTTCACCGGAATCGGAATATTTGAACTCGCCGGTCGTGTTTTCCTCTTTAGCCTTACCCAAGATGCCACCTCCGCAATTTAATTGAGCGCTTCGATATATTTACGAACGCCCCCGACGGCGACCTTTATCGCCGCTTGGGTGTCATGGCAGACCTCTTGAGAAAGTCCCGCCTTTTCGCGTTCTTGATTCCACACGCAAAGCATCACCGCGCCCGCCGTCGCTCCAAGCGTTGAGCAAACCGTGTACAGCGCCGCCGTCTCCATTTCGGACGCGAGCGCGCCACCGCGCAGCCATGCCTCCCATTTGTTCAGCAGCTCATACGAAACCGGCATTCGCTCGGGCGAATGCTGTCCGTAAAAAGAATCCTTGCACTGTGCCACGCCGACATGATACTGCACGCCGAGTTCCTTTGCCGCATCTCGCAGCGCAACGGTCATGTCCAAATCCGCGACCGCGGGAAATTCGATGGGAAGATATTCCCTCGACGTCCCCTCGGCTCGTATTGCAGCGTTGACTACGACCACGTCGCCCGCCTTCACCTGCTTTGCCATTCCGCCGCAAGTTCCCATGCGCACAAAATGCGTCACGCCCAGCAAAAACAATTCTTCAATGCAAATCGCCGTGGAAGGTCCGCCGATACCGTGGCTCATCACAACGACCTTTTCGCCCGCGAGCGTTCCCAGCCAGCTGCAATATTCGCGGTTAAACGCGAGCTCCTTGGGATTTTCAAGCAGCGCAGCTATCTTCGGCACTCTGCCCGGGTCGCCGCAGATAAGCGCATATTGCGCTCCCTCAAGCTCCTCGCGCGTAAGGGCGATATGATACATTCTTTCGGAATTGGTCATCATCGGCTCCTCGCTGTCAGTTGTCTTTTTCCCTCTTGTTGAGAATGTCGATTAATACGTCGAAATCGTACGTTTCCTCGGGCATCTCAATCGTCGGTTTCTTTTCAACAGGCTTGTCCTGCGCCTTTTCTTCTTCCTTGGCGTTTGCCGGCAAGTCCTCGTTGTCGTGCGCTATGTCCTCAAAGCCGGTCGCGATGACCGTTATGGACATCTCGTCTTTATATGAGTCGTCGAAAGCGGCGCCCCAAACGATGTTCGCGTTGGGGTCGGCAGCCTCGGTCACAACGGAGGAGGCAAACTCGACGTCGGAAAGGTCTATGTCGGGAGACGCGGTAACGTTGATGAGAACGCCCTTCGCGCCGTTTATTGTCGTTTCGAGCAGCGGACTGGATATTGCCGCCTCGGCGGCCATCTTCGCCTTGTCGTTGCCTGAGCCGTGACCTACGCCCATGTGCGCGTAACCGGAGTTGCTCATGACGGTCGTCACGTCGGCAAAGTCGAGGTTTACGAAGCCGGGAACGTTTATGAGCTCTGAAATGCTCTGTACGCCCTGAAGCAGTACGTTGTCCGCTATCTCAAAGGCGTTGGCGAGCGTTATGCGCTCCTCGCTGACGAGCTTCAGACGCTCGTTGGGAATGACGACTATCGAATCGACGTGCTCACGAAGGTTCGCGATGCCCTCGACTGCAAGCTCCATTTTGCGCTTGCCCTCGAACTTGAAGGGCTTGGTTACTATGCCGACAGTCAGTATGCCCATTTCCTTGGACACCGCAGCCACGATAGGCGCAGCGCCCGTACCTGTGCCGCCGCCCATTCCGGCAGTTATAAACACCATGCTCGCGCCCTTGAGCGCGGCGGCTATGTCCTCGCGGCTCTCCTCTGCGGCTTTTCTGCCGATTTCGGGATTGCCGCCCGCGCCGAGCCCCTTGGTGAGCTTGGTGCCCAGCTGCAGTTTTTGAGTCGCTTTATTGAATTTCAGGATATGTCCGTCGGTGTTCATTGCAATGAACTCGACGCCCTTTATCTCGCTTTCTATCATGCGGTTCACTGCGTTTCCGCCACCGCCGCCGACTCCGACGACCTTGATGTTTATCATTCCGAACGTGGCTTCTTCACTCAGTGCAAAATTCATACTAGGCAAGGTGATTCCTCCCGAATTCTTTCATTGCTCAAAAAACTATTATATATATTAATAAAAATAACATATAACGGCGCATTTTTCAATTAGAATATCGCGCATTGCAAGTATTTTTTAGCAGCTTTACACCTGCGCGGGCGCGATATAGTCGCTCGGAACAGAAAACTGTGTGTTTTTCAGCGTCCCTTTACCTGCAATTGAAAGGTCCAGATAGCCGGTTTCCTCGGCGCTGATTTTCTCGGTGCAGACGGTTTTCAGCATTTTGACCTTGTAGTCGAGATTGCTTGCCGTGCCGAACAATACGAACACTCTGTCCTCAAACACTGCGCGCAGATTTAGCTTGTCCGAAACATTTATCGAGCTTATGCTCGTAAGCATATCGTTGTCCGACAGCGCGTCCACCAGCTGCTGGAGATACATCGTCCCGTTCTCGTCGTCGGTCGCAAGATAGGCGCCCGCCTTGAAGGACTTGGGCTGAAAACCGTATATCTTGGTAAACTGCGGCGCGTCTCCGGAGACGTTCTCGAGTATTTTCAGATTATCGGATACGATAAGGCTGCCGCCCGAATAAGGCAGACAAAGGCTGTTCGAGCTTTCCGAGACATCGATTACAACAGTGTGCGGTATCTGCCGCGTTACCTTGACCTTGTCTATGTAAGGCAGCTTGGTCCATATCGCGTTTTCCGCATTTGAGCAGGAAAACAAAAACAGGTTGTCCCCTTTTGTAATGTTCGCAGCGCCGAGTATCTCGTCGTTGGTATAAAGACGGCTGCTGCCCTGAACAACGACCTCCTCGATATTGAAAAACACAGTCAGCGACAGCACTGTGCCGAGCGTCAGCAGCAGCACGAGCAAAAAAGTGAGCAGCGCACGACCGCGCCGCTTCCTGCGAAGCAGCGCCGCACGGTCGGGCATCTTCTGTTCATTGCGCTTTTTGCTCAATAGAATACCTCCGAACACAGCCCCCCAGCGAGCTGAAAACCTTCTCCAAGGACGTATAGCCCCTGTCTATATACTCCACGCCGCCAATCGTGCTTTCTCCTTCGCTTGCAAGCGCCGCGCATACGAGCGCCGCGCCGCCGCGCAAATCGCACGCTTGCAGCCTTGCGCCTCTCATGCGCGAGCCGCGAACGCTCAGCGTTCTTGCGACCACGCCTATGTCGGCTCCCATTTTCACAAGCTGCTTTGCAAACTCAAAGCGGTTTTCGAACACGCTGTCATATACCTTCGCACCGCCGAGCGCAAAACACATGGCGCTGACAAACAGCGGTCCCGCGTCGGTCGGAAAACCGGGATACGGCTCGCAGTTGACGCACCCGTCGAAGCACAGTCCATGCGACGCGTCAACACACAGCGTGTGTCCCGAACCGGAAAAGCGCACACCCGCGCGCTCAAAGGCGTCGATTACCGCGTGCAGATAGTCTGTGTTTGTCTGCTCCAAGCTGACGCGTCCGCCTGTTGCCGCGGCGGCGGCGATTATCGTAGAAGCGAATATCCTGTCGGTAATGACGGTGTGTGCGCAGCCGTAAAGCCGCTCGACGCCGTTGACGGTAATGCAGTCGGTGCCCTCGCCGATTATGTCCGCGCCGCACCCGCGTAAATAGCGCGCAAGGTCGCAGACCTCGGGTTCTTTTGCGGCGCCGAAAATGCGCGTTGTGCCGTTTGCCGTTACAGCCGCGCAAAGAACGTTCTCGCTTGCGCCGACCGACGGGTAGCGCAGCTTTACGTCCGTGCCGACAAAGCGTCCTTTTTCAAGCGACGCGTAGAGCGTTTCGTTTTCGTATCGAAAGCTCGCGCCGAGCAGCGTGAGCGCTTCCAGATGAATATCGACGGGACGCAGCCCGAGATTGCAGCCGCCCGGGCGGTACACGACCGCCTCGCCGCAGCGTGCAAGTATCGGCGCGAGAAACATAAAGCTACTTCTCATGCCGGACATTTTTTCCTTTGGTATCGTGCAGCCGCCGCGCTCGCCGTCGCTCACTCTGACGCTGCCGCCGTTATATACTGCTTTTTTGCCCAACAGCGCAAGAATGTCGCACGAAAGCCGTACGTCGGAAAGCCGCGGCACGTTGTAAAACACACTGTCGCCGGAACACATCAGGCTCGCGCACATCAGCGGCAGAATGCTGTTCTTTGCGCCGCAAAGCTCTATGCTGCCATTCAGCGGATTGCCGCCGCGAACATACAAAATATCCAAACACACACCCCGCATAAGTCAAAATCAGTCCATACTATGCGGATGTGTAAAGAATTGCTATTTGACAAGAGCGCGCACGGCGCTGTATATCTTTCCCGCGGAGTCCTTCACCGAGACGCTGCGTGCATTGACGCCCATTTCCTTAAGACGGGCTTTGTCAAGGCAAAGCTCGAATATCTCCTGCGCGAGCGCTTTCGCGTCCAACTCATCCTCCTCGCGCACAATTGCCGCGCCGACGTTCGCAAGGCTCATGGCATTATAGTACTGGTGGTTTTCGGTTACGTTGGGCGACGGGATAAGCACCGACGCTCTGCCCGCAGCGGACAACTCGCTTATGGTTATCGCCCCCGAGCGAGAGATTATCAAATCCGCCGCGCAGAAGCATTCGGGCATATCGTCGATATACCTGCGAATGTCGAGGCTAGGGCTTTTTATGCGCTCGCCGATGCCGAGCGCCTTTCTCGCCTGTTCCCTGTTCGCGCCGAAAAATTCCTCGCGTATCGGGTTTCCTGTCAAAATGGTCTTGCTGCGAAATCCAATGCGGTCGATTACGTCCTCACTTGCTACCATTATCAGGTCGGCACGGCGCGCGAGCAGCTTGGTCGTTATACCGGGAAAGGCGTTTTGTTCGAGTATGGCAGTCTTATAGCCCATTATCGCCGCCTTGCGCACAACGGGACCGCTTACATAGCCCCCGCAGCCGATGACGACGTCAGGTTTGAAAGAACGAAAAAGTCTGCCGGCGTCCGCAGTCGAACGCAGCATACAGCGAACCGCCATGGCATTAAAAGCGATGTCCTTGGGGCGAAAGCCGCGCTCAAGCCCGTGTATCTCCATGTGATAAAAAGGGAAACCGGCGTTGTCAACAAGCCGTTTTTCCATGCCGTCCTCGCGTCCGATAAAAAGAATATCGGATTCCGGCTCATTCTTCTTTATGACCTGCGCTATGGCGAGCGCGGGGTTTATGTGGCCCGCCGTGCCTCCGGCGGCAATTATGACCTTCATATCAAGCGCCTCATCGTTTGCTTACGGACGAATATCGGGAGACGGACAACAGCACTCCGACCTGCGCGAGCAGCATCGCAAGCGAGGTGCCGCCCTGACTGAAAAACGGCAGACTGATTCCGGTGTTCGGGACGGTGTTGGAAACGACGGCGATGTTGAGCATCGCCTGCAAGCCGATTTGCACCGTTATGCCGATGGCGAGCATTGCGCCGAACTTATCTCGCGCGTGCACTGCAACCGAGAAGCCTCGGTATACGAATATGATGAACAGCGCAATGACGAACAGCGCGCCTATGAAGCCGAGCTCCTCGCAGATTATTGAAAAGATAAAGTCATTTTGCGGCTCGGGAACATACAGGTGTTTTTGGCGCGAATTGCCAAGTCCCAAGCCCATGAGCCCGCCCGAGCCGATGGCAAGCAGCGACTGTATCGTCTGATGTCCCGCGCCGGTGCGGTCGAGAAACGGGTTCTGCCACATCTCGATACGCTCCATGGCGTAGTCCATTTTGTCCGCCAAAAACACAAATGCAACGCCGGCAGGCACGGCGGTCAGCGCCGTGAGCGCGAACCATTTGGGCTTTGTGCCGCCGATAAACATCATCACGACGCCGACAAGGCAGATGAGTATCGTGCCGGAAAGGTGGGTCTGGTTGAGCATAACGGCGGCTATCGCGCCCAAGACCAGCAGCGGCTGAAGAAAGCCGTATTTGAAATCCTTCATCTTCTCGGGCTTGACGGCGACGAAGTGCGCGAACAGCACGATAACGGCGAATTTGACTATCTCAGAGGGCTGAAACGTGCTCGAGCCGATGACAATCCACCGCCGCGCGTTGTTAATCGGCGGCATGAACAGCGTCAGCACAAGCAGAATATAGGAGACCGCCATGAGCGGCCATGCGAATTTGTGAAGTATGCGGTAGTTGATACGCGAAATGACCAGCATCGCCGCCACGCCGAGCGCGGCGTACAGCACCTGCTTCTTAATATAGTGAAAGCTGTCCCCGAACATATACAGCGCATTCGCGTAGCTTGCCGAAAACATCATAATCAGACCGAACACGACCAACACAATGGTCACGCTCAGCAGCGCCGTATCGCTTTTCGGCTTATCGCTTTTGATTGTTTTCTTCGCTTGTTCGGACATGGACAGCCCCTTTTATCAGGTATTGAGCGCGGCTATAATTGCTGCCGCGACGCCAATGAGCGCGACGAAGCCGAAGGTGACGACTATCTTTATCTCGGAAAAGCCGCTCATCTCAAAATGATGGTGAATGGGCGTCATTTTGAAAATACGTTTCCCGTGGGTGAGCTTGAAATAGCATACCTGCAATACGACCGAACCCGCCTCGCAGATGTACACGATTCCCGCCAAAACAAGCAGCAGCGGAAAGGAGACGCCGTAGGCCAGCGCAATCACCGCGCCGCCCAAAAACATCGAGCCGGTATCGCCCATAAAAACCTTAGCAGGATAGAAATTCCACACCGCGAAGCCGATGCACCCGCCCGCAATCGCCGTTGCAAGCAGGCTTGTTCCGGTATAGCCCAGCACGGTCGATATGACGATAAAGCCTATGCATACAACAAAGGTAATCGTCGTGCAAAGTCCGTCTATGCCGTCGGTCAGATTTACAGCGTTGACAATAAACAAAATGAAAAGCATGGAAAACGCATAATACCACAGCCCGAAGTCCACCGTTCCGACAAAGGGAATCCTCATGGTGGTATCGCAGCCGCCGTATTTATACATAACGAAAAGATACGCCGCGCTTATGAAAATCTGAAAAAATATCTTTCCTCTTGCAGTGAGTCCGAGGTTGCGGGAATTTATGACCTTGAGATAGTCGTCGAGAAATCCAATCAGTCCAAAGCCGAGCGCAACGCCGAGCCCCGCGAACAACCGGACGTTCTCCACGCTGTACTGCACGCCGAGAAACTGCGGCGCGTCCAGTATGAGCGAGACATATCCGACCGCAAGACCGACAATGCTGCCGATTATGAACATCAGCCCGCCTATTGTCGGCGTTCCCTGCTTGTTCTTGTGCCATTTCGGACCGATTTCGTTTATCGTCTGTCCGTATTTCAGCTTTTTAAGCCACGGGATGAGCCAGAAACCCAGAACTCCCGTCACACCCATGCTGACGACCGCCGTCAGCAGCACCGCAGTTCTTTCCATCTACTTCTCCTGTCAGTTGGCGTTATTCCATTGCTCGTAAAACATCTCGATGACTTCCTCGAGCGCCATAGCCCTGCTCGCCTTGAACATGACCGCGTCGCCGGAGTGCATGGTCTTTACGATGTAGTCCGCCAGTTTCTTTTTATCGTCGAAGTGAACGGCGCTCGTGATGCCTGCCGCCTCCGCCCCCTCGACGCACAATTTCATATTCTCCCCGTAACACAGCAAAATGTCAATACCCATTTTCGCCGCCTCAATGCCGATGCCGCGGTGCGCGTCGCGGGAAATGGCGCCCAGCTCGAGCATATCGCCGATTACCGCGACCTTGATGCCGCTTATGGGCAGCGTCGCGAGCGTCGCGAGAGAAGCGCGCATGGAATCGGGGCTTGCGTTGTAACAGTCCTCGATGACCGTTATACCGTGAAAGTCCACGAACTTCTGGCGCATTCCCGTCGGAACATAGTCCGCGAGCGCCTTAGCGGAAATTTCCGCGTCGGTGCCAATGCGCGTCGCGAGGGTGTAAGCCGCAAGCGCGTCCATCACGTTGTGTTCGCCCGCACAGGGTATCATCGCCTTGAAGGAGCCGTTCGCGTGGTCGTATATGGTAAATTCGGTGCTCTGTACGCGGCTCATGATGTCCTTTGCGATAACGTCGGCGTCGGTGTTGTGTATGGCAAAGGTCACCGTCTCGACGCGAATGTCGTCTCGCGCTCCCATGAGATACTCGTCGTCTCCGTTTATGGCGAGTATTCCGTCGTCCGGCAGACCTTCGACTATCTCCAGCTTCGCTTTGAGAATATTTTCCCGCGAGCCGAGCAGTTCGAGGTGACACACGCCGATTCCGGTAATCGCGGCGGCTCGGGGCTTTACCGCTGCGGTCAGCTTGCTTATGTCTCCAAGCCCGTTCATGCCCATTTCAATGACCGCAAGCTCGGTGCTGGAATCCATGGAAAACAGCGTTTGAGGCACGCCTATCTCGTTGTTCTTGTTGCCCTCGTTTTTGAGCGTGCGTCCGAATTTCGTGAGTATCGCCGCGGTCATTTCCTTGGTCGTCGTCTTGCCGACGCTGCCGGTTATCGCGGCGACCTTCGGCGAGTACCTTGCACGGTAGTTGCCCGCCATTTCGATGAGCGCGTCCTTGGAATCCTTTACAAGAATCTGCTCCCCGTCCGAGGGACACATGCGGTTGACGACCGCCGCCTGCGCGCCGCTCGCAAGAGCGTTCTTCGCATAGTCGTTGCCGTCGTGCTTGTCGCCGATGATTGCGACGAACAGACTTCCTTCATCGACCTTTCGCGAGTCGGTGGTGACGTTGGTTATGACCTTGTCTGGATTCTTCGCCACCGCTATTCCCTTGAGAAGCTCTCCGAGTTTGATAGGTTCCATTGATTATTCCTCACTGATTTTGTCTGTAAACTCTTTGACTATCGAATGCTCGTCGAGATATATCGTGCATCCGTCGATTACCTGATAGTCCTCGTGTCCCTTGCCGCAAAGCACGAGAACATCGTCGTCGCGAAGCTCTCCGAGAGCCTGCTTGATTGCATAGAATCTGTCCGGAACGGCGGTGAATGCCGTGCCGCTTTGCTCAAGATAGGGAGTTACCTGTGAGATAATCTCCATGGGGTCCTCGGTGCGCGGATTGTCCGAGCTGAGTATGACCAAGTCGGAGTATTTGCCGACCGCGCGCGCCATATCGGGGCGTTTTTTCGGGTCGCGGTCTCCCGCGCAGCCGAACAGCGTTATCATTCTTCCCTTTACGAACGGACGTATGCTCGAAAGCAGCTGCTCCAGTCCGTCACCCGTGTGTGCAAAATCGCATATCACGGTGAACTTTCCGCTGTAAAGCACCTCGCAGCGACCTCTCACGCCCTTTGTGCGCGAAAGAGCGTCACACACGGCATTCCGCTCCAGTCCGAGCGAGAACATCGCGCACGCCGCGCAAAGCGCGTTGGAGACCGAGTACAGCCCTGGCATACCGAAGCGAATGCGGTGAATATAGCCCGCGCCGTTTATCTCAAAGCGAACGGAGGTTATCGAGCACTCGATGAATTTGGCGGAGAAGTCGGCATAATCCGTCTTTGCGGACACGGTAGTACACGGTATGTTTATCTCGCGCGCGAGCCGCTCGCCGTAGGGGTCGTCGATATTCACGACGGCGCATTTTGCGTTGTCAAACAGCAGCTTTTTTGCGCCGTAATAGCTCTCCATATCATGGTGATAGTCAAGGTGGTCCTGCGTCAGGTTGGTGAACACGGCACACTCGAAGCGCAGTCCGAGCAGTCTGCCCTGCTCGAGCGCCTGCGAGGACGCTTCCATAACAACATGGGTGCAGCCGGCGCTCACCATACGCGAGAAAAGCGCGCAAATATCCCAAGCCTCCGGCGTGGTGAACTTCGCGGGAATGGTCATGTCGCCTATCTCGCAGCAGATCGTCCCGATAAGTCCCGTCTTGATGCCCATGGAGCAAAGCGCCTGCTTGATGACCGAGGTTATGGTGGTCTTGCCGTTGGTGCCCGTCACCGCGATGAGCCGCAGCTTTCTTTGGGGGTTGTCAAAAAAGTTCTGGCACATCTTTGCATACGCAAGGCGGGTGTTTTGCACCACAAGCTCATTTTCCAATCCGAGCACGTGGTCGGTCACCACTGCCGACGCGCCGAGCTCAAGCGCCTTTTTTGCCGCGTCGTGCCCGTCAAAGCTCCTGCCCTTTATGCACACGAACACGCTGTTTTCACATATCTTGCGCGAGTCGCAGACGACTCCGCTGACCTCTCGCTCGTTTATCTTTCCCTTAAAGCTGATTCCCGCCATCAAATCGCTCAGTACCATTTTCTCTCACCCCTTCTCGTCAGTCTGCGACAGAGCCGACGACGAACTCGACTTCGACCACCGTGCCGGTGTTGACCGTTTCTCCCGCCGCCACGCTTTGCGACACCGACGTTGAGGAAGCCCCCGCCGTACCGTTCTCTCGGATGTTCAGACCCGCCGCCTTGAGCGCGGCAGCCGCAGCGGACGGCGACATATTCGTCACGTCCGGCACCTGCACGGTCAGCAGCTCGGTTTCTTCAGTATACAGTATAACACGCGAGCCGCGCGGTATCGACTGTCCGCCGGTCGGGAACTGATTCACAATCGTCGTGCCCTCGCCGACCACCACCGACTCCAAACCCTCAGGCTGGAGATTGGACAGCGCAAGCGTGTAGGATTTGCCGACGACGTTCGGCGTGATGACGTCGAGGTTTGCAAGCTCTTCCTCGGTGTAGACAGGGTCCACGCCGATGTACGGCAGCACATCGGACATTATCGAGCCGACGACGGGAGCAGCAAGTATTCCGCCGTAAATGGAATAGCTGCGCGGAGTGTCAAGCATTATCATGACCGCAATCTCGGGGT
>CAYXRE010000032.1:13132-15112 GCA_964466125.1 uncultured Oscillospiraceae bacterium
CGTCCGCGGGAGCCATGCCGATAAAGGAGGCTATGTATTCGTCCTTCGCGCCGCCGAGCTTTTGCGAGGTACCGCTCTTGCCGCCTATGCGGAAGCCCGCGACGTAGGAATTCTGACCGTTCGCGTGCAGCACGACCTGCTCAAGTATCTGCGACATAAGCTCCGACGTCTGTGAGCTTATCACCTGACGCTTGATTTGAGTGTCGAACGATTGCACAATGCTGTTGTCCGAATCGAGCACCTGCTTGACGATGTGAGGCTGCACGAGATAACCGCCGTTTACCGCCGCGGAGACCGCCGTTATCATCTGTATGGGGGTTATGGCGTTGGACTGCCCGTACGAGCAGCTAGCGAGCTCGACGATGCCCATATTGTTCTCATTATACACTATGCTCTGCGCTTCGCCCGGAAGGTCTATGCCGGTCTTTTCCGCAAGCCCGAACGCCTCAAAGTATTTTGTGAAGTTATGTATGCCTATGGACTGACCGATTTGTATGAAAGCGGGGTTACAGGAGTTTATGACCGCGTTTACAAAGTCCTCCTGACCGTGCCCCGCCGTATATGCGCAGCTCATGCTGAGTCCCGGTATGACCTCAAAGCTGCCCGAGCAGTAGTAGCTGGAGTTGAGCGTCGCCGCACCCGTCTCAAGCGCGGTGGACGCCGTTACGACCTTGAAAACCGAACCCGGCTCGTACACGTCGGCGACCGCCTTGTTGCGCCACTGCTGCTGCTGTGCCTGACCGAGAGCGGTCAAATAGTCGTCGCCCGTCAGCGTACCGAGCTGCTCGAGCACCGCCGCGTCGCTTATCGTAAACGGATCGTTGGGATCGAAGTCCGGCTTGGTGGACATGGCAAGTATCTCGCCGGTCTTGACGTTCATGACAATCCCGCACGCCTTGTTCTCGACATTGTGCTCTTTGACCGCCGTCTCAAGGTGCTTTTCGAGATAGTGCTGTATGACCTCGTCAAGCGTGAGCACGAGCGAATACCCCTGTTTGGGCTCGTATATGGTCGAGTATTCGTAGTACATATCGCTGCCGACCGCGTTTTTCGCGGACAGCACACGCCCCGAGGTGCCGCTCAGGTAGTCGTCGTAATATGCCTCAAGTCCCGAAAGCCCCTGATTGTCTATACCGACAAAGCCGAGAACCTGCGCTGCAAAATTCCCGTAAGGGTAATAGCGCTTGGAGTCCTCGGTGAAGCTGATGCCGTTCATGTTGTTTTCGGAGATGTATGCGCGTATCTCGTCGACCACCGGCTGGTCAACCTTGCGCTTGAGTATCGAATAGTAGTTTTTCTCGGAGCATTTATCGAATATCTTCTGGTAATCCATGTCCAGATATTCGGAAAGCGCCTTCGATATGCTGTCGTAATCGTCCTCCGATATGTCCATGGGGGACAACGCGACAGTCCATACCGGGGCGCTCTCGGCAAGAACGTTCATGTTTGCGTCGTATATAGTGCCGCGCGGCGCGGATACGACGGTATCTCTGAGCTGTTGGTCGGTCGCAATCTCGGAATACTCGTCGTGCTTAAGGATTGAGATATTTATAAGTGAGATTATAAGTATGCAAAAACCGATGGTCATGAGGCCAACGGTAATCAGCATTCTGTATCTCATTTTTTTTATCACAATCGTCTTGTTTTCCGGCGACGGTTGAGTTTTTTCCGGCTGCTTTGACATGGGTCCTCCGTCGGCTGCGTTTATTACATCTTATTACGCTCCGATGAAATCAATTACTGAATCGAACATCTCTTTAAAAGCGTCCGACATCGAAACACTGCTCTTGTTGGCGTCGATAACGTTCTCGTTTTGCAAGTCAACGTACTCAATGCGGCTCGCGTCCAGCTTTACAAGCCCAAGCTCGCCGACGGCGTACTGCTCGGCGCTTTTGAGCGAGACGATGCTCTCGAGCTTGTAGTTGAGGTATGCGTTCTTGCTCTCGAGCTCGGTCAGTCGGTCTGTATAGGTGTTAACGG
>CAYXRE010000033.1:0-14860 GCA_964466125.1 uncultured Oscillospiraceae bacterium
ATCAATGGCAAAGTTAAATTTGAGCGTTTGGGTCGCGACCGCAAAAAAGTCAGCGTTCTCTGATTCATCGCATCCGCCCGGGCACGCTGTGCTCGGGCTTTTGTTTTCACAAAAATCGACCTGCCGCGACGAATGCTGCATACAAAAGCGGCGAAAGGGATAAATAAATGTTTGTCGATACTGCGAGAGTTACACTTACGGCGGGCAACGGCGGCGACGGAGCCGTCGCGTTTCACCGCGAAAAATTCGTCGCCTCGGGCGGACCGGACGGCGGCGACGGCGGACGCGGCGGGAGTATAGTTTTCGTCGTGGACCGCAATATGTCCACGCTGCTCGATTTTAAGTACAAAAGAAAGTTCGTCGCGCAAAGCGGCGAGAACGGCAGCGGAAAGAACTGCTCGGGCAAGGGCGCGCCCGATCTTACAATACGCGTGCCGCGCGGAACCCTCGTGCGCGACGCGGCGACGGGCGGCATAATCGCGGATATGTCCTCGGACGAGCCGGTTGTTATCTGCAAGGGCGGCAAGGGCGGCTTCGGCAACTCGCACTTTGCAACGCCGACGCGCCAGATTCCCCGCTTTGCAAAGACAGGCACGCGCGGCGAGAGCATAGACGCGCTGCTGGAGCTGAAGCTGATTGCGGACGTCGGTCTGCTCGGCTTCCCGAACGTCGGCAAATCCACGCTGCTTTCGGTCGTCAGCGCCGCAAGACCGAAGATTGCGAACTACCATTTCACCACGCTCGAGCCGATGCTCGGCGTTGTGCGCTGCCCCGACGGCGGCTCCTTCGTAATGGCGGACATTCCCGGACTAATTGAGGGCGCGTCGCGCGGAATCGGGCTGGGCTTTGAGTTTTTGCGCCACATCGAGCGCTGCCGTATGTTCGTGCACGTCGTGGACGTTTCCGGCAGCGAGGGCAGGGTTCCTGCGGACGATTTCGAGGCGATAAACGCCGAGATAGCCGCCTTCAACCCCAAGCTCGCCGAGCGTCCGCAGATAGTCGTGGGCAACAAAAGCGACGCGGCGGAAAACTCCGAACTTGAAGCGGAGCTGAAAGCCCGCGCAGAGGCTCGCGGATATCACTATATCCCCATAAGCGCTGTAACTCATCAAAACATCGACGAGCTTGTCTCGGCGGTGTCCGCGCTGCTGAAAACCCTGCCCGAGCCGGAGAAATTCGTGCCGAACTATGTAAAACCGATGCCGGAGATTGGCAGGACGTTCACCGTCGAGCGAATCGACGACGATACTTTCGACATTCAAGCGCCGTGGCTCGAGCGCATACTTGCGCAGTCCAATGTTGAGGACTATGAGTCGCTGCTGTACTTCCAGACCGCGCTGCTCGACAGCGGGATAATCGACGAGCTGGTGAAACAGGGCGCAAAAGAGGGCGACACCGTTTGCGTCGGCGAGTACCAGTTTGATTACGTCGTTTAAGGAGAAGCGCATTGACAGCGGAAAAGAATGATATACGAATGAAAAACCCCGTTGAGCTCGCCTTTGTCGGCGACGCCGTGTTCGAGCTGCTCGTGCGCCGAAAGATAGCGCTTGAAGTCAACACCAACGCGGGCAAGCTGCACCGCATGGCGGTGTCCTACGTCTGCGCAGCTGCCCAGAGCGCTGCTCTTGATGAAATAACGCCGCTGTTGAGCGACGAGGAGCTGGACGTCGTACGCCGCGGACGCAACGCAAACAAGACCACCGTCCCGCGCAACGGAAATCCGCGCGACTACCGCAGCTCGACCGCGTTCGAGGCGCTGTTCGGCTATTTATATCTTTGCGGCGAGCACGAGCGCATAAACGAGCTGTTTGAGAAAATAATCAGTGTTCACATCAATGACATTGACTAAGCTATTCGATTCTCTTATAATTCAAAAAGAGTAAACGCTTTTTATTAAACTACGGGAGAAACAATATGAATCTTGCAAGCGTACTTACAAGCTCGCTGCTTTCGGACGATACTGTAAAGGAAGTCGGCGAAAAATCAGGCGCAAGCGATGCGCAGGTACAGCAGCTGATTGCGACCGCTCTGCCGCTGCTCGTGACCGGAATGAAGCAGAACTCCAAGACCGAGGAGGGCGCACAGTCGCTCAACAAGGCGCTGGACGAGCACAGCAAAAAGAAGAACGCGGGCAACGTCAAGGTGCTCGTAAAGCAGGCGGACACCGAGGACGGCGCAAAGATACTCGACCATGTGCTCGGCGCGGACAACAAGCCCATCCAGAAAAAGCTCGCCAAGAAAACAGGGCTTTCCGCCAAGCAGGTCGCGACCATACTTGCGACGCTCGCGCCCATAGTGCTTTCGCTTATCGGCACGAACAAGGAGGACGACGATTCCTCCAATCTTTCCGGAATGCTCACCTCGCTGCTGACCGGCTCAAGCAGCTCCAAGGACGACGACAACGACTTCGGGCTCGACGATATAGCCGGCGCCCTGCTCGGCGGCTCGTCCTCCTCCGGCTCGTCCGGCAGCCTGCTCGGAACGCTGCTCGGCGGCGGCTCGGGTGATTCCTCATTTGGCGGCAGCCTGCTCGGTTCACTGCTGAGCACCTCGAGCGATGAGGAAGAGGAGGAAGAAGAGGAAGAAAGCGATGAGGACAACAACAGCGTCCTCGGCGACGTTGCGGGCGAACTCATCGGCTCGCTGCTGAGCACATCTACCTCCTCGTCCACCGGCAGCGGCAAAAAGAAAAAGAAGAAGAAAGAGGACGACAATGTTCTCGGCGATGTGGCGGGCGAGCTCATCGGCTCACTGCTCGGCGGAGAATCCTCCTCGTCTTCTTCATCGACAACCGGCAAAAAGAAGAAAAAGAAAAAAGAGGACGACAATGTTCTCGGAGATATAGCCGGCGAACTGCTCGGCTCACTGTTGAAGTAACGAAAAACGCCCGAAGACCTTGTGTCTTCGGGCGTCTTTGTTTGTGAAATTACTCGCTGTTTCTGGAGCTTGCCGATTTGTTGGAGCTGCGATTCTGCGAGTTGTTCTCGGATTTATTGGAGCTGCGGTTCTGCGAGCTGTTCTCGGACTTGTTGGAGCTGCGGTTCTGGGATTTGTTCTCCGACTTATTGGAGGAATTCTGAGACTTATTCTCCGATTTGTTGGAGGAGTTCTGGGACTTGTTTTCGGATTTGTTCTCGGACTTGTTGGAAGAGTTCTGAGACTTGTTCTCGGTCTTGTTGGAGGACCTGTTCGAGCTCTGGTTTTTGTTTTCGGTATTGTTTTTGCTTTGTGCCATTGTATGAATACCACCTTTCACGGATAGTATGTGCAGAAAAAAAGCCGATATTAGCGTGCGCGCATAGCTTATTTCTGGATTTGGGAATTGTGCGCGCAGCGATTTAGTGATACAATAGAACAGCTAATTTAATCAAGGGGTTGTTTTTATGTCCGGACATTCGAAATGGAATAATATCAAGAGGAAAAAAGAAAAGACCGACGCTCAGCGCGCAAAGGTCTTTACCAAAATGGGGCGTGAGATAGCCGTTGCGGTCAAAGAGGGCGGCGCGGACCCCATGTCCAACGGAAAGCTGCGCGACGTCATTGCCAAGGCGAAGGCGAACAACGTGCCTGCCGACAACATCGAGCGCATAATCAAAAAGGCGAGCGGCAGCGACAAGAACGAGTATGAGACCATAACCTACGAGGGCTACGGACCCGGCGGAATAGCTGTAATCGTCGAGACGCTGACCGATAACCGCAACCGCACGGCGGCGGATATGCGCCATTACTTTGACAAGTTCGGCGGCAATCTCGGCACCAACGGCTGCGTCTCCTTCATGTTTAGCCCCAAAGGGGTCATTGACATCGACATGGAGGGCTTTGAGGAAGACAAGGTGATGGAGGACGCTCTCGAAGCGGGCGCGGAGGACGTTGCCTTTGAGGACGGCGTTGCCGAGATAACGACCGACCCGACCGAGCTTCGCGACGTGCGCGAGGCGCTCGAAAAGAGAAAATACGAGTTCACCTCCGCCGAGGTCGAGTACATCCCCGCGAACTATACGCGCCTTGACGACCCCGAGCAGCTCAAGAAAATGGGCATACTGCTCGAGCACCTTGAGGACAACGACGACGTGCAGGACGTCTGGCACAACCTCGAAAACGAGGAAGACCTGCCCGAATAACCGAAAGCCGAAGCCGCGAACGGATTTCCGCTCGCGGCTTTTTGCGTGCGCGCCCATTCGCTTCGTTTGTGCGCGCTTGAACAAATTCTTACAAAATGATAATATAGAAAACGAAATGGGGGCGTTGCTATGGCGCTGGTCGAATCGGTGGAGAACTATCTCGAGACGATACTCGTTATCGGGAACGAAAAGGGCGAGGTACGCTCAATCGACATCGCGAACCGCCTTGGCGTAAGCAAGCCCACCGTCAGTCATGTGGTAAAACAGCTGCGTGAGGGCGGCGAGATTGCCGTCGATGAGCGCGGCTACATTACGCTCAGCGACAAGGGGCGCGCCACGGCAGAGCGCATATACGAGCGCCACGTCGTAATCGCCAGCTTTTTCATGAAGCTGGGAGTCGGCGACAAGGCGGCGCACGAGGACGCGTGCTTGGTCGAGCACGACATAAGCGAGGAGACCTTCGAGGCTATCCGCCGCGCAGAGGCGGAAAAGTAGGCTTACATAAAGCGCCCGCGCGGCTGCGCGGGCGCTTATCGCACGCTGTGGGCGGGTTTTCCCGCGCGGCTGTTATGACCGATAGCGAAATAACACAGAAAAGCCCGGGCGCTTCGCCGAATGCGATACGCTCGGGCTTTGCAGTTGTATTAACGCACTGCTTATGTGAGCTTTGGTGCGTGCAGCCTACTTCTTCTGTGCCGCGGGCTCGTCCTTAGCGGGAGCCGCGCTGACAGTGCCAATCGGTTCGTTGTCCGCCCCGTAGCCCTTCTTTTTCAGCTTGCGAATGACTCCCTCTTTCGCGAAGATGTAGATGAACGCGCCGATAGGCACGCCCACAAGCATTCCCGCGACGCCCCACAGCGAGCCGAAGAACACAATCGAGATAAGCACCCAGAACGCCGAAAGACCGGTGCTGTCGCCGAGTATCTTGGGTCCGAGCACGTTGCCGTCGAACTGCTGGAGCGCGAGCAGGAAGATGATGTAGTAAAGTGCCTTTATGGGCGAGTAGATGAGAATTATAAGTATGCACGGCACCGCGCCGATGAACGGACCGAAGGTCGGGATGATATTGGTGACGGCGACAATGACCGCGACGAGCAGCGAGTAATTGTAGGGTATGCCGAGAATAAGGGTGCCAATCAGGCACAGAATTCCGATTATCAGCGAGTCGAGCAGCTTGCCGCTGATAAAGCCGCTGAAGATTTTCAGCGCGCGCGTGCCGGCGAGCATAATCGTGTCATACTGCGCAGGTTTTGTCAGCGCGCGCACGACCAGCTTGAAGTGGCGGGTGAGCCGCTCCTTGTCGGCGAGAAAATAAATCGCAATAAACAACGAGACAAAGGTGTTGACTATCCCGCCGCCGATTTTTGCGGTCGTGTTCAGAACGTTGGGAAGCAGCGGCTTCGCCCAACCGGTGATAAGCGACAGGAAGTTTTCCCAGCTGCCGTAAATGGTGCTCTCTACAAATTCCGCGATGCCCAGCTTGCCCGACCACTCCATGACGATGTCTTTGGAATTGACAAGGAACTTCTGCGCTTCGCCCGCAAGGGTCGTCACGCTCGCGACCGTCTGCGGAACGATGGCGAAGATGATGCCCGCGATAAGCAGCAGATAGACGATAATCGTCAGCGTGAGGCTCAGCGCACGCCGCAGCCCTTTGATTTTTATCCCCTTGAAGGGAACCTTTTCCAGCCACGACATCATCAGGTTGATTAAAAACGCGAGGATGAAGCCGGTGGTTATCGGCGCGATAATGTTGAGCAGCCCCTCAAAGAATACCCGTACGTCGTCGAAGTTGATGAGCATTACATATACGAGCGCCACGACGCAGCCGGTGACGATATTCGCCACCGTGCGAACGGTGAAAATCGCGCGCACCCTTTTGCCGTTGTTGTCCACCTTGTGTCCTCCGTTGATTTGTGTTTGAGTAATTATAACATTCCGCCGCCGCGACGGCAATTGTAATTGCGCGAAAAAACTGTATCACTATTGAAACTTGAAAGATGCACAGAAAAACTGTATTATTATATAGTATATTTACCATTGGTATGGCGAGGTGCAATAATGGCAAACGACAGAAAACTGTGTATGTGCTGCATGAGCGTGGTGCCCACGGGCGTCAAGGCTTGTCCCAAGTGCGGCTATAACGGTACGCAGAAGAACCCCGAGAACTGCCTGCCGATAGGCTATCGCCTGGGCGGCAGATATGTCGTCGGCAAGGCGCTGGATTCGGACGGCGAGTGCGTGAGCTATGTGTCCTACGACTGCACGGCGAACGCGGTGGTCGAACTGCGCGAATTTCTGCCCAAGAACGGCTGCAAGCGGGATACGACCAACAATTTTGTCATCCCCAAGCAGGGCGCCGAGCTGCATTATAAAACCGCGCTCTCGGATTTTTGCGAGCTGTACCGCAATCTTCACAAGCTCTCTCATGAGATTTCAATTATCCGCACTCTGGATTTCTTCGAAGCGAATCAGACCGCATACGCTGTGCTTGAGCGCTTTGCGGGCGTCTCGCTCAAGGAGTTTCTTGCGCTGTCCGGCGGCACGCTGGAGTTTGACAAATGCATGACGCTGCTCTCACCCGTGCTTGACGCGCTCGAGTCGATACACTCTGTCAACCTCATACACCGCGGCGTCTCGCCCGACACCATATTCATCAGCCGCAACGGCGTCGTCAAGCTCGGCGGCTTCGCCACGTCCAGCGTGCGCACCAAGGACACCGAGGTCGTTCCGCGTATGTTCCCGGGCTATTCCGCGCCCGAGCAGTACTCCACCACCGCATGGCAGAACACCCAGACCGACGTTTACGGCATAGCCGCCGTTTTCTATCGCGCGCTCACCGGCGTAGTTCCGCAGTCCGCCGAGCAGCGCGTGAGCTATGACACGCTCGAAGCGCCAATTGCGCTTGTGAGCGCTGTTCCGCACTATGCGTCCCGCGCGATAATGAACGCGATGAACGTCAACATAAAAGAGCGCGTTCGCAACGCCGAGGATTTTCGCCACCTGCTCAACAACGAGCCGCTTTCGGACACAATCGAGCTGCGCTCGGACGAGGTCGTTGAAAAATCCTCCGCCAATCGCCCGACGCGACCGGCAGGCACAAAAAAGGAGCGCGCCGCGTCGTCCGGCGGCAAGAACCGTCAAAATGATTCCGATCGCGGTTCCGGCGCGCTGAAAACGATACTTATAGTTCTGGCGACGATAATCGTCGTTTGCGGCGGCTTGTATGTGACGGTCGGAAAAAAACTTATCGAGGAGCTGTCCGTCAAACCGTCGGATACGCCCGTCTCGACGCTCACCGTTCCGGATTACGTCGGCAAGCAGGTCTCGTCAATCGTCTTTGACAACGACAACTTCTTTTATGCCTACGAGTATGTGACCGAGGACGGCTACGACGACAACTACATAATCCGTCAGCAGCCGGAGAGCGGGAGCGCCGCGAACGGCGGTGAGACGATAACGCTTTTTGTCAACAAGAGCGCCAAGATAGAGATGATTGACGTCGTGGGCTATTCTCAGGCGAACGCCGAGGCGAAGCTGGAGGAAGCGGGCATCAAGTTCAAGATTGAAAAGGAGACGACTGACAAGTTCGCTGAAGGTATAGTCATTCGTCAGGAGATACAAAAGGGATTCAGCTTTGACCCCGACCGCACCGTTCGCATAATTGTCGCAACAGCGGCGCCGAGCGCCTCTACCACGACCGCGGACTCCACCACGCCGACGACGTAAAAATAAAATGACGCAAGGGCTTTCCCGATGAGGGAAAGCCCTTTTTGTGCTTGTGCTTCGGCGTAATATGCCGCTCAAAATGATTCAAAGTAAAAAAAGCGCCGCGATTTTCGCGGCGCTTTCGTTTTGTGGCTTATCAGTCGTTGGTGTAGGGCAGCAAAGCGACCTGACGGGCGCGCTTGATGGCGGTCGTAAGCTCGCGCTGATGTCTCGCGCAGGTGCCGGTGACACGGCGGGGGATTATCTTGCCGCGCTCGGACATGAACTTGCGAAGGCGGTTGGTGTCCTTGTAGTCAATCTCGCTGAGCCTGTCAACGCAGAACTGGCAGACCTTCTTGCGGCGCGGACGCATTCCGCCGCGCTGCGGACGGTCGGTTCTTTCGGGGCGGTCGCCGGCGGGTCTCGCCGGACGCTCGGTTCTTTCAGTATTGTTTTCCATTACGGTAACTCCTTATCTAACGATGTTGTTCAGAATGGGAGATCGCTGTCGTCCTCAATAACGGCAAAGTCGTCGTTGTCTCCCGCGGAATAGCCGACTTCGGGCAGGGGGGATTCACTCGCACGTTTGTTTTCGGCGGGCGCGGCGGAATAGTTACCGCCTGACGAGTTCGAATTCTTGCTGTCGGCAAAGTAAACGTCGGACGCGACCACGCGGAAAGACTTGCGCTTGTTGCCTTCCTTGTCCGTGTAGTTGTCGATTTCAATAGCGCCCTCGAGCGCTATCATCCGACCCTTTGCGAAGTACTTGCAGATGAATTCGGCGGTGTTGCGCCACGCCTGAATGTCAATAAAGTCGGTCGCGCGCTCTCCGCCTTGCTTGGCGTAGTTGCGCTCGACGGCAATGGTGAACGAGGTCACCGCGACATTGCTCGGCGTGTGCCGGAGTTCGGGGTCGGCGACGAGCCTTCCCATTAACGTAACGTGATTGAGCATACGCTTATCCTCCCGCGAATTTACTCGGCTTCTTTGCCGTCCTTGCGCACGACGATGGTGCGAAGAACGCCGTCAGTGATTTGATAGACACGGGTAAGCTCTTTGACAAAGCTCGGGTCGCTTTCGAAATTGACGAGAACATAAAAGCCTTCGGTCTCGTCCTGGATTTCGTAAGCAAGGCGGCGTTTGCCCCACTCGTCTACCGACTCAACAGTTCCGTTCGCGGCGATAAGGCCGGTAAACTTCTCAACAAGCGCCTTGGTGGCGTCCTCGTCGAGCTTGGTGTTGAGCACCATAATGGTTTCGTACTTGGCAGTCATATTATACCTCCTTTTGGACTTATGGCCCGCAAAGCGGGCAAGGATTGTCCCGCGTCTTTTGCGCAGAACTAAAATATTATACCAAGAGCCGGCGGCGATGTCAAGAAACGCCGGCTCAATGTATATCGAGAGTTCTCAGGTATTCCTTGAAGTCCTCGCCTATCTCGCCGTGCTTCATGGCGGTCTCGACGATAGCCTTCATCATGCCCAGCTTGTTGCCCATGTCGTAGCGCGTGCCGACGAAGTCCACGCCGACGGTGCCTTTGTCGCGCGCCATCACGCGAATGGCGTCGGTCAGCTGTATCTCACCGAGTGCTCCGGGGGGCAGCGTCTCGAGTATGTCGAACACGTCCGGCGTCAGCAGCACCCGCCCGAGAATGGAGTAAAGCGAGAGAATCTGCTTGGGACCGGGCTTTTCAATCATGTCGTCTATGCGGTAGAGATTGTCGCGGATATGTTCCGTATGCATGGAGGAATACTTCTGAATCTGCTCGAAGGAGACCTCCTTGATTCCCAGCGCCGGCAGCCCGAACTCGTCATAGGCGTTCATGAGCTGCTTGGTCACGGGTATGTCCGACATAATCACGTCGTCGCCGTACAGCACCGCGAACGGTTCGTCGCCGACAAAGGATTTTGCGCACCAGACGGCGTGCCCCAGCCCCTTGAGCTCCTTTTGACGCAAAAAACAGATGTTTGCGAGCTTTGCGGGCTCAAGCACCATGTCCAGCAGCTCTGTCTTGCCGCTTTTGGAAAGCGCCGCTTCGAGCGAGGGATTGCGGTCGAAGTGGTCTTCGATTGCGCCCTTGCCGCGGCTGGTGATGATAAGAATGTCCTCGATGCCGGAGGCGACCGCCTCCTCGACGATGTACTGAATCGCGGGCTTGTCCACGATTGGCAGCATTTCCTTGGGTATCGCTTTGGACGCTGGAAGCACCCGCGTGCCCATTCCGGCGGCGGGAATAATAGCCTTTCTTATCTTCATGCGCTTTCTCCTATTATCTTTACTTTTAGAAAAGACCGAAAACGAAGCAGGCTGCGAGCAGCGCGATATACGGACCGACCGCGCACGCGACGGCGACGGTGCTCGGACCGGCGGCGGCGCGCAGGCGGGATTGGAAATCCTGCTCACTGCTTGAGGCGGTGCGCAGAGCGTTTATGCGCTTGACCGAGTGGGTGCGGTAGATATAAACCGCATACAGACCCCAGAAGATGTCCACCGCCAGATTGAGAAAGTAGCCGACGGTCGAAAGGCTCGCCCACAAGTCGGCGGAAAGCCCGAAGGTCACGCCGAGCGGCAGGAAGAAGGTGACCACGACGTTGGGTATGCCGCACAGCACGCTCGCGCAAAGCGCGATTGCCGCGATTCCCCAGACCTTGCGGTAGAGAAAATAGATGAACGGAAAGACCATGGCGCTCCACGTAAAGCAGATTTTTCGCTTGGTCTCGTCCTGCGTTTTGAAGTTGTAAATATAATATCCCGCGTTTTGAGCGATGTAGGTCACCCAGTCCTTGAGCGAAATGCCGGAGAACTTCGCGTTTTTGTCAAAGTCATCCGAGAAGGAGTAAGGCCACAGAGGGTTGTCCTGCGGCGTGCCGTCCGCCGAGCCGAGAAAGACGGGGGACGGGGAGCGAGGTGCGTCCAGCGGCGCTCCGCAGCGTCCGCAGTACAGGTCGTCCGGGGCGTTCGCGCTCCCGCACTCGGCGCATAGCTTTGCGTTGTCCGCTTCATCCGCGTCCGGTTCGGGTGCGACGGCGGACTTCCACTCAAAGCCGCTCGCGTGCATCGCCTCGTTCGCGCATTTGCCGTGCTCTTTATAGCACTCGCGGTGGTGCGGCGTTCCGCATATCGGGCAGACGGCGATGTCGTCGTCCTTTTCCAGCAGCTCATCGCAGTAGGGACATTTGTTGCCGTAAAAATTCATTGTGATAAACCTCGTAGTCGCATTTGGTTCAAACTATATTTTAGACTATATACACTAAAAATGCAAAGCCATTGTGAACAGGAGCTTAAAGCGCGGATAAATCACTGATTATTGTTCCCGTATCGGCGCGAATACGCCGTTCACGCCGCCGCCCCGACGGAAAAATTCGCTTTCGCGTACCGCCGCCGCAATTTCTTTGCTTTTTGCGGCAGCATTATGTATAATAAACCGTAAACATTTTTATCAATTTTAATTGCGGGTATATTTTATGCTGATTGTTGACGAGTACAACCAAAGACTGTCCGAGGCGGACGAAAAGATAACCGAGCTGCTCGAGGCGTTCAACCTCGACAAGGTGAAAGCGGAGCTTGCTCAAATCGAGCAGACGACCTCCGACCCGAACTTCTGGAACAATCCGGACGAGAGCAAGGACGTGCTTGCGCGGCAAAGCTCGCTTAAGGCGAAGCTCGCCGAGGCAAAGTCGCTGACCGACGGGCGGGACGACGTCGCTACCCTCATCGAGATAGCGCTTGAAGCGGACGACGAGAGCATGGCGTCCGAGATAGAGCAGGAGCTCGCGAAGCTCGAGACGCTTGTCGAGCAGGAGAAGCTGTCCACACTGCTGACGGGCGAATACGACGACAAGAGCGCCATACTGACCTTCCACGCCGGCGCGGGCGGGACCGAGGCGCAGGACTGGGCGGAGATGCTGTACCGTATGTACACGCGTTTTGCCGCCTCCCACGGCTTCAAGGTCGAGGTGCTCGACTATCTCGACGGCGATGAGGCGGGACTGAAAAGCGCCTCCATACTCATCAAGGGTCACAACGCCTACGGTTATCTCAAATCGGAAAACGGCGTGCACCGCCTTGTGCGAGTGTCTCCGTTCGACGCTTCGGGACGCCGCCACACATCCTTTGCCTCGCTTGAGGTAATGCCGGACATCGGCGACGACAACAAGATAGAGATTCGCGAGGAGGACGTCAAGATGGACGTTTTCCGTTCCTCCGGCGCGGGCGGACAGCACGTCAACAAGACGTCCTCCGCAGTTCGTCTGACCCATATCCCCACAGGTATAATCGTCGCGTGCCAAAACGAACGCAGCCAGTTTCAAAACCGCGATATGTGCATGAAGATGCTCAAGGCAAAGCTGATAAAAATCAAGGAGCAGGAGCATCTGGACAAAATAGAGGACATCAAGGGCAACCAGATGGAGATTGCATGGGGCTCGCAGATACGCTCCTATGTCTTTATGCCCTATACGCTTGTCAAGGATCACCGCTCGGGCTATGAGCAGGGCAATGTCAACGCCGTTATGGACGGCGACCTCGACGGGTTCATCAACGCCTACTTGATAATGAAAAGCAAGGAAGAAGCGAAGTGAAAAGCCCCGCATTAAAAAAACTGATTTACTCGTCGCTGATTGCCGCGCTTTACACCGCGCTCGGAATGGTGCTCGCGCCCATCTCCTTCGGGCAGGTGCAGCTGCGCGTGTGCGAGGCGCTGACGATTCTGCCGGTGTTCGGCATGAGCGGGGTATGGGGCGTGACGCTCGGCTGCGCGCTGACCAACCTCATCGGCATGGCGACGGGCGCAAACATTCTCGGCGCGCTGGATGTGCTGCTCGGCACGCTCGCCACCTTTTTTGCCGCGCTGCTGAGCTACGCGCTGCGCAATCGGCTGTTTTCGGGTCTGCCGGTGCTCTCCACGCTGCCGCCGGTGCTGCTCAACGCCCTTGTCGTCGGCTGGGAGCTAAACTACGTGCTTGCGCCCGCCGGGACTTGGAACCTCTTTCCCGCCTTCGCGGGCTTCGTCGCGCTTGGTCAGCTCGCCGCATGCACGCTGCTAGGGCTGCTGCTATACCGCGCGCTTGAGCGCTGCGGCGCCGCCTCACGGCTGCGGGAGATAGGCTGAAAGCCTTTATAAATAGTAATGAACTTTGAGCACACTGCGCCGCGCGTTTGTGCAAATTCCACAAATACCCTTTTTGAATCGAAAATCGAGTAAATCGACCGAAAATAAAAGAAAAATCACGCAATCAAAAGAATGCGGGGGATATATAAGCGCGACAACAGCCAATTGCGGGATAATTCCGAAATATTCGGGCAAATAAATGTTATTGACAAACAGTTTACATATCCTTATATTAGTGGTATTGTCAAGCACGACAAGAAACCCGATATACGTTTCTGCCGCTGTAGCTGCGGGTGGGTCCGCGGTGTAACAAACCTTTTTGCGGGGTGGCAGAAAGACGATATCGCTCGTCTAAAGGCGAGAGAAAATAACCGCAAAGGGGTATTATGAATATGGACAGTAATGTATTGGTGCGTCTCGACAACTGCTCAATCGCATTCGACGGCGAAACGGTCTTGAACGACCTTTGCCTCGACATTCACGACGAGGAGTTTGTGACCCTGCTGGGTCCGTCGGGCTGCGGCAAAACGACGACTCTGCGCTTCATAGGGGGATTTCTTGTTCCCGACAGCGGCAGAGTCTTTTTTGACGGCAAGGACATAACCCAGCTGCCTCCGTACAAGCGCGAGGTCAACACGGTGTTCCAGCGCTATGCTCTTTTCCCGCACCTGAACGTGTTTGAGAACATCGCGTTCGGTCTGCGGCTGAAAAAAACGCCGGAGGACGAAATCAAGCAAAGCGTCGCGGAGATGCTTGAGCTGGTGAACCTTCGCGGCTTTGAGTCCCGCAAGGTGCTCAGTATGTCCGGCGGACAGCAGCAGCGCGTCGCGATCGCCCGCGCGCTGGTGAACCGCCCGCGCATTTTGCTGCTCGACGAGCCGCTCGGCGCGCTCGACCTGAAGCTGCGCAAGGAAATGCAAATCGAGCTCAAGCGCATACAGCAAAGCCTCGACATCACCTTCGTCTACGTCACCCACGACCAGGAGGAAGCGCTCACCATGTCGGATACCGTCGTTGTCATGAACGGCGGCAAGATACAGCAGATAGGAACCCCCGAGGACATCTACAACGAGCCCAAGAATGCGTTCGTCGCGGATTTCATCGGAGAAAGCAATATAATCGACGGCATCATGCACAAGGACTACCTTGTGCAGTTCGCGGGCGAGAAATTCAAATGCGTCGATAAGGGCTTTGAGAAGGACGAATTTGTGGACGTCGTTGTGCGCCCAGAGGACATAGAGATAACCAGCGTCGAAAAGGGCGACCTTTGGGGCGTTGTCAAGAGCGTCGTATTCAAGGGCGTTCACTTCGAAATGGAAATCGAGCAGGCGGGCTACAATTGGACGGTGCAGTCCACCAAGTGCGCCGAGGTCGGCGCGCAGGTCGGTATGTGCATAGGACCGGACGAAATCCACATAATGAGGAGGACGCCGGAACTTTGAAAAAGATGAAGGTTTTGAGCGTCCCTTATGTCGTATGGATGATTATCTTCATCCTCGCGCCCATCGCGCTCGTCGCGTACTACGCCTTTACCGACAAGGACGGCGCTTTCACTATCTCCAACGTCGCGAGCATTGGTCAGTACACCCCCGTTTTCACCCGCTCGATATGGCTCGCGCTCATCGCGACGGCAATTTGTCTGCTGCTCGCGTTCCCGCTTTCCTACCTCATCTCGCGCATGAGCGAGGCGAAGCAGTCGTTCATGATTATGCTCATCATGCTTCCCATGTGGATGAACTTCCTGCTTCGCACCTACGCGTGGATGACGCTGCTTGAGAACAACGGGCTTATCAACCGCCTGCTCGGGCTCGTCGGAATCGGACCGCTCCAGATGATAAACACCCCCGGAGCGGTGGTGCTCGGCATGGTCTACAACTACCTGCCGTTCATGATTTTGCCGCTGTATTCGGTAATGACCAAG
>CAYXRE010000034.1:0-4366 GCA_964466125.1 uncultured Oscillospiraceae bacterium
TCGAGCGCGCGCTCGTCAGCCACATCATGTCCGAGGAATACGGCTGGCCGGTGCTTTCAATCGACAGGCTGTACGACAGCAGCTATTCCGGACAGCTGCGCACCCGTGTGCAGGCGTTTGTGGAATCTCTGGAGATCAAGAAAATCCAGAAGAACGGAGGAAAAAAGTAATGGCAAACAAATTCCTGAATCCCGAGTTCTTCCGTGCAAAAGACCACCCGGACAAAGCGATGCAGAAGGCGAACCGCAAGGAATTCATCGCGATTGCCAAGCAGCTCTACCGTGAGCGCGACAAGCAGGCTATCAAGGCGCGCAAGAAATTTCACGCGCAGGACAACGCAAGGCGCTTCCGCGAGGGCTTCAAGAATTTCTTCACAACGAGTCCCGCCGGACATTGGGATCATTTTATCAACGGCGAGAAGAACCTCGGCAAGCTGTATCGCAAGGGCGACATGGTTCCCGTGCGGCGCGAATGGCGCGGCGTCAAGAGCACCTTTATCGACTTCTTCGGCTGGCTGAAGATGTGGGGAATGCTGCTTGTCACCTTCTCCAAGGATTTGTTCCCCGCGCTCAACACCACGCTTTGGTACCGCTGGATGATCTCCTATATGTGCTGCGTGGGCTTCCTTGACAAAAACACCATGGGTCAGCGCGGCAAGGCGCTGAAGATGAGCCACCTGATGACCTACGACATTTTCCGCTACGTCGCGGAGAATCTCGTCTTCCTCGCCAAGTGCGACGCGAAGAACGGCAACAGCATAGAGCTGAACAAGAAAGTCGTGCTGTTCGACGAGATGACCATGGGACAGATAATCGCGGGCTTCCCCGATTTGCTCGGAATCCCCTATCAGCTTATGCCGGTGTTCCTCGTCTCCGAAATCGACCAGCTCACCTGCGTGCCCTACATCGACGCGGTGGAGTCCTTCGGACTGCCGGCGGACACCTGCCCCGTTCCCTCCTCGGAATGCGGCGCACTGGTCATCGACGCTCTGCCCCACATGGGCTCCTGCTTCATCTCAAGCTCGATGCCCTGCGACGGCTCAACGATGGCTTCGAGCTATATGTCCCGCCGCTTCCCCGACCTGCCGGTGTTCCACCTTTGCTTCCCCGTGCGCTATGAGGACGAGGAGACCGTGCAGATGGGCGCGGAGGACATTCGCAACTGCATAAAGTTCATTGAGGAAAAGACCGGCGCGAAGTGGAACTGGGATGCTTATTTCTCCGCCATGAAGCGCTTCAATCAAGAAACCAAGTACGAACTGGAAAAATGGGACGTCAACAAGACCGAATATCCGCAGATTCTCGGACCGAGCTACGAGCTGTTCCGCAAGTGGAACTACGAGATGGACGGCGGAATCGACCCGCGCGTTATGAAGACGTGCAAAAAGGTCGACACGCTGCTGCATAAAGCCTACGAGCGCCGCGAGCAGCCGTGGATCGGCAAGATGCGCCACCGCGCAATAGTGTGGTCGTGTCCCGCTCATTACTACGCCAACTTCTCCAACTGGCTTGCGAACTGCTGGGGCATCGACGTGCTCGTTGAAATGGAGAGCCTGAACTTCACCAAGCCGCTGGAAACAGAGGACAAGGAAGAAGCTCTGCGCGACCTTGCGAGACTGTACGAGCGCATGGTCATGCGCCGTCACACCAACGGCGGTTATCAGAACGTCGTAGACGAGCTCTGGCGTCAGTGCGAGGCGTGGAACGTTGACATCATAATCATGTACCAGAACGTCGCTTGCAAGAACATGGCGACGGTTCAGGGCATTTTGGACGAGCAGGGTCGCGAGCGCGGCTACCATGTAATCTGGATTGAGCACGATTTGATGGACCCGCGCACCGTCTCGCGCAAGACCATGCGCGACAAGGTCAATCAGTATATGCGCACGGTCATGCGCACCGAACCCGTGGACGAGAGCCTCACGGACTTCGACGATGAAATCTGTATGTAATACATATTAAAACAATGAATACAAGGAGCAGAATATGAAGTACTTCGGCGGTTGTGACGTAGGTTCCACTTATACCAAGGCGGTCATTCTGGATGAGGACGGCAAGATGCTTGCCGATACCACTATCCGCAGCAAAATCAACTCGGAAGCCTCCGCAAAGCAGGCAATGGAAGAGGTTCTGACCAAGGCGGGTCTCAAATCCAGCGACGACCTTGCATACCTCATCGGCACCGGCTACGGACGCAACAAGGTTCCGTTTGCGGACGAGAACATCTCGGAAATCTCCTGCCACGCAATGGGCGTGCACGTGACCAACCCCTCCGTTCGCGCGATAATCGACATCGGCGGACAGGACGTCAAGGGCATCTCCATTGACGACGACGGCACGGTCAAAAACTTCGCAATGAACGACAAATGCGCCGCGGGCACCGGACGCTTCTTTGAAGCTATGGCGCGCAGCTTTGAGCTGTCGCTGCCTGAGTTCTCCAAGCTCTCGCTTACGGCGAAGAACGTTATCCCCATCACCGCGCAGTGCACCGTTTTCGCCGAGTCCGAGGTCATCTCGCTCGTCGGCGAGGGCAAGGCTGTCGATGAGATAGCGGCGGGCATAGAGATGGCTGTTGCAAAGCGTTGCTTTGTTATGGCGAAAAAGGCGGGCGCCACCGATTCCATTACGCTCACCGGCGGCTGCGCAAAGAACGACGGTCTTAAAGAGGCTATTGAGCACGTTTTGAAGCTCAAGGTCGTTGAGCTGGACACCGACCCGCAGCTCATGGGCGCTCTGGGCGCGGCGGAATACGCCCGTCAAAAGGGCTTGGCAAAGGAGTAAATTATGGCTTGGTACTGGATTGTTTTGATAGTATTAGCTTGTCTGATGCTTTTGCTGTTCATCGTTTACTTCTGGAACCTTGACCAAAAGCTGCTGGGCTGGTGCTACGTTCAGGTCAACAAGATATTTGACCGCAAAAAGACAGACATCAAGTTTTGAGCATGAAGCTTTTCGATTCACTGATTCGCGGCGCGGAGAAGCGCTTTGGCGCCGCCGAGCCCAAGCGGTACGCCTACTCGCCCGATAAGGCATGGCCCGAAAGCGAGAGCTTTGAGCTGGTCATGCAGCGGGACGCGGCGTGCGAGCTCGGAGCCGAATGCGGCGTCAACTTCACCTGCGTTACCGCGGACCCCGAACTGGTTTCCGCCGACGAGATATTGGTTTACGGCGACGACCTTGGCAGCACGCAGCCGGACGCGCCCTATGCACGCATTGCGTTTTTGCGCGTCGGGAACATCGCGGGAGAGGACGGCGAGGACACCGAAGCCGCCTTTCGCGCAATACAGCACATGGACTTTGTGAAGTATCATGTGTTCCCCAAGGGCTTTATGCTTCGCACATCCTCGGATTCCGGGCGCGAGCAGGTGCGCCTGAGCAAGGGCGCCGTGAGCGCGGGCATCAGCTTTGAAGCGGTCGGAGACACGTTCATTCGCCGCTACAAGCGCGACGCGCACGTTCAAGCCGTCAAGCTCATCTTTGTGACGGCGGCGGACGCTGACTATGCCGCACTGCAAAAGGACTCCGCAAGCGCCAAGGACATCCTGCTCACATTATCCAAGATAATGGAGGGTCTGCCGACCGATTGCGGCAGCTGCTCGCTCAAGTCGGTCTGCGACGAGGTCGAGGGCATGAAGGAGCTGCATTTCGGCAAGGCGCAGCAGAAAAAACAATAGCAAAACGGAGCGAGCCGAAGCTCGCTCCGTTTTTTGTTGTCGTATGCCGCGCACAGTAACGGTGAAAAATGCTCCACCGGGCGACAGCATGAGCGCTGGGGTTCGGCAGCCGCGTAAAAAGTCATCGAAAAACGCATTGTTATATTGCGCCAACAGGTTTGTTCATGACTATAGAATTGCGGATTAAGAAGTTCAATAACCGACTTTCTCGCGGTTTTAATCGAACGTCAAACACATCCCAAGGTTTGTTATCGACCGCCGTTTATGCCGCCGACGCCAATAGAAGACTAGGATTGAGTGTAAAGCAACTATCGAGCCTGCGTCTCTGGCAGCCTGCGCACGCGAATGATGTTTTGCAGTAAATCGACGTCCTCGATAACTCCGTCCAGCTCCAGCTTGCGACCCATGACGTCAACGGCGACAATGCGCCCGTCCAACGAATGTATGCTTGCGATGTTGACGCCGACCGGCTCGCTCGAGGCGTCGGAGTAGATTGTGGAAAGACACATAGCTTACTCCTTTTCCAGCTCCGCGAGCGCCTGCGCGATTTTTTCGTTGCCTGCGGTTATCTGCGCGACCGCCTCGTGCAGCAGCGCCGCCGCCTTTTCGTTGTGCTCCTCGCAGCCATGCGCGAGCGAATGCAGCTCCTCGGCGTGGTGAGCGTTGTGCTCAAGCATATACTTCAGCAGCGCC
>CAYXRE010000034.1:4376-10800 GCA_964466125.1 uncultured Oscillospiraceae bacterium
AGCGCCTTGTTCTCCTCGGGGTCGGTCGTGTGCGGGTGTGTATGCGGATGTGAATGCTCAGCTTCGTTGTGCATTTTTGTGCCTCCCGGGACTTTTTTTACATTATAACATACCGAAATGCAAAATGGTATTTGCGTCGCTTTTTACAATAATCAAAGCAAACGCAAACTGCTTGCAGCAAAGCCCCCGCTCGCAAACGAGCGGGGGCTTTTGGGTCTGATTTGAGAATTACGCGCAGACCTGCTCACACAGGCTCGCTTCCTCCTGCGGCTCGCTGAAAAGTCCGAGCACTTCGCCGGTGACGGCATCGACGTAGGTTTCATATTCCATGGCGTTCGCGCCGAACATTATGTGATACAGCGCACCGTTGGCGTCATGCTCGAGCGCGCAGTCGGTGAATACCGCGTCCGAAGAAAGCGTGCGGGTCTCGTGGAGGATAATTGCCTTTGCGTGTTCCATTCCGATATAGTTCTGGTTTGCAGTCATTGTACTGTTCCCCTTTCGTTTTCCTTTGATGAGTACAGCATACCATGCACTTGTTAGAAAACTATTAGAGAAGCATTTAATTTCACTAATTTTTGACCGCGTCGGATTTTGGCTCCTTGGGAGCGCGAACCTTCGGCTCTTTTGGTGTACGAACCTTTGGCTCCTTGGGAGCGCGAACCTTCGGCTCTTTGGGAGCGCGAACCTTCGGCTCTTTGGGAGCGCGAACCTTCGGCTCTTTTGGTGTACGAACCTTCAGCTCCTTGGGCGTACGAACCTTCGGCTCTTTGGGAGCGCGCACTTTATGCTTTTTGGCGGCATTCGCCGTCGGCTGTTCGGCATCGACATCCGACTGATTCGCTCGGAAGGTGAAGGTGAACGCCGTGCCGACGTCCGGCGCGCTTTCGCAAGTGACCGTGCCGCCGAGCGTTTGCGCCATCTGCCGCACCAGATACAGACCCAGTCCGCTGCCCTCGCCCTGCGTGCGCGCGTCGTCCGCGCGCCAGAAGCGCTGCCAAATCTTGTCCAAATCGTCCTTAGCGATACCCGCGCCGTTGTCCCGCACGCAAAGCTCAAGCTCGCCGCTTTGTACGCTGTGCAAGGACACGGTGATCTGCTCGCCGCCGTATTTCACGGCGTTGTCAAGCAGATTGCGAACGAGCGAGGTAAAAAGCGACGCATCGACCTTGGCAACGACGTCTTGCGCAATATCCGTGGAAATGCACGTATCGACGCATGCTATCGCCGCGTCCTCGCAGCAGGCGCTTACGAGCGCGGAAACGTCCTGCATTTGCAAGCACAGCGCCTCCGTTCCCTGAGCGAGCCGCGCGCTGCGCATGAGTCGCGAGATAATCTCCGTCATGCTGTCCGCCTGCCGCTTGATGACGGCTAGCGATTCTTCATAGTCCTGCGTGGTTTTCGCCGTGCGCTGCGCAAGCTCGCATTCGGCGAGGATAACACTAGTCGGCGTTCTCAGCTCGTGCGAGGCGTCGGAAGCAAACTGCTTTTCCGCTTGAAAGGAACGCTCCAGACGCTCGAACATTCGATCAAAGGTATCGGCAAGCCGATGAATCTCGTCGCGCCCGTGCGGAAGATTGATGCGCGCGGAAAGGTCGTCCCCGCCGCTTATGGCGTTCGCAGCCTCGGTGATTCGCCTCACGGGGCGCATGGCGCGTCCGGCGATGAACCAGCCGCCGAGCAGCGTCAAGCCGATGAGCACCGGCAGCAGGATAATCAGCAGCTTTGCGAGCACCCGCACGACGTCGTTGCCGTTCTCGGCGCTCGTGACGCCGCGAAACCACACGCCGCCTTCGGGACTTTCGGCAAACTGGTCGAGCACAAGGTACTGTTCGCCGTCCACGTTCACGCGGCGTACAAGCGCAGGCACAAACTCATCGTCGCCCACAAAGGAAATGACCTTCGCACCCGCGAGCAGCTTTCCGTTTGCGTCATATACCTCGATGAACACGCCCGCGCGGTACACGTCGAACTCGTCCACGTCCAGCAGTCCGTTGTCATAGTCCAGCTCGTCAACGTTGTAGGACACCGCATCGATCAGCTGACGCTCGGCGTTGCCGCCCGACGCGTCCTTTGCCATAATGGAAACGAAAACGACAGCGATAGCCAGTATCACCGCCATCATCAGCGTGAACCACAGCATTACTCTTACGCGTACCGTAAACCGCTTCATTCGCCCGCCTCGCTGATAGTCCACCCGCGTCCCCAGACAGTTTGAATGAGCTTCACGTCAAAGCCGTCGTCGATTTTCTTGCGCAGATAGCTTATGTATACGTCCACGACGTTCGTGCCGCCCTCGTAATCATAGTTCCATATATGGTTCTCAATCATCTCACGCGAGAGCACCGTGCCCTTGTTGCGTATGAGATACTCAAGCAGCGCGTATTCCTTTGCCGAGAGCCGAATGTCGCGCCCCGCTCTCATGACGGTATGCGCCGCCGTGTCAACCGTCAGGTCGGCAACAGCACATACGCTCGTGCGGCTGTCCGAATGCTTGCGGGTCATCACCCGCACGCACGCGAGCAGCTCGTCATAGTGAAACGGCTTGACCAGATAATAGTCGCCGCCGCTGTCCAGACCCGTCACCTTGTCGCTGACGCTGTCGCGCGCAGTCAAAAACAGCACGGGCGTTTCGTCGCCCTGCGAGCGCAGCCGCCTGACGAGTGAGATGCCGTCCAGCTTGGGCATCATGACGTCCAATATAATGCAGTCGTACTGCGCGCCGGCAAGATAGGTCAGCGCCTCCTCGCCGTCAAAGCAGCCGTCCGCGGCGTAGCCCTCGCTTTGCAGCGTTTTTACTATCACGCGGTTCAAATCGCGTGAATCCTCCACAACAAGTATGCGCATTAATACAAGCCTCCCAGCTTAGCCGAGTATATCAAAAAAGCATTAGAAAAGTGTGAGAACGCCGTGTATGACCGAGGTCAGACACGGCGCTTGCTTTCCCAAAAATGCGGCAGTATGCTTTTTTCCCGCTTGGCACGTCCGCCCGATTACTTGCGCACCGACGTGTCCTTTTTGATGTTCTTTTTGAGTATGTCGAACAGCTTTTGAATGTCAATCGGCTTGGAGATGTGGTCGTTCATACCGCAGGCGCTGGACTCCGCCATATCCTCGGCAAAGGCGTCCGCCGTCATGGCGATTATCGGTATGGTCTTTGCCTGCGGGTGATTGGACGCGCGAATCGTGCGCGTTGCCTGATGTCCATCCATTTCGGGCATATGCACGTCCATCAAAATCAGCTCGTAGGTGCCCTCGCCCGATTTCTCAAACATCTCGACCGCTTCCCTGCCGTTCCACGCGCTGTCGATGACAAGCCCGGCAGACTCCATAATCGACCGCGCAATTTCCATGTTCATCGTGTTGTCTTCCGCAAGCAGTATGCGCGCGCCGGCAAAATCGACGTCTCCGTGCTTCTTCACGGGCTTCTCGGGCAGCACGCCGCTGATGTTCGCAAGCAAGTCAAACAGCGACGACTGGAAAAGCGGCTTGGAAACAAATCCGCTCACACCGGCGCTTGCCGCCTTGTCGGCAACCTCGGTGAAGTCATAGGCGGTCAGGATTATCATGGGCAGGTTTTCGCCCGCGATTTCGCGAATGCGCTCGACAGTCTCAATGCCGTCCATGCGCGGCATTCGCCAGTCAACGAGGCAGACCGTATAGTATTCCTTCTTTTCGACGGCAAGGGAGATTGCCTTGAGCGCGTCGGCTCCCGATGTGACCGTCGCGCATTTGACTCCGCTGCGGTTGAACAGCAAGCGGATATAGTCGCAGGTATTTACGTCGTCGTCCACGACAAGCGCGTTGACCGAGCTGAAGTCGTACAATCCCGCATTTATCGGCTGTTCGGTGCGCTCATAGTTCAAGTCCACAAAGAAGGTCGTTCCCTCGCCCGGGGAGCTTTGCACCGAAATCGTGCCGCCCATCAAATCAACCAGATTCTTTGTTATCGAAAGCCCCAGTCCCGAGCCGCCGAAGCGCCGCGAAATGGTGGAATCCGCCTGTTCAAAGGGAGTCCAGATATGCTCAAGGTACTCCTTTGTCATTCCGATTCCGGAATCAATTACTTCAAAATGTATGTGCGCGGCGTTGGTGTCCGCCTCCGGCTGCTGGATTTTCAGCTTCACAGCGCCGCCCTCGGGGGTGAATTTGACCGCGTTGCTCAAAAGATTGGTGAGTATTTGGTTGGTGCGCATCTGGTCGCCGACGAACCACTCCTCGGTGAGAGTGTCAAAGACGACCTCAAAGTCTATGCCCTTGGTCTTGAATTGGGAGTAAAACACCGTTGTAAGCGAGGTAATCAGTCCGCGGAAATCAAAACGGCTGTGCTCCACTTGGATTTTGCCGCTTTCGATTGCCGACATATCCAGCACATCGTTGATGACGGTCAGCAGGTGCTTGGACGCAATTTCGCTCTTGTCCAGACAGTCCATCACCTTCATCTCGGACTGCCGGCGCTCGGCGTCGGTCTTGGATTCGGTCATGCTGGTCTTTGCAATCGCGTTGTAGCCGATGACGGCATTGAGCGGCGTGCGAATCTCATGGGACATACGCGACAGAAAAGAGCTTTTGGACAGGTTTGCAATCTGCTCATGCGCAACGCTCTGTCGAAGCTGACTCACAATGATGAGAAGCCGCCATATATTGAACAGCAGCAGCACGGCTAAGAACACGATGATAATCAGCGGGAAGAAGGACAGCAGCTGTGTCGTAACGAACTCGGAGCGGGGAACGGAAACGAATACATACCAGTTGTCCGTCTCGCCGCAGGCGGCATAGGTGAACACGCAGTCCTGATGCTTCAGGTTCTGATATTCCAAATGTCCGCTGCCGTCCTCGTCGCGAAGCACCGAATCCCGAATCTTGTTTCTCTCGTCAATCGAAAGGTCGTTGTACTTGTACAGATAATCATAGAAGCTGTCGCCGCGGAAGGAATCATCCTTTGCGAGGTACTTGCCGTCGGCATAGCAAACGGCGGTGTCCAGCCTGCCGTACTGCGTATAGGTTTGCAGCAGGTCGAGGATTTTTGTCTCCAGCTGCGGCTTGACAAGGTAATACTTTTGCAGCCGTCCGTTTTCCGTCAGCTCAATGCCGCAGAATACGGAGAAATAATGCTGTCCGTCGGTGTTGTTGGTGAAGCCCCGCGAAAAGCAGATTTTGCCCACCGGCTGCGTGGAGTCCTGATACAGCGCGGCGGAAAGGTCGGTGTCCCGATACCGCACGCTCCAATAGCTGCCGTTCGTCATTCGAGTCGAATAGCCGACGTACACGTTGCTCGCGTCGCTCGACGTCTCCTCGTCAAATTTGAGCAGCTGATACTCATTCTCCTCGTCGCCGATGAGCGCCAGATAATCCATGACCTGAGCCGCGTCTTTGCCCGAGCAGTATCTGTATGCAATCTCGACTTCATGGCTTGAGCGCTCGAGCGCCGATAACATCAGCTCGGACTTTGCGATGGCGATATTGGTGAGGCTTTCAACATTCTGCTCGTAAGTACCGGCTTCATTGACCGAAGTGTAGGAGAGCAGACAGACTACGAGCGCCAAAATCAAAACCGCATCACAAATCACCGTGATGAGCGTTGAGCGCCGTATTTTTTTCTCGCTTAACGATGGTCTGCCGCCGTCTGTCTTCATATCCCGCACCTGTGTTTTTTGCAACGGTTTATCGTGACTCCCTTATCTTTACAAACTCCGCTTCCAGCCGCGCCAGATAATCCTCAAGCGAATATCTGACGCTGAACGTGCCGTCGCCGTTATCCGTCATATATTTCGGGGCGGTCATCTTGGAGATGCCAATCATATCGTCCGGTCCGTCCGCCTTGTCAAACTTGATTTCGTCCTTGTCGGCGGTTTCCGCGGTCGGCTGGTGCTGCGCGAGGAATTCCTCGGTGAAATCCGCCTTCGCATAGGAGTTCACATATCCCGAGCACATGAGCGAGGTGACCGTCTTGTAAAACGGATAGCTGAAGGTCATCTGCCCGACGTCGCTGATTCTCTCGGCGGGAACGTTATACTGCAGCAGCGCGTCGGTCGTGTTGGGTTTCTTTCCCGCTTCGAGCGCAAACTGCTTGTTGATTTCCGGCGTAAAGAAGAAATTGAGGAATTCCAGCGCCCAGTCGATATGTTCGGAATTGTTGTTGATTGCAAGACCGTCGGCGGGAGAAAGATATGCGTAGCCTCCGTCCGCTCCGACAGGACTCAGTATGAACTCATACTCGATTTCGCTGTGGTAGTCGGACTTGGTCTTTGCAAGCTCCAGACCGAACGCCTGCGTTGAGGTCATGAACGCGATTGAACCGACGTCGTCCCGCTTTTCATACACACCCTCGGACACCTCGACGACGTTGAGGAAATCTTTTGCCTTTCCCTCGTTGCCGTTAAAGGTAAAGGGTGTCTCGTCCTGCACCCGCTTGTAGTCGTAA
>CAYXRE010000034.1:10810-14805 GCA_964466125.1 uncultured Oscillospiraceae bacterium
GAAGGTATAGCCCAGCTCGTCCTCAACTCTGCTGTAGTCGTAATAGCCCTTTTCGACAATAGCATACAAAAACGTGTAGGCGTCGCGGAAGTACTCGCTGATGCCCGGTTCGAGATTCTCAAGCGCCCGATACGTCTGCTCGTAATTGCCTCCGTTGACGACGCTGTTGCAAATATAAGGGTAAAGCAGCTGCTGTGCAAAGCTGCCCGCGTCGCACTGGAAAGGAACCAGTCCTGCGGCATACAGCACCTCGCAGCAATGCAGCAGCTCCTCACGGTTGGTCGGCACCTCAAGGTCGTATTTCGAAAGCAGCGTGGTATTGACGTACATCCCGCGCATTTCCCCGCCGAAGGGTATGGCATACTGCGTGTTCTCCTCGACGGTATCGCGGAAGTTGCTGACCAAGCCGGGGTTGGTGCCTGGCAAATCGAGGATTTTGGCGGATTCCTCCGAGATAAGGTTGAGCGCCTTGTCGCGGTACTTTGTATCTTTGAGAATATTGGAGGTGCGGAAGATGTCGATTTTCCGCTCGTCCTGACTAAGGCGCAGGTCGAGGTTGTTGGAATACTCCTCAATCGGCTCGTAGACGATTGTGCAGTTGGGATAGACCTCCTCGAACTTCGCAATCACGCTGTCCAGCTCGGGCCATGTATTCTCGCTGCTCACCATTCGCAGCGTTACTTCCGTTTTTGTGTCAAGCTCGGGGTTCTTTTGATAGCCCCCCTGCTTTTCGCCGTCCCCGCAGCCGGTCATCGACAACAGCAGGCTCATACAAAGAACGAGGGACAGAATGGTGGTAAATGCTTTTTGCTTCATGGTGCTCCTCCTTTTTGGGGCGCGTTGCCGTTTGCAGCCGTCGTGCGGCTCGGCGTGACACAAAAACTTCTTCTCTTTTTCTATTGTAAACGAAACCCGCTCGCTTGCGCGATGCAAAGACTGCGTTTTATATATAAACGCAAAGCTCCGCCGTGTCAGGCGGAGCTTTATTCCCGGGATACATCTTTCGAAGCCGTAAGAACAAAGCCTTAAGCCTTTTCGAGAATCTTCTTTCAAATATTTTACAGTTTCATTATATCGTCATTTTCAACATTTTTCAATTAAAATTCCATATATATTAGGTATTTATGCAAAATGAACTAATTTAGTGTCTTTCTTCTTAGTACTTTCGCATTTCTTTCGTCATTGCGCAAAAAAGCTCATGAAGAGAACTGCGTTTCAGAAATTCGTTTTCTATCACCGCCGGCACTTTTTTGAGCCAAAACACGTTTTGATTACATTACTTTTTGTTGCGCATTGAAACGGCTCGCTGCGCCGCAGCGTACAAAGAACGGCAGACCTTTCGGTCTGCCGTTTAGTTTATGGCAAAAATGACTGTGTGCGCCTGAGAACGGCGTTTGAAACTCGTATTTCTTCGGCGCTCGGCTTAAAACATAAGCAGAACGATTACGGTCGCGGTGCATATCTCGATTGCGACCGACACTGCCAGCATATTTTCCGCCGTAATACCCTGCGCGCTCCCGCCGACCGGTCGGTGAGCGTCCATTGCGATGAACGCGGCAAACATACGCCTGACCGAGCTTCCCGTATCCAAGCCGAGGTCGCCCTTTTGCGCTTTCAGGAAATTGTCGATTTCCACGATTTCTTCCACAAGCTTGTCGGTATCGACGTCCAGCATTGCAAGCATTCCCAGACACGCCAGCTCCTGCCCGCGGTCCAGCTTGTGCCTTTCGGTCTTCAGTCCGTCGTATATTTGCGCGACCCGCCGGCATTTCTCCTCGGCGCTCTTGGGGCTCAGCGCGAGAACGTGAGAGAGCGTATGCACGGCCTCGCCGCTGCCAAAGCCGAACTTTTCTTTCGCGATTGGATAGCAGCGCTCCGCTTCGGCGATGAGCGCGTCGGAATCCAGGTCGGAGACCGCCAGCAACGCGGCAAAGGGGATGTCCTCGTCCGACGTAAGCAGCGAATGCGCTTCCTTCATGCGCTGCATCAGCTCGTCCGTTCTGCGAATGGCGTCCGTCGCGTCCTTTGAGCCGACATAGTCGCACAATATTAGGGACGCCAAAAGTCGATAGTTGGAATCAAGCCAATTATGCTCGTTCAGCTTTTGATATATCGCGTCCGCGTCTGCGAAATACTGCTCCGGATCAGACGAAGCAGCCATTTTGCACAGCAGCGGCAGCTTCATGCTCGTGCGGTATCCCGAAAGCGCGCCGGAATGGCTCGATACGATTTCCTCGCAGCGCTTGAGCGTCTCGATGTCAACTTTCTGACCGAGCGCGGTAAAAAGCGAGCTTCCGGCAAACGCCATCATGTGACTGTCCCAGCTGAAAGCCCTCTTGATGTCGGCGCTGTTTTCCACAAACAACTCGCACAGCTCCTGCAGTTTGATATCCATATTTCTTCTCCTTAAACATATTGTCCGATAATTTGTGTAAAATCGTCTTTATTTATGTTTAATAATAACAAACATCTAACGCTATTGCAAGGCTGACACGGAGATATCTTGTCCGAGTGTCCGGCACTCGCCATCAATAAGCAGCGCGGTTCGGTCAAGCATTCATCCGACCAATCCGTCCGACGTCCGCCAAGCGAAAGTCAACCCAAAATCCGAATGGGAAAATACTGATAATTCTCTCCCGTTTTCGGACAGGTAAAATCGTTCGCCGCGCCGACCAATTCCATGCCGTTGTCCCGCATATAGCTCAGCACGCTGCCGAAGGTGTTTTCATCCTCGCTTTTAACATAGATGTATTCGTAGCTCGGAATCACCCATTTCGTCCATCCCGCAGGCGCCTGCACGCCGTCCTCGCACTCCACGCCCGCCAAGTACAGTCCTTTGGAGAAATCGTCCTCCCACGGCTTAAATGAACGGCTCACATCGCTCATTGCTCCCCAGAACCCGACGAAAGCCCCGTTCTCATCTTTTTTTGCCAGCTGACGCACCTCGCCGAAATGGGAATTCGCGTCAGCCCACAGTTTTTGAATGAATCCCTTTCCGTCTGCGGTCGAGCCTTCCCTTCCGATTACAGTGAACGATTTCTTTTGACATTTCTTTATGTCCATACTTACGCCTTTCTTTGCCGAATGTGTCGATTTCTTCGCTGAGCTGTACAGCTACGGAACACTTACACCGGCTTTATCAGCTGATTCTCCCAAAATGCCTCAAAGGTGTTTGCCGCGCCGCCATGCTGGACGATTTTTCCGTCTACTACCCTGTCGATGTCCACGCCGGTTATGGAGATAGTCCTGTTCGACGGCGTGATGCCGAGATAACTGCCTTGGTGGGTGCCGCTCATGATGAACTCGGAGATTACATATTCGCCGTCGGTGTATTGCCGGATGATTTTCATTGTGTAATCGGGGTATGTGCTTCTGACCGCTGTCAGATGCTCTCTCATGCCGTCAACGCCGATTGGAATGAGCTTCTCCCCCGTTTTCACCGCGCAGTCCGCAGAAACATATTCCGAAAGCTCCTCGAGCCGATGTTCAGACACCACCGTCTCATAGAAGTACTTGATTCGTTCATCGTTTTTCATCTGAGCCTCCATAGATTTCGAGTCGTCTTTTTGGGATATTATTATCATCTACATTATACCTCATCCGACCGCTTAATGACAGCGACTGCCGCCGCGCTTGAAGCAAGGCTTTCGGGCGAGTCCTTCGTCAGCCGAATTTCTGCACAGGGTATTGTACCGAATGCCAAGGCATTGATGAGGCGAAACAAAAGAAAGCGGACAAAAAATCCTCGATTATTTCAACGGCAAAAGCCGTTAATTTTAGCCCGTTTCGTGTCCACTTTCGTGTCCACTAACACTGCTTTTTGAGGCTGAATTAGCACATTATTTGTCATTTTGCGATTTGCGCTGTCATTGACAAAAAGCCCGCGAACGCCCTAAAATAAAGGAAAAGCCCGACATTTCGGTGTTCCGAAGTGCCGGGCTTTTGTGTTTCCTGCACTACTTTGATACAATGCACCATTTTCTGCCGTCGGCGAG
>CAYXRE010000035.1:0-14785 GCA_964466125.1 uncultured Oscillospiraceae bacterium
CCATGCACTGGTACTGGTTCCAGATGTTGACCATGCGATCCAGCTTTTCGTCGGTGCTCTTGACGTTGAACTTCGCAAGCAGCGCTTCCCAATAGGCGGCAAGCTGCGCGAGGGCGGATTCGACCTGCGGAACGTTCGCAAAGTCCGCCATGAGCGCCTTGGCGCGCTTTTTGTTGATTACATTCAGGCTCTCGAATTTCTCGTTTACGGGATTCTCGACGTAGCCGAGCTGGAAGATGAAGGTCTTTTCCTCGCCTGCGGCAAGCTCGACGTTGAGCTCGTGGCTTGCAATGGGCGCCCAGCCGCTCGCTTTGGAGCCTGTGGCGCAGCCGTTTTCGACCGCAAGGGGCTTATCCCAGCCGCGAAGCTGACCGAGGAAGGAATCGCGGTCGGTGTCGAAGCCGTCGATGGGGGCGTTGACGCTGAAGAACGCATAGTGATCGCGGCGCTCGCGGTACTCGGTCTTGTGGTAGATAACGCTGCCGTCAATCTCCACCTCTCCGATGTTCCAGTTGCGCTGGAAGTTGGTGGAGTCGTCCACCGCATTCCACAAGCACCACTCAAGCGCGCTGAACAGCTTGAGGCTCTTTTTCGCGCCGCTCGTGTTCTTGAGCTTGAGCATATTTATCTCGCACGCCTTGCCCAGCGGAACGAAGCAGGTCAGCACGGATTCCACGCCGTCCTTCGCGCTCTCGAAAACCGAGTAGCCCAGACCGTGACGGCAGCGATAGGAATCCAGCTCGGTCATGCAGGGCATGAAACCGGGATTCCAAATAGTATTATTATCTTTTATATAATAATACCGACCGCCGAAGTCGGCGGGGACGTTGTTGTAACGAAAACGGGTTATGCGGCGCAGCTTTGCGTCCTTATAGAAGCAATAACCGCCGCAAGTGTTTGAAATCAGTCCGAAAAAGTCGTCGTTTCCGAGATAATTTATCCAAGGAAGCGGCGTTTTCGGAGTTTCAATCACATATTCTTTGTTTTTGTCATCAAAATAACCGAAATTCATAAGCAGTTCTCCTCAAAAGTATTTACAATCCCTGTTGTATCGCTTCTTAAACGATTTCGTATTTGTATTATCATCATAATATAAGCTCTATGAAAAAGCAAAATGTTTTTCCTTATTCGACCAAAACCGTGATACTGCACAAATAACTGCAACAATATTCCAACATTATGACGTGTTACAAAAAAGTTAAATCTATTGACTTGCCTGAAACGGGCGGCTATAATGGACTTACGAAAACGATTAAGGAACTTGTGAGCCGCATAAACACCATTCCGGCGGGCGTTAAATGCTTAAACGATTGAGATGGTTAGCTGATGGTTACATTAAAGGATATATCGAAGGAATGCGGCGTATCGCTGGCAACTGTCAGCAAGGCACTGAACGGACATGACGACATTGGCGCGGACACCGCGCAGCACGTTAAAGAGGTCGCAAAGCAAATGGGCTATCTGCCCAACGCCGCCGCGAAGATGCTCAAGACCAACCGTTCGCACAACCTCGGGGTTCTGTTCGTTGACAAGACCGGAAGCGGCTTAAAGCATGAGTACTTCTCCGAAATCCTCGACAGCGTCAAGGTCGAAGCCGAGAGACTCGGATACGATATAACCTTTATCAGCAAGGACATCGGCACCCAGTCGATGAACTACTACGAGCATTCCAAGTACCGCAACTGCGACGGAGTCGTCGTCGCGTCGGTGGACTTCCGCGACCCGGACGTCATCACGCTCATCGAAAGCGAGATACCGACCGTCACGCTCGACCACGTGTTCAACTCCCGCACAGCGATTATGTCCGATAACATCGGCGGGCTTGTGGACATCGTGAACTACGTTTACTCCATGGGTCACAAAAAGATAGCCTTCATCCACGGCGAGGACACCTCGGTCACCCAAAAGCGCCTCGCGAGCTTCCACAAGACCTGCTTGAGTCTGGGAATCGACGTTCCCGAGGAATACATAAAACCGGCTGCCTACCACGACGCCAAATCCACCGCGCTTGCCACCCGCGAGCTGCTTGCACTGAACGACCGACCTACCTGCATCCTTTTCCCCGATGACTTTTCCTACATCGGCGGAATGAACGAGATCGAGCGGCAGGGGCTGTCGATACCCAACGACATCAGCGTCGTCGGCTACGACGGAACGATGCTCTCGCAGGTGCTTCGCCCCAAACTCACGACCTACCGGCAGGACGCCGTCGGCATGGGACGCGAAGCGGCGGCAAAGCTCATTGAGGAAATCGAAAACCCCAAGCTGTTTTTACCCACCCAGGTCATGGTGACCGGCGAGCTGGTCGTTGGAGACACCGTCAAAAGGATTTGAAAACGCGTAAGCGTTTCAAATAAACAAACGCACACATATAAATGCGTGCAAAAATTTTAGGAGGAAACTATGAAAAAGATCCTGGCACTGGTTCTCGCTCTTTGCTTGGCGCTCACGCTCGTCGCGTGCGGACAGCCTGCAGCAACGACCGAACCCGCACCCACAGAAGAGCCCGTCGCTGTTGAGCAGGGCAAAGTTTTCAACATCTATGCTTGGAACGAAGAGTACAAGGGCTTCTTTGAGAAGTACTACAAAGTTCCCGATGGCGTAACCGTCAACTGGATAATCAATCCGTCCGACGGCGGCGTTTATCAGGATAAGCTCGATGCCGCTCTCCTCGCTCAGGACGGCGCTGCTGCCGACGAGAAGATAGACATGTTCCTCGCCGAGGCTGACTACATAGCCAAGTATGTCGATTCTCCGTATTCTCTGGACATCAGCACCATCGGCTTCACCGATGCTGACTATGCTCAGATGTATCCGTACACCGTTCAGGCTTGCACCGCTTCCGACGGAACCGTCAAGGGCGTTTCCTTCCAGTGCTGCCCCGCCGCTCTTATCTATCGTCGTTCGATAGCTAAGGACGTTCTCGGAACCGACGACCCCGCCGAAGTTCAGGCGCTCGTAGATTCTTGGGATAAGTTTGACGCCGTAGCCGCTACCGCTAAGGAAAAAGGCTACTACATGACCGCTTCTTTCGTTGAGACCTATCGTACCTTCTCCAACAACAACACCAAGGCGTGGGTTGACGCCAACAGCAATCTCCAGTTCGACGATCAGATCCTTGCTTACATCAAGCAGGCTAAGAACTACATGGATAACGGTTACACCCTTCCCGCCGGCGTTTGGGACGATGAGAAGAACGTCCAGATGTTTGCTGACGGCAAGACCATGTGCTTCTTTGGACCGGCTTGGTACTACAACTTCTGCATGGGCAATGCGCAGGATCCCGATAAGGGCTGCTCGGGCGACTGGGCTATCTGCGTAGGTCCGCAGTCTTACTTCTGGGGCGGCACGTGGCTCCTCGCCTCTGCCAGCACCGATAACACCGAAATGCTCGCCGACATCTTCCGCACCTTCACGACCAATGAAGACGTCTGCAACAAGCTCGTCACCGTTGACATGCAGTTCTCCAACAACAAGGCTGTCAATGAGGCAGTAGCTTCCGACCCCGATTACGGCAATGCCTTCCTCGGCGGACAGAACGACACCGCTCTGTTTGTTGAAATGGCTCCTGGCATCAAGTTCGAGAACAAGACCAGATATGACCAGCTCCTCAACGAGCAGCTCACCGGCTGCTTCAAGGATTACTTCCTCGGCACCATCACCGAAGAAGAGGCCTATCAGAACTTCTACAAGTACGTCAATGAGAAGTATCCCGCAATCGTTACTCCCCAGTAAGCTATAAGAACCTTTATGCGGCAAGGCGGTATTCCTGCCTTGCCGCATACTTAGATTAAGACCGTTGCTTCGGCAAATCCGTTTGAGAGGGAAAGTCAATGAATAAGAAAACCTCTGCGCTCACTAAACACAAGTCCGTGAGCTATTCCAAGTGGGGCTATATCTTCATCGCGCCCTTCTTCATCGTCTACGCGGTATGCTCGCTGTATCCGCTGCTGATGACGTTCTACAACAGCTTTTTCGAAAACTACATGGACGGACTTACCCAGGTGGGTCCCAACTTTGTGGGCTTCGAGAACTATGTCGCTCTGTTTACGCCGGACGCGAACGGCGTAGTCGGAATCCTTAAATACGCGGGCAACACGCTGGTTATGTGGCTGATGTGCGCAATACCGCAGATTATAGTCGCACTGCTGTTGGCCGTATGGTTCACAAGCTATCGTTTGAAAGTAAAAGGACAACAGTTCTTTAAGACCGTTATATATATGCCCAACCTTATAATGGCGTCGGCATTTTCCATGCTGTTCTTCACGCTGTTCAACAACGCAGGTCCGATAAACCAGCTTATGCTACAAACCGGAATACTCGACAAGGCGTTCCTGTTCTTTGACCAGGAGGTCTCGATACGAATTTTAATTGCGCTGATGAACTTCCTGATGTGGTTCGGCAACACGACGATACTGCTCATGGCGGGCATAATGGGCATCGACCAGAGTTTGTTTGAGGCGGCGACCATCGACGGCGCGAAATCGCTTCAGGTGTTCTTCCGCGTGACCCTGCCGCTGCTTATGCCGATACTCGTTTATGTCGTAATCACCGCAATGATAGGCGGTATTCAGATGTTCGACGTCCCGCAGGTCCTGACCAACCGTCTGGGCACGCCGAACAGAACCACGATGACGCTGGTCATGTACTTAAACAGCTACCTGTCGCCGAGTAAGAACTACGGCATGGCGGGCGCGGTATCGACAATCATGTTTGTCATAACCGGAATCCTCGGCTTCTATGTCTTCAAGACCCTCTCGCGCCCCTACAAGCAGGCGGAGCAGGTCAAGAAAGAAGCCGCCAAGCTCGCGAAACAAGCTGCTAAGGGCGAAAAGAAGAACGTCTATAAGGCGAAAAGTAAGGAGGCGGCAGTCTGATGGGAAACGAGCAAGCAGTCCTTTCCAAGAAAAACTCTCTTAATACCAAGGGCAGAGTTTCGCTGATAATCAGCCGCATAGTCGTCTATTTCGTACTGATATTCATTTCCGTGCTGTGCCTGTTCTCGTTTTATATGCTCATAATCAACTCGACACGTTCCAACGCCGAGTTACAGGCAGGCTTCACCGCCATTCCCGCCGGAAACTTCCTGAACAACCTGAAAACCGCGTGGGAAGACGCTTCAATCGACATCCCCAGAGGAATGTTCAACAGCTTCTTCGTCGCTGCGGCGCTGTCGATGCTCTCCACGTATTTCTCCGCTCTCACTGCGTACGGCATTCACGCCTATGAGTTCAAGGGCAAGAAATTCGCGTTCAACTTCATTCTCGCGATTATGATGATACCCACGCAGGTCTCTGCGGTCGGTTTTGTACAGATGATGTACAAACTGCATCTGACCAACAACTTCCTGCCGCTCATCATTCCCGGTATTGCCGCCCCCGTCGTGTTCTTCTATATGAAGCAATACATGGAAAGCGTGCTGCCGCTTGAGGTCGTCGAGGCGGCTCGCTGCGACGGCTCGGGAGAGTTCCGCACCTTTAACACCATCGTTCTGCCGATGATAAAGCCGGCGCTCGCCGTTCAGCTCATCTTCAACTTCGTATATTCGTGGAACAACTACTTCCTTCCCGCGCTGCTGCTCGACAAGGCGGAGATGAAGACGGTCCCGATAATGATAGCGCAGCTGCGCTCGGCGGATTACTCGAAGTTCGACATGGGCAGAGTTTATATGTTCATCCTGCTTGCGATACTGCCTGTTATTGTGGTCTATCTCATCCTCTCAAAGTCCATAATCAAGGGCGTTACCGCGGGAAGCGTCAAGGGCTGAGCAAAGTCCAACCCCCAAATACAATGCTCAATACAAACCGCCGCCCCGTTGCCTCAACGCAATGGGACGGCGGCGTTTTATACTCACAAATCCTTTGACTTGTTGTGCTCTGAGAAGGATAATAGACTTAACGGAGGATTATGCAAATGAGCGCTTACGACAATACCGAGATACTGGGTGCGGCGATGAGATTCTTTTACCTTCAGCGCTGCGGCTGTGAGCTGGACGCCGAGCGCGCGGGGAAGTATGCCCACCCCGCCTGCCACACCTCTTTTGCCAGGGTGCTGGGCACAAACGAACGCATTGACGTTCACGGCGGTTGGCATGACGCGGGCGATTACGGACGCTATATCGTGCCCGCAGCAAAGGCTGTCGCAGACCTGCTGCTCGCGCGCCGCGCCGCGCCCGCCGTATTTTTGGAAAACCAAAACACCGAGCTGCTCGACGAGGTGCGCTACGAGCTGGAATGGATGCTTCGTATGCAGCGCGAGGACGGCGGCGTTTACGCTAAGGTGAGCTGCGCGGGTTTCTGCGGCTTTGTTATGCCCGAGAAGGAGACCGCCGAGCTGGTCGTTTGCCCCGTGTCCACTCCCGCGACGGCGGATTTCGCCGCGTGCATGGCGATGGCGTACACCGACTATATGCGCCGCGACCCCGGCTTTGCGGAGAGCTGCCTGCTCGCAGCGGACAGGGCGTGGAGTTTTCTTGAAAAGCAGGGCTTCATCGGCTTCCTCAACCCGAGCGGAGTCGTCACGGGCGAGTACGGCGACGGCGAGAACCCGACCGATGAGGACGAGCGGTTCTTCGCGGCGGCGGCGCTCTTTGAGGCGACCGGACGGGGCAAGTACCATGCGTACGTGAAAGAGCACGCGCAGAACATGGGCTCGTGCGCTCTCGGCTGGGGCGACATGAGCGGCTACGGCGGCGCAGTGTATCTGTCGCTTTCACATGAGCTGACTGACAAGGCGACTAGAGCGATGCTGGGCGATGCGCTTTGCAAAAAGGCGGATGTGCTGGTCGAGCGCGCAAAGACCGACCCGTGGGGTGTGTCGCTGGACGAGTACACGTGGGGCAGCAATATGTACCTGCTTAATAACGCAATGACGCTGCTCATGGCAAACGACGTGCGTCCGAACCCCGCCTATGTTTCCTTTGCGCGGCGGCACATCGCGTATATCTTTGGGGTGAACCCGCTGCACCGCAGCTATTTCACCGGCTTCGGCGATACCCCGCCGCGCCACCCGCACCACCGCCCCTCGGCGGCGGCAGGAGAGGCCATGCCGGGCATGGTCGTCGGCGGACCGGACGCCGGACTGCACGACGAATGCGCGAAACGCCTATGCGCGAACAAGCCGCCGTGCGAATGCTACGTTGACGAGCAGGACAGCTACTCGACCAACGAGGTCTGTATCTACTGGAACAGCCCGCTTGTTTATGTGCTCGCGCGGCTGATGTAACGGCGAGCGCAAGGCATTGCGGCAATAGTGTCACGCTTGCAAAGAAAAGTGTCTCGCGATACCTCGCAGGTGTCAATACCATGCCTTTTGGCTGGTCTTGACGAAGAAAGCAATAATAAAATGTATATTGAAAAGCCGTCCCCGCCTTTCGGCGTAGGACGGCTCTTTTGTAATATTATGCTGGCCTTACTCAATCAACGCGCCGTATTGTCCCAAAGAGGTCTCGTCCTCGTCGAGATAATCGGTGGTGTTGGCAATCTCGAGCACGTTCAGCTCGTCTGCGGGCACGTCGTCCGAATACGGACGCATGGAGTCGTTGAGCAGCTGCGCGAGAGCTTCTTTGTGCAGTGAGAACACGAAGGTGCTCTTCTCGCCGTAGCCCGCGACGCCTTCGCCCGGCGCGCGAACGGCGGCAATGGAATCAGCCGACATATTCTTGACCTTGAACGCGAGCGAGGTAATCTCTCCGAGTGTCAGGTCGGTTGTGAGATAGGGGTAAACGGCGCTGACGAGGCTTGCGATGTCCTTGGATTCAGCTGCGAGCGCCTTGTTGAGCAGCGCCGCCATGAAATAGCGCTGAACGTCTATGCGCTGGATATCCTGAGTGATGTAGCCGTCGCGGTAGCGCACGAACAGGTCGGACATCTCTCCGTCGAGAGTGTGTGTGCCCGGCTCAAGGATTATCTCCTTGGGATTGCCTTCCTCGTCCACCGTTTCAAAGACCATCTGTTCGGTTATGGTTATATCGACGCCGCCGAGCATATCGACCGCTTTGCGGAAGCCCTCCATGTCAATGCAGACATATTTGTCAATGGGCAGCTTGAATTGGTCGTTGATGACGTTTATAAGCAGCTTCATTCCGTTGCCGCCGCTGGCGATACCAGCGTCGCCGTAGCGGTTGCCGGCTGTGCCGCGCTCGTAAAGTCCGTTGATTTTGCCGTACTCGACAAGGTCCTCGCCGACGCAGGTGTCGCGGGGGATTTGCAGCAGCGTCGCCGCATTTTTCTCAAAATCCATGTTGGCGACGATTATGACGTCGGTGTTGGTCTCCATCTCGTTGGAGGTGCGGTTGAGGTCGGTGTCAATGCCGCACACGAGTATATTCATCGTCTTTTCACTAAGGTAGGACGGCGTTTTCCATTCGTCCTCGATGGCGTCCCCGCCCGAGCCGATGCGCATATTCAGCACGAAATAGACCGCAAGCCCGATGACGACAAGTATGCCAAGCAGTATGAACGGCCATTTTTTGCGTTTCTTCTTGTTCCCGCCGTCCGTCGGCGCTTCGGCGGTTACTTCAAGCGGCTTGTCGGAGACTTGCGCCGTTTCCGCTGCTTGCTCGCCGGAAATAGGCTCCTCGGCGGTTTCAATGGGCGAGTCAGTGACAGGTTCTTTTGCTGGAATGACCGCCTCGGCGACCGTTTTCGACGTAGCTTCGAGCGCTTCGGCGGCTTGCGCGCTTTCGTTCGCTTCTTCGAGCTTTGCGTCGCTCTGTGCTTTTGCGGGCTTCTTCGCGCGCGAGCGCTTGGGCTTCGCCGTCTGTTCGACAACTTCGACAGCCTCGGCGACCGTTTCCGCCTTTGCTTCTGCCGCTTCGGCGGCTTGCGTGCTTTCGTTTGCTTCTTCGAGCTTTGCGTCGCTCTGTGCTTTTTCGGACTTCTTCGCTCGCGAGCGCTTGGGCTTCGCGGCCTGCGCGGCTGCGTCCGCTTCGAGCGCGGTTTCGGCGACCGTTTCCGACGTCTGTTCAACTATTGCCTTCGCGGCGTCTGCCGCGTCGTTTTGTGTGGTTTTCTTCTTTGCCATAAACGAAATATGCCTTTCGGTTGGATTGATGATTTAACTTACTCCTGCGGCTCGTCCGCGCTTGCTTGGACGCTCGGGGTCTCGGGCGCGGGGGCAGGTGCAGGCGCGGCGGGAATGATCGACGCAGCGGTCTGTGCGGCGGCACTTACGGCTTCTTCGACAGCTTGCGCGCCGTGCTTGATTCGTGAGGAGAGAATCAGTATCGTCGCAAGGTCGATTATGCCGTTCAATATAAGACTTATGCCGATAAAGAGTATCAGCGCCGACTGCGCGGCGAACGGGTCAAGAATTGCGAGAACGCCGAGTATCACGCTTATAGCCGCCAGCACAAGCATAATCCACCAGCGCTGTGCTTTAAGCCGAAGCATATCCAGACCGTTTTGCAGCTTCACAAGTCCGCTGAAAATGAGCACGACCCCGAGCAGCGTCGGAATGGTGTTCAGCAGTGCGTCCGGCGAGGCAAACAGATATACGCCCAAGCCGGTAAAAAGCAGTCCGAGCACGAGGTTGGGCTGATATTCGGTGGCGCTGGGAGCTTTGCGGAAATATGCGATTAGGCGGATTACGCCGAGCAGACAAAACACGCTTGCGATAATGTAGCAGATGTACAGCAGCGACTGGGTCGGGAAAACGAGAAAGACCGCTCCGACGAGCACAGACGCTGCGCAGGAGATGATGTAATCGCGCTTGAATTGTTGAAGAAAGCCCTTTAACATAAGACGACCTCCCGTAGTGTGCGAATTTTGCAGCATTATTAGTTATTATAACATATCGCGCCGAGTGATACACCAAAAAGTATTGCAAAATGTAATTATTTCGATAGAATGCGCGCGGCAAATCGAAACGCGGGTCGCGTGTGAATATCCACAGGCATTTTGTATAGTTTAACGCACTGCGCTGCTTTTAGTGTTACCGATTTGCGAACTTTCGGAGATTTGTGATGTCCGACGTTGAATAAACGGCGGCTTGCGCATATAATAAATACATTATTCATGAAAGCGGTAGTCGATATGCAGGATTATCAAAACGCGGCGTTCGAGCGCGCTTGCGAACTTGTGACGCGCGAGGGGACGAGCTGCGCGGTGATACAAAACGGGAAGATAGTGAAAACGCTGGACGGGCGGGGAATCAGCCCGCTCGTTGCGCTGTACGAAAACGAGCCTGAGCTGCTGCGCGGCGCTGCTGTTGCGGACAGGATAATCGGCAAGGCGGCGGCGATGGCGCTCGTGCTCGGCGGCGCAAAGACCGTGTGGGGCGACACGATGAGCGTGACGGCTTACGAGTATCTGACGCGGCACGGAGTCGAGGCGCTTGCGCGCGAGCGCGTACCGTTTATCGTCAACCGCGCGGGCGACGGCTGCTGCCCGATTGAGCGCTCGGTCATGGACATCGACGAGCCGACTCTGGGCTACGAAACGGCAAAGGCGACCGCCGCGGCGCTTAGGGCAAAAGCGCAGCAAAAGCAAGCGGGCGTTTGACGCGAAATCATACATCAAGCCGCAAACGCAGTTGCCCGCCGCTAAGCGGATTTTCACGGCGGCATCGGCTTTATGGTGTTGCATAGACTGAAAAAGGCTTCGACGCGTGGCGTCGAAGCCTTTTTGTGAGCCGGGGGTTATTTTTTCACCGCGACCGCTTCGACCTCAACGAGCGCGCCCTTGGGAAGGTCGCGCACTGCAAAGCAGCTGCGGGCAGGGCAGCCGGGGAAGTAGACGGCGTAGACCTCGTTGAAGGCGGCGAAGTCTGCGATGTCGCTAAGAAAGCAGGTGGTCTTGACGACGTGCGCGCAATCCGAGCCGGCGGCTTCGAGCACGTTCCTGAGGTTTTCGAGCGCCGCCTTAGCCTGCTCGCGGATGTCCGCGCCGACCAGAGCACCGGAAGCGGGGTCGAGCGGTATCTGTCCCGAGGTGAACACCAGCGTGTCGGCGCAAATTGCCTGTGAATAGGGTCCTATGGCGGCGGGAGCTTTGTCGGTTTTGATTATTTCCATGGTGTACTCCTTATTTCTCTTTGAAAATATCCTTGAACTTTTCCTTGAACTTCTTCGCGTCAATTGCGCGGCAGACAATGCCGTTGGGCTCGCGCTTGAGATGATTGAGATAGTCGTAGAGAATCGTTCCGCGCGTATAAAGTCCGCGCGTCTCGACGCAGATGTGGGTACGCTTCTCGTCGGTGACGATGTCGTGCCACAGGAAAACGCCCATGGCGACGGGGTCTGCAAGCCCGAGACTTCCGCCCAGCCCAAGCCGCACGCCGTAGCTGATGAGGGTGGTGTTGCACTCGATTGCGAATCTGCCGACGTCCGAGAGCGCCTTGATTTCCTCCATGTCCGCAGGTGTGATGCACGCGTCGCCGCAGCAAATCTCAAACGGCGCGACATAGACGGGCACGCCCGAATGCATGACCATCTCGGCGGCTTCGGGGTCGCAGAAGATGTTGAATTCGGCGGTGACGGTCCAGTTGCCGGGCATTTGCAGCTGTCCGCCCATGAGCGCGACCGATTTGAGCTTTCCGAACGCCTCAGGGTCCTTGATGTAAGCGGCGGCGGCGTTGCTCATCGGTCCGAGGGTTATCAGTTCAAGCTCGCCGTCGTATTTCTTTGCCGCATTGAGCAGCGCGTCGATGGCGTTCTCGCTTTCAATCGTCAGTGTCGGGTCGGCATAGCCGATGTCGCTAAGTCCGTCCAGACCGTGGCAGATCTCGGCTGTCACCGGCTCGCACATAAGCGGGCGGGCAAGCCCCTTGTAGACGGGCGGGGCATAGGTGTTCGCTTTTTCGATCGAAATCAGGCAGTTGCGTATGACCTTGTCGAGCGATACGTTGCCTGCGACGGTGCTGATTCCCACAACGCGAACGGACGGCTCGCGAAGCGCCATGAGTATCGCGACGGCGTCGTCCGAGGCGGTGTCGGTATCTATCCAGATATTGCGCATAACAAAGCTCCTTTGTGTTTGTCTTGATTCATATTGTATTACCCCGCGCGCGGCGCTGTCAAGAAACGCGAAAACGGGCGGCTGTATGAACGGCGGCGGCGCTGCGCATAATAACGAAAAGAAGAAATGAAACAGAACAGAAAAAGCGCGTCCGGCTGTGTGCAGTCGGACGCGCGTGCGTTCAGTGAAGTTTATCGACGTAATCGCACGCCGCGAGCGCCGCGACTGCGCCGTCCGCCGCCGCCGTTGTGAGCTGACGTACCGTCTTTGCGCGGCAGTCGCCTGCGGCGAAAATGCCGGGGCAGGAGGTGTGACAGTCCTCGGTCGCGTGCACGAAGCCCGCGTCGTCCAGACGGACGAGCCGCGAGAAGGGCGCGTTGCTCGGCGTCTGCCCGATTGCCTCAAACAGTCCGCTCACTGCGAGAGTCTGCGTGTCCGAGCCGTCCGTTCGACAAATCAACAGGCTTTCAAGCTCTTTGCTGCCGTCAAGCGATTTGATTATATATCCCAGCCGCACGTCGATGTTTTCGTGCTCCTGCAGCTTTTTTACAAGCGCGTCGTCCGCGCGAAATTCCTCGCGGCGGTGTATGAGCGTCACGCTGCGGCAGACCGACGCGAGATACAGCGCCTCCTGCACGGCGGAGTTGCCGCCCCCGCAGACCGCGACGTCCTTGTCCTTGTAGAACACCCCGTCGCACACCGCGCAAAAGGAGATTCCCTTGCCGATGAAATCCGCTTCCCGCTCAAGTCCGAGCGTGCGGTGGTGAAGTCCGGTCGCAAGTATGACCGCGCGGCACTCGTGCTCGCCGTAGTCGGTGCGAACCAGCTTGATGCCGTTCGTTTCGCTTATCGACTCGACCTTTTCGAGCTCCGCTTCCGCGCCGTTTTCGGTCGCTTGGGTGAACATACGGTCGGCTATCTCCGCGCCGGAAGCGCTTAGCGTTCCCGGAAAGTTTTCGACGCACGGAGAGAGCGCTATCTGACCGCCGAAGCCCTCGCCTTCAAGCAGCAGCACGCTTTTCCCGGCGCGCCGCGCGTATATCGCGGCGGTCATTCCCGCAGGTCCCGCGCCGACGATGATTATATCGTGGTAAGTTGACATTTAATTTAATTCCGTCGCGTATTTCTTGATGTTGGAGGCGTTGACCAGCTTTTCAAACTCGTCGCCGTTGACGACGATGAGGGTCGGCGCCTGACTTATCTCGTATTTGCGCGCAAGCTCGAGATTGTCCTCGACGTCCACAACGTTGAACTCAAGTCCGGAGCTTTCAAGCACGGTCCTTGCAATCTTGCAGTTCGGGCAGGTCTTGGTCGTGAACAGTATGCGCTTGCCGTTGACATGAGCGGTCGGTTCCGCGGCGGGCTCGGTGTGCTCGCCGTTGGCGTTGAGCGGGCGTATGCGGGACTGCTCGAGGTCGTACAGCTTGCGCTCCTTGAACTCCTGCGACTTGCCCTCGTTCCAGTTCTTGACCGGACGATAGTAGCCGGTGATGCGCGAGTAGACCTCGGTCGCCTCGCCGCAGTCGGGGCAGGTGTACTGCTCGCCCGCGATGTAGCCGTGATTCTTGCAGACCGAATAGGTCGGCGAGATGGTGTAGTAGGGCAGACGGTTGTTTTCCGCGATCTTTCGCACGAGGTTCGCGGCGGCTTTCCAGCCGTTGAGCTTTTCGCCCAAAAATACATGGAACACGGTGCCGGAGGTGTACAGCGTCTGAAGCTCGTCCTGAACCGCGAGCGCCTCAAACACGTCCGCCGTGCAGCCGACGGGCAGATGCGAGCTGTTGGTGTAGTAGGGCGTGCCGTTCTCGGACGCGGTCTTGATGTTCGGATAGCGCTTTACGTCGTGCTTGGCAAGGCGATAGGTGGTGCTTTCCGCAGGGGTCGCTTCGAGGTTGTAAAGGTCACCGTACATCTCCTGATAGTCGGACAGCCGCTCGCGCATATGGTTGAGCACCTCAATGGCGAACTGCTTGGTCTTTTCGTGGGTCAGGTCCTCGCCGAGCCAGGGCGCGTTGAGACCGACCTCGTTCATGCCGATAAGCCCGATGGTGGAGAAGTGGTTCTCGAAGCCGCCGAGATAGCGCTTGGTGTAGGGATAAAGCCCTTCGCCGAGAAGACGCGTGATTATGGTGCGCTTGACGCTCAGCGAGCGCGCGGCGATGTCCATCATCTTGTCCAGACGTTTGTAGAACTCGTCGGGAGTCGCGGACAGATAGGCTATGCGGGGCAGATTAATCGTCACCACGCCGATTGAGCCGGTGCTTTCGCCCGAGCCGAAGAAGCCGCCGGATTTCTTGCGCAGCTCGCGCAGGTCCAGACGCAGACGGCAGCACATCGAGCGCACGTCGCTGGGCTCCATGTCCGAATTGATGTAGTTGGAGAAGTAGGGCGTGCCGTACTTGGAGGTCATCTCGAACAGCAGCTTGTTGTTCTCGGTTTCCGACCAGTCAAAGTCGCGGGTTATGGAATAGGTGGGTATCGGGTACTGGAAGCCGCGCCCGTTCGCGTCGCCCTCAATCATGGTCTCGATAAACGCCTTGTTTATCATATCCATCTCAGGCTTGCAGTCCTTGTACTTGAAGTCCAGCTCCTTGCCGCCGACAATGGCGGGCAGCTCGGCGAGGTCGTTGGGAACGGTCCAGTCGAGCGTTATGTTGGAAAACGGAGCCTGCGTGCCCCAACGGCTGGGGGTGTTCACGCCGTAAATGAAGGACTGTATGCAGTTCTTGACCTCGTAATAGGACAGCTTGTCCACCTTTACGAACGGCGCAAGATAGGTGTCAAAGGAGGAGAACGCCTGCGCGCCCGCCCACTCGTTCTGCATGATG
>CAYXRE010000036.1:0-14527 GCA_964466125.1 uncultured Oscillospiraceae bacterium
AGGGAGTTCATCGATCCGACGGACAAGATGTCCTCGCTGTCGGTCGCGGAAATGCAGATTGTCGAAATAATCAAGGCGATGTCCAGAAACGCGCGGGTCATGATACTCGACGAGCCGACGGCGACCCTCTCCGCAAAGGAGGTCGGCAGACTGTTTGAGATGATACGCGAGCTGAAGTCGCAGGGAGTTGCGTTCATCATCGTCTCCCACCGCATAAACGAGATATTCGAAATATCCGACCGCATAACGGTGCTGCGAGACGGGCAGCTTGTGCTTGCGAATGCCGTCACCGGCGAGCTTACCGAAATGCAGCTCATCAAAGCGATGGTCGGGCGCGAGATCGACCACCTTTACGGCACGGGCGGCGCGCGCGAGGACAAGATAAGCGAAGAAAAGGTGCTGGTGGCAAGCCACATAAGCGACACCAAGGGGCTGGTCAAGGACTGTTCGTTTTATGTTCGCAAGGGCGAGATTCTCGGCGTGTCCGGACTAATAGGCGCCGGCAGGACCGAGCTCATGCGCTGCTTGTTCGGCATCGACCGCCGCTCGGCGGGCACAGTGGTCTTTCAAGGCAAGGAGATAAAGAAGGACTCGATAATCGCGAGCATAAAAGCGGGTATGTGCTACTTGAGCGAAAAGCGCAAGGAGGAGGGGCTTCATCAAAGGCTGCCGATTATCCACAACCTCGCGATGGTAAAGCGTGCGATTGACACCCGCAGCATTATCAGCGGCACTAAAGAGGAAAGCGACGCCGCCGAGATGATAAAGAAGCTGAGCATCAAGGTCTCGGACGCTTACGACCCGGTTAACAGTCTTTCGGGAGGCAACCAGCAGAAGATACTCGTCGGTAAGTGGCTGCTCTCCAACCCCAAGCTGCTGATAATCGACGAGCCGACGCGCGGCATAGACATCGCTTCAAAAAGCGAGATTTACGCGATACTGCGCGAGCTTGCGGACACGGGAATCTCAATTGTGATTATATCCTCGGAGATAAACGAGGTGCTCGGGGTCACCGACAGGATAATCGTCATACGCGACGGACAGGTTATTGTATCGCTCGATACCGCAAAGGCGAGCGAGGAAATGATAGGCTACTACGCAACGATAGGCAACAGCGGCGATACATTTGACGAAAAGGCACAGGGAGGAAAAGCTGATGAATAAAGAAATCAAAGACTACCGCGCCGCAAGGGTGACGCGAACGTTCAAAAACTACCGCACGGAGATTATCATGCTGCTCGTGCTGGTGGTCGGGTGCTTTGCAATGTCCTTCGCATCCCCGTACTTTCTTTCGAGCAGCAACTTTCTGAACATATGCTCGCAGCAGTCCACGACCGCAATCATGGCAATCGGCATGACCATGGTCATCATAACCGGCGGCATCGACCTTTCGGTCGGCACATTGCTCGGCTTTTCCGGAATGCTCGCCGCCATGGAGCTGCAGCAGCACGGCAACATACTCAACGCCATCCTCATCGCGGTGGGCATGGGACTGCTCGTCGGTCTCATAAACGGCTACCTCGTCGGCTATATGAAGCTGCCCGCGTTCATCGTCACGCTCGGCACGTCGCAAATCTGCCAGAGCATGAACTACGTCGTGACCGACGGAATGTCCGCATCGCGCTTCCCCGAAGCCTTCGGCTTTATCGGCAAGGGCAAGCTGTTCGGCTCCTTCCCGTTTTATCTGCTGATGATAATCGTGTTGTATGCGCTGTTCATGTTCGTGATGAACAAGATGCGCTTCGGACGCTTCCTTTATGCGACCGGCTCCAATGAAGAGGCGGCAAGACTGTCCGGCGTCAACAGCAAGAGGGTCATTCTGCTCACCTACGTCATCTCGGCGCTCATGTCCTCCCTCGCGGGACTGGTCATGATTTCCCGCCTCATGGCGTGCGACCCGACCTACGGCAAGAGCGCGGAGATGGACGTCATCGCAGCCGTCGTCATCGGCGGAACGGTCATGTCCGGCGGCAAGGGCACGCTCATAGGGACCGCAATCGGCGTGTTCATCGTCGGCGTGCTTCGCAACTCGCTGAACATACTCGGCGTAAACACCTTCTGGCAGGGTACGGCGATCGGCGCCGTCATCATCCTCGCGGTGCTTGCCGAGAAGATGTCCAACCGCAAGAAAGCGTAACAAAATCGTATTTAGGCCGAAAGGCTTAAAAATAAAAAACAAACGGAGAAAACTATGAAAAAGGTACTGGCACTTCTACTGGTATGCGCAATGGTACTCGGCATGGCTGCTTGCGGAAACACCGCCGCCCCCGCCGAACCGACCGAACCCGCAGCGGAGACCGAACCGCAGGAGAAGGTCTATGAGATAGCTTATCTGACCCCCTCCATGGACATCTCTTTCTGGAGATTTATGTCCACGGGTATTGCAAACGAAGCTGAAAAGCTCGGCAATGTCAACGTCACCACCTATGACAGCAAGAGCAGCGCTGACATTCAGTACACCAACGCTCAGGACGTAATCGCCCGCGGCGTGGACGGCATCGTCCTCACACCGACCGATTCCGCCTCCGCCGTCGCCGTTCTTTCTCTCGCTGAGGAAGCCGGAATCCCCGTCGCGATAAGCGACATCGGCGCTGACGGCGCCAAGGAAGGCGGAGCCTATCTTGCCACGCTGCTCGCAGAGGGCGACAAGGTTGCTCAGATCAACGGACCGCTCGCACGTCAGAATCAGCAGGACCGCAAGAACGGCTTTGAAGAAGGCGTCATGGCTGCGAACGTTGACCTCGTTGACTTCCGCCAGATGGAGCTTGAAAACCGCGACGAGGGCGAGAGCTACACTCAGGACTACCTGACCGCTTATCCCGACCTCAAGGCTATCTTCTGCACCTCCGGCGAGGCCGCTATGGGCGTTCTCACCGCTTGCCAGAACGCGGGACGCGACGACGTTCTCATCCTCGGCTTCGACATGAACGAGGAGCTGCTTGAGGCTATCCGCTCCGGCGCAATCACCGGCGCGTGCGCGCAGCAGCCTCTGCTCATGGGCGCCAAGGCTCTTGACGGCGTAGTGGACTTCCTCGAGGGCAAGACCGTTGAGAAGGTTCAGGAAATCAATACCCTGCTCATAACCAAGGACAATCTCGCCGAGACCGAAGATCTCATGCGCGAGACCGCCATGGTTGCCGAATAATTCCTTCCCCCAAAAGCGCACAGTTGCAGGGCCTTGCGGCTCTGCAACTGTGCAGTGTTATAACAATCAATTGATTAAAACAAAGGAGAACCGCTAATGGTAAAAGTCGATGCATCCAAGCAGACCCACTGGTACAGCCCGTGGAGCGTTCCGGCGGCTTATGCCGACCCGGGCGAGACGGTCAGCTTTACTTGTCAGGACACATGGAACGACGTTATGGTCTCGACCGACACGATACAGGAAAGGGCAATGCACGGACATCCCATCAACCCCGTAAACGGACCGGTCTACATCAACGGAGCCATGCCCGGCGACACGCTCAAAATCACCATCGAGGACGTGCGCGTCACCTCGGACGCAACGCTCATCTGCAACGACCGCCAGACGAGCAGAGCGTTCCACAAATACATCACCGACGACGAGGTCGTCAAGTTCCCCATCAAAAACGGCAAAGCCGATATGTTCGGCACGATAGTAGACCTCAAGCCGTTCCCCGGCTGTCTGGGCGTCGCTCCCGCAGAGCGTATGAGCACCCTTGACCAGGGAACCTACGGCGGCAACATGGACTGCAAGAAGATGACCAAGGGCAGCGTGCTCTATCTGCCTGTCGCCGCTCCCGGCGGACTGGTCGCGACCGGCGACATCCACGCCTATCAGGGCGACGGTGAGATAATCGCGGGGCTAGAGGTCGCAGGCGAGGTCGATTTGAAGATAGACCTCATCAAGGGCAAGACCGAGCCGTGGCCTATCCTTGAGACCGAAAACCGCTGGTACGCGATAGTCTCCTCGGACACGTTGGAAAACGCGGGCTTCGAGGCTGTGCAGACCATTCAGGAGTTTATCCTCAAGCGCACCGACAAATACACCCCCAACCACCTTATGCTTATGCTCGCCGAGCTCGGCGACGTCGAGATATGCCAGATGGTGGACACCTACATGACAACGCGCTTCGGAGTGGAGAAACGCATTGTGCCCGAGCTGGAATTCTGATGCCGCACAGGCGGCGCAACTGCAAAGGAGCAATACTATGAAAATCGGTCTTATCGGTCTGGGCATTATGGGAAAGCCCATGGCAAGAAATATGCTCAAGGCGGGTTATGAGCTTTGGGTCAACGACCTCAACCGTCAAAGCGTGGACGAGATAACGGCGGCGGGCGCGAAATCCGCAGACAATCTGACAATCGGCGCCGATTGCGACGTTGTAATAACCATGCTGCCCAACGGACCTCACGTCAAGAGCGTTATGCTCGGCGAGCGGGGCGTCGCGTCGGTCATGAAGCCGGGCTCGGTGTTCATCGACATGAGCTCGATCAATCCGGTCGTTTCCAAGGAGATAGCAGGTGAACTCGAAAAGCACGGCATAGATATGCTTGACGCGCCCGTCTCCGGTGGAGAACCCAAGGCAATCGACGGGACGCTGAGCATTATGGTCGGCGGCAAGCAGGAGACATTTGAAAAATTCAAACCGCTGCTTGAAACGATGGGTTCTTCCGTCGTGCTGTGCGGCAGCGTCGGCGCCGGAAACACCACCAAGCTTGCAAACCAGATAATCGTCGCGCTGAACATCACCGCTTGCAGCGAGGCGTTCACCCTCGCGAAGATGGCGGGCGTTGACCCGCAAAAGGTCTTTGAGGCGATACGCGGCGGACTTGCGGGAAGCACGGTCATGAACGCGAAGGTGCCGATGATGATTGAGGGCAACTTCAAGCCCGGCTTCAAGATTGACCTTCACATCAAGGACCTCAACAACGTGCTCGACTGCGCGCATTCGGTCGGCGCGCCCGTGCCGATGACCGCAAGCGTTCAGGAGATACTTCAAAACCTGCACGCCGACGGACGCGGTCAGGAGGACCACAGCAGCATAGCCAACTACTACGCCAAGGTCTCCGGCACAAAGATAGGCAAATAAAATTTCGCCATGCTCAAAGCATCCTCAGCTTTTTAGCACGCTAACGGAGAAAGCCCCGAACACCCCGTCTTTCGGCGGGGTGTTCGGGGCTTTGCCGTCCCCGCTGCCGAAACGGTTGAGATACGGCAGCTGACAGCTATACAAAAGCCCCCGCCGAAAGGCGGGGGCTTAACAATCGGTTGTCGCGAAAGCCGCAATCTCTACTGCACCTTTGCCTCCGGCTTTTCGAGTGCAGGCAGCTGACTCGTGCAGTGCGGGCAGCGCACGGCGGCAATGGAAATCTCGCTTTGACAATAGGGGCACTTTCTGCTTTTTGCCGCGCTTGAACGCCCGAAGCGCTCGTTGAGCTTGTTTACGCATTTTACAATGAAGAAAACGACCAGCGCCATGAGCAAAAAGTTGATTACGACGGTCAGGAACGCGCCGTAGTTGAGGGTCGGCGCTCCCACCGACTTTGCCTCCTCAAGCGTCGAGTAGTAGGAGCCGTCAAAGGATATAAACCAGTTGGAAAAATCCAGCCCGCCCGTCACGAGGGAGAGCAGCGGCATAATCACGTCCGATACGAGCGAGTCGATTATCCCCTTGAAAGCGCCGCCGATTATGACGCCGACCGCCATATCCATGACGTTGCCGCGATTGATAAAGCTGCGAAATTCCGAAAAGAACCCTTTGCTTTTTTTCTTATTCTTCTTCATTATATGTATCCCCTTTTCTCCCGCTGCAGGCGGGTTTTGTTTTGTCGTCTCAGCGAAGCCCGAGCAGCTTAGCGGCGGAGTTTTTGTTCAGCAGCGTCGCGCTGACATACTTTCCGTCGAGAAAATTTGCCCAGTTGTTGAACACGCACGGCGCGTTTTTCGCTTTTTCGAGCGTGTCAATCGGGATAATGGTTATCTCACAGCCGCTTTCCTGTGCGAGCTCGCGCAGCTCCCGCGTGCAGTGCAGCGTGTAGGGACACTGCGGCGAGTACAGCACCGTCAGCCCCTTGCCGCCGTATTCCGACTGCTTGGCGCTTTGCGCAAAGGCGGGGCGCTCGTCGGTGAAATCCAGCGAAAGCAGCTGATATTCGCCCGCTGTGTCGCACACGCCAAAGCCGTACTTTGCGAAAAAGCTGCCCTCGCTCACAAACGGTTTCTTTTTCTTTGTGGAGACGGTGCACAGCCCGTTCATACCGCGCTCCTTTGCGTCCGCGATTGCATATTCCAGCAGCTTCGCGCCGTAGCCCGCGCCCTTGTGGCTGCCCGCGACCCACAGACAATATATATACATATAATTATCGCCGACTATCGGCGTCCACGCCTTTTCGAGCGGGGCGTATTCGATAAAAACCTTTCCGTTCTCGTCCAGCTTGCGAAAAACGTGTCCCTCGCAAAACCGCTCGCGCAGCCAGTCCTTTTTTGCGAGTACGCCGTCGATGTGCTTCTTGTCCGCGAGCGCGCAGCAAAGGTTTTGCTGTGCAAGATTTTCGGCGCATATATTGATGAAATCAGCCATGTTTTTCCCCTCCGAAGTGAGTGTGCAGTAATTATAGCACATTTGAGCTATTTAGTAAATTTGTTATAATACAAACTGTAAATAACGCAAAATTTGTCCAATGTAACTATTGTTCACTTGACGTACGCTTTCTACAATGACATAATAACCATATAACTGGTATATTTACAAAGTTTTGTGTTTCATCAAATACATCGGAGGGGCAACATGAAGAAATCAATGAAATTTCTTGCGCTGCTGACGACCATCGCGCTGCTGTTAAGCGGCATGAGCGTGGGCGTTTTCGCGCAGCAAACGGAGGGCGAGACGGTAGTGCTCAACGAGGGCACAGTAATCGGCGCGACGCCCGAAACACCGACCGAGGAGATTCCGGACGAGACGGAACTGACGCCGCAGCCGGAGACCCCGGGCGAGGAAACTCCGGTGCCGGAGACTCCGCTTGAGGAGACTCCCGTTGAGGAAACCCCCGGCGAACAGACTCCGGCAGAGGAACCTGCGGCGGAGCAGCCCTCTAACGAGGAGCCCGCGACGGAACAGCCCTCGAGCGATGGGGCTCAGGAAGAACCTGTTTGGGAGAGCAATTTTACCGACCCGACGGGTGACGCGATTGGCAATATATCGAGCTGTTCTATTATGACGATAACTGGCAGCGTCAGAACACGCTGCTTGTAAACAACGGCTGGGTCACCGGAGTGACAATGGAAGGCTATACCCTGACCGGCACGGAAAACGTCTTTGAATTGATTATCCAAAACAACTTGGAAAATGTGCTCAACATCGAAGCGCGCGGCGTGGATTTGACCGTTCGTTTCATTGGAAACGATGTCGAGCTGGGCAGACGGACGGACTTTCCGGCGATTGCGCTTTATGACGGCAATCTCACAATCAACGCAGGCGATGACTTAAACGAAAGCAAAGCGAGAATCATTGCGCCGGACGCACCGACCGCGATATATGTGAACGGCGGAGATTTACACTTGTTCGGCAAGGGTGAAAACAGCGAAGTCTCCTTCAATTCGCTGACCATGATGACCGTTGAGCGCAAGGACGGCGTCGGCGGACTCGTTTATATCCATGACGGAGCCTATATCCACCCCCTAATTATGGAGGAGGGCACCGAAAATGAGTATATGCACCAAAGCGGCGGCATCTCAGCGGATGACGGCGTCGTGGTGGGCTACCCCAAGCAGCTCGGATTAATCGTTCAGATGCTCAGCTACGGCGACCCGATCATGGACATTCGCTCGGGTGAGAGCGTCACCTTTGAGGAAGCGACCAACAGCGCGGGCGAGGGCGTGGGCTTCGGTTCGGAGCGCACAACAAGATTTATTGACTTCGAGCGGGGCGAAATGCTCTGGGCGCTCGGTCCCGAGCATGAGGACTCGAGCGACCTCGTTTCCTGCATCTCCGAGTCGCGCGCACTGGCGATTGTCGCGCAAAAACCCGTCCTCAAGCTGGCGGGCAATACCATAAGCGAGACTGAGAACAGAGACGATACTCTGTGCAGCTATGATTGTTTGAACAGCACATTGACGATTTTTGAGCAGAGCGGGGCGCCTTACGAAGGCTCGCTGGAGGTCTTTAACCTCTCGCTGGATGTGGTCGTCCGAGACAGTGCCACCCTTCGCTATCGAGTATCGGACAGCGTTCCGGCGGGCATTGTGCTCAATGACAGCCGTGTGGTCATTCGCGGCGAGAACGGGGACGGCGAGCTGAACATAATTCCTGACACTTTGACCGACAACATCGGTATAAACATCGGCGGCGGCTCCGAACTGAGTCTTTTGGACGGCATCGAGGTCAATGTCGGCGCCGAGAACAGCACACCCGAACCCGATGACTTCAGCGCAGCGGTGAACATCGAGCCCTACGGCAGGCTGTGGTGCGAGGGCGAGGGTACAACGCTCACCTGTTTGGACGAATATTCGGGCGGCGGTTCTACAACGTCGCAATACGGCGTTTACCTTGACGCCGAGCAGGACTCCAGCAGCGAATTGGTTGTGACCAACGGCGCAAAGCTGGATGCATACGGTAAAAAGGCGGGCGTCTACGTCAAGGAAGAAAACGCGTACGTCAACATTGCCTTGGATATGGCGGGATTCGGCACGCTGACTTCGCGCTGCGCTGCTCAAGTGGACGGAGGAATCTCCGCAGTGGTGCTCAACCACAATACGAATCTGTCGACCTGGCTTGGACAGTACATAAAGGCGATACCCGAGAATGAGACGGAGTTCGTCTACATCAACCGCTACGAACTAAACCCGAACGGCGAGAACTACGCGCACACCTATTTCGGGCGCGTGGAAATCGGCGGCGAGGATATTGTCGGCGGCGACAGCCAGCTGACCATTATCTCCAAGACGGACGATGTCGAAAACATCAACCTCAAGGAGCAAAGCGAGATAACGGGCGGCGCGGGCTGGACGTATATACCCAAGGGCGTCGAAGGGGTTGAGGAAAACACCCTGGTGCTCAACAAATTCAACGGCAAGGGAATTCGCGCGCAGTCGCACCGCGAGAACGCCGAGTCGCGCGAGCGTCTGACCATCGTGGTTGAAAACAACAGCACGATGATCAACCCGAACTCCTGCGCGATGGCAATCGAAAATATGGACGTCACCATCTGCGGTCCGGAAAACAAGGCGGTGACGCTCAACCTCTCGACAACAAAGGCGTATGACGGTACCGACGATGACACCAAACGACCGTCAAATTACAGCGGACTGTATATCTGCGGCACGGGCAGGATTCTGATATGCAACAACATAACCGTGAACGCGACCGGCGGCGTTGCGGGCGTGTGGTTCGGCTACTGGGATTCCGAACACCCCCGTTCGCTCGAAACTGGCGGCGAAAACTCGCTTTATGTCATCAACGCCGCGCTCAACGGCACCGCGACCTTCGGACAGCTGACAAGCGGGGGCTCGGTTGACGGTCTGCCCGTCCACAGCGGCTACTACGGCGAGGGCATAAGCGGCATAAATCTGCGTTCGGTGCAGACCGTGCAGGTCATAACCGAACTTGACGGAAACGGCAAGATGCCCAAGGTCAAGGGTGCGCTGAACGGTTACGCTCCCACGCCGACTGCCTCGGGCAACATCGGCTTCGGCGTCTATACCAGCGGCTCTGTATATGTCAGTGAGAACGCCTCGATAACCGCCAAGGGCAAGGGCAGCGGAATGAAGGGCGCCTACACGGGACTGAAATGCGGCGACCTCGAATTCAGAGGCACCATTACGGCGCAGGGCTACCACGCCGGCATCGAGGTATATGATTTCGGTGCAGACTATGATGAAAACGGCTTAATAACCCAGACCCGCTTTTACACCAATTCGCTGCGCGCGTACGACAAGGGCGTCATCAACGCCACCGCGTATGTGACCGGCTCAAATCTTGACAGCCACGGAATATGGTGCGGAAATCTGGAAGCCTATGACAAGGCGAAGATAACCGCGAGCGCGGGCGCTTCAAGCTCGCTGCTCACGGACGGCGACTGCGGTATTATGATAATGCAGCTGCGCCGCGAGAACGGCGAAACCAAGGAGTTCGGCGGCAACCTGAGCGTCGGCTACGGCGCAACGGTCACCGGTCAGCTGCTCGGAAGATATAAGAAGCCTTCAACCGTGGACGACAGCCTTTGCTTCGGCATAATGCTTGCTAGCGGAAACGACGTCGAGAACGACGAGTACGGCGGCAACGGCATAATCGGCGGCACCGTGAACGCCTACGGCGGACGCGCGGGTATGAACGTCGGACGCTCGCTGGACGTCAACTACGGCGGTGTGCTCAATGCCGGAGCGGTCAAGGGCAACAACTGGTCGCGTATCGGCTTGCTTCTGGGCGGCGGCAGCGACTACAATACGGGACTTGTCGACCCGAGCGGAAACATCTACACCGCGCTGAACGTGCGCGGCGGCAAGGTGAACGCCGTCGGCAGGGAGCACGCCGTACGTGCTCCGCATTGTGAAAGCACTTCCACCATGAATTTCCCGCTTGAGATTAACTGCGGCGGCGTGCTCAACGCCACGAGCGATAACACGGCGGTCAGGGGCTGGTATGATGCAACCTCGTTCGCCGCTGCGGTGTACGCAGTCAATTCCGACGGCGAAAAGGGCAGCATTAATATGTGGGAAGGCGGCGAGCTCTATGCAAAGATGAGCGGAGTCGCCGAATACGGCAAGGCGATCGAGTGCACAAACCTGAATGTCGATCGCAGCGCGGTGTTTGTTACCAACGTGAAGAATGCCGCGGAATACGGAATCGAGTGTGAAAGACTCGGCGCGTTTGAAAGCGAAGTCAGTACAAACGGTTCTTATGCCGGCTTGAAAACCGAAGACTTCTATGCGGAAAACTCCAAGATAACCTCAAGCGGCGTCGCCAACGGCGCACTGATAAAGGCTTATCTGCAGCGCGACGGCGAATGCACCTTTACCGCAACCACCGACTGCGGCTTGTACATCTCGGATATAAGCAACGAAGTGAGCTTCAAGCAGCTCGGCGGTAAGCTAAAGGCTGTCTGCACCAAGGGCGCGGATGGCTGCGGCGTCTATTTCGGTGAATTTGCGAACGACGGCGTGGTGGAGATAGGCAAAAACGCCGAGGTTGTAAACGGGGAGTTTATCGAATATCCTCACACCGAATTCGTCGCGAACGGTCCCGAGGCGGGAATCGGAAGCGAAAGCCCGATAGTCGTCCGCAACGCGGATGTGAGCGCCACCGGCAAGTTCTGCGGAATAGGTCTTTTCTCAGATAACGCTGCAAAGCAGGTGCTCGACACCAACGACCGCGAGACGATTAACGACACGCAGGCAGAACCGCAGCCGCACGATTACGAAAACAACGTCAACGTGACGGCAATCGCGACAAACACCTCCAAAACCTCCGGCGCCTGCGCGATATACGGCGCGCAAACCGTTACGCTGCTCAACAAGGTGGAGGGCGGTTCGCAGGCGGAGCAGATACTCTTTAACCGAGCGCTCGGTGCAAGGGTCAACAGTGAAGCTCCCGATGAGGCATATTCCGACGTCGCGGCATACATAAATGCGGGCGCGAACAATCAGGGCTGGCGCGAGGTGAAGATAGTCGCATCGGTTGCGATTGACCTTCCCGCCGACGCGATAGCGGACTATATCAAGACCTGCCTCAATGTCCCGAACACCCTGAACTGCTATGCCGACACCCTTGAGGACGTGCTAAATTGCGGCAACCTGCCGTACGACGTCAGGCTCTTCGTGTCCGAGGGCAGAAACGACAGCGGCTTCAACGAGCGCGACATTTCGCTTGATTGGTCGATAAAGAGCGGCAGGGCGTTCAACCCCGCCTCCGGCGCGTCCAACACCTATGTGTGGACCGTGAGGACTCCGATTGAGGGCATGAGCGCCAAGCAGCTGACAGGCACCGTGACGCTCAAGAACGTGAAGACGGCAATTCGCTACCGCCGCAGCGCGCCGAGCAACGGTATAGTCATCGGCGAGGGCTATCGTCTGGGCGTCTATGTGACCTCGGTCGATGCACAAACTCTCGACGAAGCAAACGACCCGATAGCCTCGCGCCGCTTCACCTATGTTTCCTCCAGACCCGCGGTGGCGTCGGTCAATTCGCTCGGGCGCGTGAACGCGAACGCGGCGGGCAGCGCGACGATTACAGTGTTCTCCTCCGCGACCGGCGCAAAGGTCGGCAGCTTCACCGCCAAGGTCGTCAAGCCTCAGGCGGCGCGTGTGGCACTGGATTATAACACGCAGGACCGCTTCTTCACCGCAAGCGAGATCGGAACCACCTTTAACATAACCGACGTCAAGGCGTTCGGCGAGCTGGGCAACGACCTGAATTACACCAACCTCAAGACCCAGTTCACATGGAGCACCTCCGACACCTCGGTCATCAGAATACAGACGATAACCCCGAGCGCAATCACTGTGAAGATAGTCGGCTTGGGCGACGCAAACATCATTGCGACCGCCAAGGACGCAGGCAGGCAGCGCGGACTCAAGGCGGTCACCGTCACCGACTACGCGCCGCCGGTCACGCTTTACGACAGCACGCTCTTCACAGAGGCGGGACCCGGATTGGAGCTAACGCTCTATTCCAATCACGGCGCAACGTTCTCCCCCTCGCTGACAGTCGATGATTTCGTGCTGTTCGACCGCACGAGCACAAGAACGACGCCGATAAGCGCGCTGTTTGAAATCGTCGCTGCGGATGTCAATATTGACGGCAGCACTGCGGTGCTGAAGCTGAAAGCCAAGAGCGGCGTGGCGATTCGCAACAACGCAAGCTATAAGCTCTCGGTGTTGGTGCCCATGGAAATCAGCGGCGGTACAGGCGAGGTCATGAGCCAAACGTTCACCATGAAGACAGTTACTGCCGCGAAGCTGAAGGTCACAAAGCAGCAGGCGGTGAACCTGTACTATGATGCCGCCTCCGGCTACGGCTTCGGCAGGATCTATTTCGACGTCGGCGGCGCGCCTGTGTACGATGTCACGCTGGCCTCGGATTCCTTTGAGATTTACGGTTCGCCCAACTTGTTTGATAAGTATATCGACATCAAGTTGAAGAATGACGACGCTGCGCGCAGCTCGCTCAAAACCGCTTACACGCTCACCGTGACGCTCATGGGCGCGGGCGAAGGCGGCAGCGGCGGCGTATCCAAGACTGTGAGCGGAAGAATATCGACCGTCAAGACCGCGCCCAAGCTCATGATAGGCACCAAGACGGTATATGCTAAGGCGAACGAGGAAACCGACTGGCTGAACGTTATATGCACGTCGGGAGGAATCGCCGACGCCGGCAACACCTACACCGTCGCAAGCGGAACGACGAGAGACCTGCTGAGCGGCGACATCGTCGCGGGCGACAGCATCGAGTCCGACCGCTTCAAGTTCACTCCGACCAAGGCGGGCACGCTTGCGTTCAACTTCCATTCGCCGGTATTCTACGGCACAAACGCGGTCAAGCTGACGCTTGCCGTAAAGCTCCCGAACAGTCTTTCCGCGGCGAAGGCGACGACCCCGACGCTTATACTCAACACAAACTGCACCTTCATTCCCGCGTTTACTCCCTTTACCGTTTCCGGCGTGAGCGACGGAAGCCGCGTTGTCGGAATAAAGGAAGAGGTCGCTTCGCGCGGCATCACACTTGATTATCCGGACACCAACACACCCGGCAACTGTCTGCGCGCACGCTTCACCGACGAGGGCGACCCCCCTGCAAACGGCACCTACAGGTTCTCCGTGACGCCGTTGATAGCCTTGCAGGGCAACGACGCAAAGACGGTCGAGGGCAGACCGATTACGATTAACGTAAAGGTCACCAACGCCATGCCCAAAATCTCCTTGAAGCAGGTCGGCGCGTTCGACCTGACCAAGAACAACACGGCGCTCATACAAGTCGATATCACCAACCTGACTCCGGCGCTGAAGACCGACGCGGATATGAGCGGAGTTTTGTGCCAGCACTTTAGTTCGAAAGCGGTGTACGACAGTATGCACGCGTGCGAACTCAACTACATCGGCGGCAAGAACTACGTTACGCTCGAGCGCCACGTAAATTACAGCACCATTTCAAAGGGTAAATACACCCTCGGGCTCGAGCTGCCCTTCCTGACGACCGACCCGATGAACACGTTTTTGGAAGCGGGAATACAGAACAACGGGCTCAACGTGACGCAGAGCGCCGCGAAGATAGCGGTGGAGTACAACGGTGCTAAGATTACCACCGCCAATCGTCCGAAGTTCAACGTATCGCAAGAAAGGACTTACCGCAATCAGAGTGTCGCGCTTATCTATGATGCGTCCTACGCCGTAAGGGAGTGCACGGACATCACAGGCATAGGACTTGGCAAGCTGACGGCTGACCAGGCGCAGGCATTCGATTTCGCTATAACCGATGCAATTCTCCCCGGAATCAAGTCGATTACAATCATTCTCAAAAATCCCGCGGCGCTCAAATCCACTACTGCAGGCGCGTCGGGCACGCTCAAACTG
>CAYXRE010000037.1:0-14477 GCA_964466125.1 uncultured Oscillospiraceae bacterium
CAGTCCCACGCCCAGCGGGGGTTGCCGGACTTCTTCGCCATGACCTCGACGACATGCTCGTTGAGGCCGAGGTTGAGAATGGTGTCCATCATGCCGGGCATGGACGCGCGCGCGCCGGAGCGCACCGAGACGAGCAGCGGGTTTTCGACGTCGCCGAACTTTTTGCCGGTTATCTGCTCCATTTTTGCAAGGTACTCGTAGATTTCCTTTTCGATGTCGGGCGCAATGGTCCTGCCGTCCTCATAATAACGGGTGCACGCTTCGGTCGAGATGGTGAAGCCCTGAGGCACCGGCATTCCGAGGTTGGTCATTTCGGCAAGGTTCGCACCCTTGCCTCCGAGCAGCTCGCGCATCGAGCCGTTGCCCTCGGAGAAAAGATAGACATACTTGTGTGACATGTTTCCATATCCTCCCAAACGCTAATTTACTTTAGGCTTAAACATTATAACAGAATAGTCATTTTGTGTCACTACAAATAGGTAACAAAATGTCGTTTAGCTTTTATTAAGAAACGAAAATCTGCGAAAATCGAACAAAATCCGCCGAATCGGGAGTTTTTCAGGCGCAGACGAGGGGCTTTCGGTCCGCGAGCATGGGTTTTCGCTCCACTCCGGCTCGGGCAAACGCCGAACGACATGATTTTGCGGCATTTCGTCAGTGAATAACAGTCCTGTATGGGGCAGAAGTCTGTCTTTCAATCGTTGAGTCTGTCGGTACGAGCGCGTGGTGACAAAAACTCTGCCGAACGCTCGGCAAGCGGGCAGGCGCTGTGCCGCGCCGAAATCCCGTCGCGCGTTAAAAAACATATTGTTCGATTTGTCTATTGAAAAACACATTGAAAATTGAGATAATATAAACGTATCAATTCTAAATCGGTTTGGAGTAGTCAATATGCAAAGCTTCGATAACACAAGCTGTGTCATTCTTGCCGCGGGTCTGGGCAAACGTATGCACGCTCCTCACTCAAAGGTGCTGTGCGAGGTACTCGGCAAACCCATGCTCCGCTGGGTAATCGACGCGGCGAAGAACGCCGGAGTCTCTGCGTGCGCAGTGGTCGCCTCGAGCGACGACGTGAAAAGCACGGCGGCAGACTGCGAAATATACGAACAAAGCGAGCGTCTCGGAACCGGACACGCGGTCATGTGCGCAAAGGAATTCCTGAAAAAGAATTCCGGCGGCGATACCCTTGTTCTGTGTGGGGACGCTCCTCTTATTGACCCGCTTACGATAAGCGACGCGCTCGAGCAGCACCGCTCGACCGGCGCAGCGGTCACGGTCATAACCGCGCTCATGGACGAACCGTCCGGCTACGGGCGCATCGTGCGCAGCGAATTCGGCGTGACCGCCATCGTGGAGGACGCCGACTGCACCGACGCGCAGAAGAAAATCTGCGAGATAAACTCGGGCAGCTACTGGTTCAAGACCGACGAGCTGCTTGCGGCGCTCGACAAGCTGACCAACGACAACGCCCAAAAGGAATATTATCTCACCGACACCGTCGGCATACTGCTCGCAGAGGGCAAAAAGGCGGGCGGCTTCAAGGCGCGTATGCAGTTTGCGGCGCTCGGGGCAAACTCCCCGCTCGACCTGCTCGCGCTCAACGAGATTGCCTCCCACCTCATCATCGGCAAGCACCTCGCAAACGGCGTGCACTTCACCGACACCAACGGCGTAAGCATCGGACCGGACGTCGAGATAGCCGCCGGCGCGACGATACTTCCTGGCACCATGCTCTACGGCAAGACCAAAATCGGCGCGCGCGCAGTCATCGGACCGAACTCCATGCTGTGGGACACCGAAATAGGCGAGGAGACCCACTTCAACTCGTCGCAAAGCCACGACAGCACCGTCGGCAACAACACCACCATCGGACCGTTCGTCCAGCTGCGTCCGGACAGCCACATCGGCAACAAGGTCAAGATAGGTGACTTTGTGGAAATCAAAAACGCCACCATCGGCGACGGAACCTCGGTCGCGCACCTGACCTATGTGGGAGATTCCACCGTCGGAAAATGCTGCAACTTCGGCTGCGGCGTTGTAATCGTCAACTACGACGGCGAGATTAAGAACCGCTGCGAGATAGGCGACTTCTGCTTCATCGGCTGCAACACCAACCTCGTCGCCCCCGTCAAGATAGGCGACGGCGCGTACACCGCCGCCGCGACCACCGTCACCGAGGACGTCCCTGCGGGCGCGCTCGCAATCGGACGCTCGCGCCAGACCAACATCGAGGGCTGGGCGGCAAAAAAGCTGAAAAAATACATAGAAAAGAAATCCAAGTAATCACACAATTGTTTTTTGGAGGGGAATTCCGATGAATCTTCACGGGAGAGATATCAAGATTTTCACGGCGAACGCGCACCCTCGGCTCGCGAGAGAGATGAGCGAATACCTGGGGCTGCCGCTGGGCAAGAGCGACGTCACGATGTTCTCGGACGGCGAAATCTCGGTATCTGTTCACGAATCCGTACGCGGCTCGGACGTTTTTGTCGTGCAGCCGACCAACGCGCCGGTCAACACGCACCTCATGGAGCTGCTTATCATGATCGACGCGTTCAAGCGCGCGTCCGCCGGACGCATAACCGCCGTTGTCCCGTACTATGGCTACGCGCGTCAGGACCGCAAGGCGAAGGGGCGCGACCCCATCTCCGCAAAGCTGGTCGCCGACATGATTCAGACCGCCGGCGCCGACCGCATACTGACAATGGATCTGCACGCGCCGCAGATACAGGGCTTTTTCAATATCCCCGTTGACCACCTCGTCGGAATGCCGATACTCTCCCCCTACTTTGAAACCAAGTTTGCAGGCAACAAGGAAAACCTTGTCGTCATGTCGCCCGACATCGGCTCGATAAACCGCGCGCGCACCTTCGCGCAGCGCCTGGACGTACCCATAGCGATTGTTGACAAGCGCCGCGCGAAAGCGAACGAGTGCGAGGTCATGAACATCATCGGCGACGTCGAGGGCAAGGACATCATCATCTTCGACGACATGGTGGACACCGCCGGAACGCTGTGCAACGCCGCAAAAGCAATCAAGGCAAAGGGCGCGCGCTCCATCACCGCCTGTGCCACCCACGCGGTGCTGAGCGGACCCGCAATCGAGCGAATCGAGGACAGCCCGATTGAGGAGCTGGTGATGATAGACACCATTCCGCTGCCGGACGAGAAAAAGATTGCGAAGATAAAGATGCTGCCGTGCGCCCCCGTGCTCGCCGAGGCTATCGCGCGCATCTATTCGGACAAGCCCATCTCCCCGCTCGTCAACTGAGCGAACCATACCGCCCGCGCGCCGTTGCGCCGATGTTTTCATCGTTTGGCGGCGCTCACAGGGAACATCTCCCCTCGCTTTTTATCGAATCAGAAAACCACACAGGAAAAGCCGTAAACATAAGTGTTTACGGCTTTTTGTTTTCCGCAAAGGCGCTATTGCGGCTTATATCTGAATCGGGCGTATTGCTTTGAATCACGCGCGGCGCGTAAGCCGGTTGCTTCAATTGACTAAAATCATCTTCACGAACTCGGATTCTTGTTGCATTTTGACCAATTTTGTGCTAGTCTTGCCTTAGAGCCCTAATCACTGCCAGACGATTAAGGCGGCTCGTTTCATGGGCAGCAGAGGACGTTGACTTGCGCTGTACCATACTGACAAATTATCCGGCAAGGCGGTCTAAAGACCGTTCACGCAAAGTTACAAGTGCCTGTTCCGAAGGAACGGGCGGTAAGCTGCGGACTGTGTGAGGGAAGCCGTTTCGGCTTTCCTCTTTTTTGAAATCAAAACATATCATTTTAACTAACATTTGTTTTTTGAAGCGGTATACGGTCATGTTGTGGAGGGCATCGCATGGAATTCAGGGACGCTGTTAAATATTTGAGAAACGAATTGGGGCTTACTCAAACGGAGCTCGCGGCTGCTTTGCACGTCACTCCTTTGACAATCGGCAGATGGGAGAAGGGCAAAAATCTGCCCAATCCCTCTCTTTCTGCGATAGTGTTGGATTACGCCCGTGAGAAGGGCGTTTCAAAGAGATGCATGGATTTTTTGGAGCACTCGATAACGAACGCCGCAAAGGAAAAGCTCAGCTTGTCCGGCGACGCACTGTTCTCGGTCGAGCACGCCTCCCTGCGTCAGCTGATTGACGACGCCTCCTTTCCCATATATGTCTGCGACATTGAGACGGACGAGCTTTTGTATTTGAACCAAAAAGCCGCCGCCATGGTCGAAAACGGCGAATCCGTCGTCGGAAAGCTCTGCTATGAATGCCTGATGCACCGAAACACCCCCTGTGAGTTCTGTCACAAAAACGAACTGTCGGAGGACCGCTTCATCTGCTATGAGGCGCTGAACTCATCTGACAACGTCTTTTATAAGGTGCAGGGCAAGCGAATCAAATGGAACGGGCATGACGCCCATGTTCGATACATCACCCAAGCCGATTCAAGCGGTCAGCTCAAGAGCATTGTTGACAACATGAACGGCGGCGTTTCCGTTGTTGTGTACGGCGACGACGGAGCGGTGCGCATTGCATACGCGAACGAACGGTATTATACGTTGTTCGGATATACCAAAGAGCAGTTTTCCGCAGAGCTGAAGAATCCGCACGACACGCTTCACCCGAAGGACTATGACTTTGTCGGCAAAACCATTGCCCGCGTCAAAAGCACCGGCAAACCCGCCACCTTCCGCTATCGAATTGTCAAGCGGGATAAAAGCGTTGCTTTTATCAGCTGCAGTTCGTCGGTGTCCGCTATACCGGGGCTTGGCGACAGGGTGTTGATTTCCGTGCTGACGGATATTACGTCCTCGGTGGAAGCCGAACAGCAGACGCTCGTTTTGGGTCATCGGCTGGACGCAATCATGGAAAACATCAACAACGCCGTTACCGCCGTTACGTTCGGGGACGACGATACCGTGAACTTCCTGTTCTCCAACGAGCTTTATCACGAGATGCTCGGCTACACAAAGGAGCAGTATGAAAGCGAGGTCTCCTGTCCGTTCGATCTTGTATATCCCGAGGACGCCCAAGCGGTGCGAAGCGCCGTTTGCGAAACCTGCCGTGTGGGCGACACAAAACGTCTGCAATACCGCGTCGTTTGCCGTGACGGTCAAATCAAATGGCTGAGGGTAAGATTATCCGTCCTGTCCTTCCCCGACGTGGATAAACCGGTGCAGCTCGCCGTTTACAGCGACGTCACGGACATGGTGCAGGCGCTCGAACAGCTCGAAGAACAGAAGAACGAAATCAGCCGAATGGTCAACGCCGCGCCCAGCGGCATCGCTGTCCTTGAAGTGGACCCGACGGACATCGAAGGCAGCCAAAAGACGATATACTACAACGACCGATTCTTCAACTTTTCCGGATACAGTCGAAATGAGTACGACGAGCTGTTAAAGAAAAATCAGATGTTCTTCGCCTTTGAAGAGGATTTAACGCCGCTTCGAGCCTTCACCGCGAGAATATGCGCCGGCGACATCGGCAATTCCGAGGACATCACCGTTCGCTGCCGCACAAAGGACGGCGGCTACCGCTGGCTGCTGCTGACGGCTCAGCTGGTTCAAAAGAACGACAACCGCTGCATCATAAGTATGTCGCAAGTGGACGTCACCGAGCGGAAAAAGGCAATCGACCGACAGCGCATCGGCGAAGAAATGCTGCGCATAGCCGCAGAGACCGATAAAAGAGCCATTATTCTCTATGACGTCAAGGCAAACACCTGTCTGGTGGAGAGCCGAAACCTGTATTGTGCAAAATACGGGGAGACTATCGAAAACATACCGGACGCGCTCATCGAGCTCGGAATCGCCGAAGCGGATTCCATCGGGGAGCTTGTGTCTTTGTTCGACAAAATTCGCAACGGCGAGGAAAACATCAGCGTTTCTTTGCAGCTGCATACGGGCGCCGCCGAGTATCAGTGGTTTGAGTGCAACGCCGCCGTGATTTTCGACGCGGACGGAAAACCGGACCACGCCGTGCTGGTGTTCCACAATGTCACCGAACAGCGCGTAAAGGAAGCGGTTTATAGAAAGTGGAAGCAGTCCATAGAGACGCGTCCCGTCGAGTCCTACACTCTGTTTCGCTGCAATCTCAGCCGCGACGCCACCCTTGACGAACGCAACGGACGGCTGCTGGATATTCAGTTCTCCGACGAAGCCATGTCCTTCAACGAGCGAACGGAGGAATACGCGGCACAGTATGTCTATCCCGACGACAGGGAGGCGTACATCGAGCTGCTGAATGCCGATTCGCTGCTTTCCATGTTCTATCGCGGAAAGCACGGCGCATCTTTGGAATACCGCGAGATGGCGGCGGACGGAAGGCTGTCATGGCGGCTTTTGACCGTCGAGCTGGTGGAGTATCTCAACTCGCCGGACGTTCAGGCGTTCTTGATGTATGAGGACATCAACGAGCGCAAGCTCCTTGCGCTGAAGGAAAAGGAAATGGCGGAGACCGACCCGCTGACCGGAGTGCTCAACAGGGCGGCATTTGCCGAAAAGGTAGACCAACTGATTGAGCGGGAGTCCGGCTCACAGCACGCTCTTCTGATGCTGGACATGGACGGCTTCAAGTCGCTCAACGACACCTTCGGCTACGCCGCGGGCGACCAGGCGCTCATCGACGTGACGGCGGTCATGCGCTCGCTGACGCGCGAGGGCGACCTGATCGGGAGACTGGAGGGAGACGAGTTTCTCATTTGGCTGCGCGCAATTCCCTACGACGCCGTCATCGGCAAAATGGCGCAGCAGATATGCGAGCAGGTGCGCAAGGTGTTCAGCCGCGAGGTGCAAATCAGCGCGAGCATCGGCGTGTCCGTCTATCCCCGCGACGGACACATATATACCGAGCTGTACCACAAGGCGGACAAGGCGCTTTACAGTATAAAACAGGCGGGAAAGGACAACTACGCCTTTTTCAGCGAGAGCGCAATCGAAACCGCCGGCGCAGGAACGCCCGCACCCGCGCCCGTATCCCGCGCGGTATCCAAATCAAAGCGCCGAATGCTGATTGCGGACGACGTCGAGCTCGACCGCCTGCTGCTGGCAAAAATCTTTAATAATGATTATCAGATTGAATTTGCGAAAAACGGCACGGAAGCCATGATACAGCTTCGGCATTTCGGCACGTCGATTTCCGTCGTATTGCTTGACTTGGTTATGCCGGGCATGGACGGCTTTGAGGTTATGCAAAAAATGCGGGAGAACGTTGAGCTGACGACGATTCCCGTAGTTGTCGTCAGCGCAGACGATGAGCGCGCAACGCTGCTGCACGCGATTGACAGCGGGGCTGCCGACTATGTGACAAAGCCCATCGACCCCGAGCTGATTCGCGTGAGAGTCAAGTCTGCCGTCAGCAAGGCGGATAACGAGCGGCTGCGCGCGCAGAACAGCTATTTGCAGCTCCAGCGCGACGAAGAAATGAAATACCACACGGTGCTTGAAAGCACCGGCACGGTGGTGGTCGAATACGACTGGCGCAACCACGTCTTTATCTACGACAATTCCATTGCGAAGTACCTTGCGGGAAACTATAACAACCGCGGTCTGTGGAACGTTTTCCTTTCGGACAGGGTTGCCGAAAGCACCGACGTAAAGGCGCTTCAGGAAATGCTCCTGACGCTCGCCAATAATCGCGAAAAAAGTCAGCAGAGCAAGCTTGTGCTGCTGAAAACTCCACAGGAAACGAAGCACTGGTTCCGCATGAGCGTGTATAAAAAGGTGGACGACTTCGGGCTTGCGGAAAAAATGATTATCACCTTCAACGACGTCCATGAGGACGTGCTTGCCAACGACAAGCTGATGTATCAGGCGACCCGAGATGAATTGACGGGGCTTTACAACCGCGCCGGTTTTATTCAAAAGGCGACGGAATTGATTGCACAGCGCGAGGCGGGCTACTATGTGATGACCTGCATCGACATAGAAAAGTTCAAGGTCATAAACGATCAGTACGGCACCAAGCGGGGCGATGAGGTGCTGCGCAAGCTGGCGGACGCATTGGTGAAGCTGTACGGGCCGGACGGCGGCATCTGCTGCCGGGTGACGGCGGACAATTTCGCCATACTGTTTCCGAAGCATCTGCTCGGAACGCCGAAGCTCGAGCAGGCATACAGGGAAATGATAACTTTAGACGGGGCGGCGTTGCCTATAAAGTTTTCTATCGGACGCTGCATGGTGGACGACAAGTCGTTGGACGTCAGCGCCATTTATGACAGGGCTTGCATGGCTAAGGACACCGTCAAAGGACGATTCGACCGATTCATCGCCACCTATGACGAAACCATGCGCACCCGTCTTTTGCGCCAGCAGGAGATTATCGGGCAGATGAATCACGCGCTGGAAAGCGGACAGTTTGAGGTCTTTATTCAGCCGCAGTTCAATCATTCCAACGGTATGCTCTGCGGCGCGGAGGCGCTGGTTCGCTGGCGTCATCCCAAGGACGGACTCATCTCTCCCGCCGAGTTTATCCCTCTGTTTGAGCGCAACGGCTTTGTGTATGAGGTCGATAAATATGTGTGGGAACAAGTCTGCATCCTGCTTAGGAAATGGCTCGACATGGGATTGAATCCCGTGCCTGTTTCCGTGAACATCTCAAGATATGATGTTTTTCGGGACGACCTGATAAACGTCGTTACCTCGCTTGTGAAAAAATACGAGCTGCCCGGCGATTTGCTGCGTCTGGAAATCACGGAATCCGCCTTTTCCGAGTCCACCGACCAAATCATTCGCGTGGTGCAGAAGTTTGTGGAACTCGGCTTTGTGGTGGAAATCGACGACTTCGGCAGCGGGTATTCTTCACTTAACACTCTCAAGGACGTCCCGGCACAGATTATCAAAATGGATATGCGCTTTCTCGAAAACGACAACAACGCCCAGCGCGGCGGCAGCATTATCGAATCGGTGGTACGCATGGCGCGCTGGCTTGGAATGACCGTCATCGCCGAGGGTGTGGAAACGATAGAGCAGGCGGATTACCTTTGCTCTATCGGCTGCGACTATATCCAGGGCTACCTGTATTCCCGTCCGGTTCCGGTCGCGGATTATGAGAAGCTGTTCACGGACGTAAAGGCGGAAGCCAAGCTCGGCTCGCTGCAGACGGTGGAAGCGTGGAACAACAACGCATTCTGGAATCCGAAGTCCATGGAAAGCCTGATTTTCAACAGCTATGTAGGCGGCGCGTGTATCTTTGAGTACCACAAAGGCGAGACGGAGATACTGCGCGTCAACAAGGATTTCCGAAAGGAGCTTCGCGGTCTTATTCTGGATGAGGAGCGCCTTAGAAAGACCGACTTTACCAATCTCTTGGACACAAAGAACAACGAGCTGCTTCAAACGACCGTTGAAAGAGCCGCGCATGAGAAAGAGCAGACCTCGTGTGAGGTCCTCATTTCGCGAAAGGGTCGGGAGGAATATGTTCGAATCACCATTCGCCTGATTGCCACGACCGAGGACAGAATGCTCTTTTATGCCGTGATTCTCAACATGACCGAGCAGCGGACAGCCGAGCGCCGACAGATAGAAAGCGCGCAGCGGCTTGAAACCGTCATGAACAATGTCAACGGCGGCGTGTCGGCACTTATTATCAACGAGGACGGCTCCTCGCGCTTTGTTTTCAACAACGAGCGCTACTACGAGCTTTACGGCTACACGAGGGCGCAGGCTGCGGAAGAAAATCTTGACGTGATGACGCTCATCGTGCCCGAGGACTTTCCCGCCGTCATGGAGAAAATCGCAAAGCTCAAGGCGGACAGGGAACCTGTCGTGATTGACTATCGCTGCAAAAGGCGAGACGGCCGCGTTTCGCTTTTGCGCGCAAACTGCTCGCTGATGCGCATGGACGGCTACGGCGACGATGTGATTACCTCTGTGCTGACGGATATAACCGAGCAGCGCGAATTGAGCGACAAGTTCAAAGCTGTCGTTGACAACATCAACGGCGGCGTTTCCGCCACATACCTGCGAAAGGGCAAGCCGGAGTATGTCATCGTCAACGACCGCTATTACGACATCATCGGCTACACCAAGGAGCAGTTAGAGGCGGAAGTACCCAACATCTTTGATTTAATCGTCCCCGAGGACAGGGCGCGCATCGAAAAGCAGTTCAAGGAAGCCTCCTCGCACCGGGGACGCTACACGATGGAATACCGCTTTATGCGCCGCGACGGACAGATTCGCCACATACTGTGCAATACCAATGTAATCTACCTGTTCGGCGTTGACGAGCCGGTACAGCTCGCCGTCTCCAACGACATTACCGAGCTGCGCGAAGCGCAGCGGGAGATTGTCGAATCGGCAGACAAGCTGCAGGCGGTGCTGGACAACGCAGGAAACGGCATGGCTGCCGTTGCGCTCTATGAGCAAAAGCCGGAATTCATGTTTGCAAACCGCAAATACTATGAACTCAGCGGCTACTCGCCCGAAGCGCTCGCGCGCTGCACCGAGCATGATATATTTGCGCTCGTTCATCCGGACGAACGGGAAGTCGTGCGCAAAAAGGTCAGCGAGCTGACCGAAAAGGACGGAAGCGTGAGCGTTGACTGCCGCATAATCCGGGCGGACGACAGCGAGCTGTGGATTCGCATGACGCTCACCCTCACATCAATCACCGGCATTGAAGCGCCTGTGCAAATCGCCTTGTTTTCCGACATCACGCAGGAAGTGAAGGCGAATGAGCAGCTTCGTTTTCTCAACGACGCCGCTCACGACATCCTTGCCCAGCCGAACTGTGAACAGGCGCTTAATGATACGCTGCAGAAGCTGACCGAATATTTCGGCGCGGGACGCGGTTACGTGGTGGAGCTGGATTATGCGAAAAGTGTCTCCTACAACACCTACGAGGTATGCGCGGACGGTGTGAGCAGCGAGCAGGCGAATTTGCAGGGCATTCCGTTCGGACCGGACGATTTCTGGTACGAGTCGATTGCAAAGCACGAATACTGCCTGATTGAAGACGTTGAGCGCTTGAGCGAACAGGAAGCTGAGCTGCGTACGATGCTCGAAAAGCAGGGTATTCGCTCTCTTATCATCGCGGGGCTTTGGAAAGACGGTCGGCTGATTGGCTTTGTGGGTGTGGATAATCCAACAAAGGCTGTCGAGCAAATCAACAATCTTACCGCCCTGAGCGACTATATCGCGATTCTCCTGACCCGACGCGATTTGCTTTTGAGCGTTGAGAGGGAATCGGAACAACAGCTTTAACGCCCGCTCTTTGTTTACACACTGTTGTTGAACGCATTTGGGCTTTTTTGTATAGTATAGTTAACAACAATCTCACCTTTCGGAGGTCAATATGGGCTACGGGCGATATACCGTTACGACGGACGATTTCAGCATAAAACGCAGCAGAACAAATTCGGACGACGAGTTCGGCGACAAGGAGCAGGCAAAGGCGCGGCTGCAAAAGAACCTTGTCGCGCTCGCCGATTATCAGGATAAGCTTTATTCCGAAGGAAAAGAGGGGCTGCTCATCGTCGTGCAGGCGATGGACGCGGCGGGCAAGGACGGCGTCGTCAAGCACGTTTTCACCGCCTTCAATCCGGCGGGAGTGAACGTTTACAGCTTCAAGCAGCCCAACCGCGAGGAGCTGGCACACGACTATCTGTGGCGCGTATGCAAGGTGCTGCCCGAGCGCGGGAAAATCGCCGTTTTCAACCGCTCCTACTACGAGGACGTGCTCATCGGCAGGGTTCACAAGCTGTATGCGAACCAAAACGCGCCAAAGCGGGCGACCAAGGGCAAGGTCATCGAGCGGCGGTACGAGGAGATACGCAATTTTGAGCGATATGTCTACGACAACGGCACGACAATCGTGAAGATATTCCTCAATCTCTCCGAGCATGAGCAGGAGCGCCGTTTCCTTTCGCGCATCGACGACAAGAGCAAGAACTGGAAGTTCTCCGAGTCGGACATCGAGGAGCGCGGCTACTGGAAGGAATATATGCGCGCGTACGAGGACGCGATAAATGCGACCGCGACCGATTTTGCGCCGTGGTATGTCGTGCCCGCCGACGACAAGTGGTACGCCCGCTGCCTTATCTCGGAAATCGTCCGCGACACGCTCAAAAAGATGAACCCCAAGTACCCCACGCTGCCCGAGGACAGCGAGAAGGCGCTGAGCGCCTGCCGCGAGCTGTTGGTGAAGGACAATCCGCTGCCCGACGAGCCGCTTGAGGACGAACCGCTTGAGGAGGACGAGGCTTCGATTTGACGCTTCGCCGAAAGAGCGCTTTTTTACGGCTTTCACCTCTCGCTTCGCATGAGATTTACGCTGAAAAACAGACAAACAGCCCGCGCGGTAAACCGCGCGGGCTGTTTTTTCTTGCTGTAATTTCGTTTCGGCTCAGTCTGGCTTGCGTGCGTTTATCCTCGGCAGACTCGCGGCACAGTACGCCTGCGCCGTCGCGCTGTCGAGCGGCTCGCTCAATCGTACGTCCATTTCCGCGCATTCGGGGTACTGCACCTGAAGTACCTCTTTTGCCTTTTCAATCGCGTATTTCGCGAGCGCGCCGCGGGCGACGCCGCCCATAATCGCCACGTTCGCGCAGCCGTACATATCGCGGTAGAGCGCGAGTGAATGTCCCAGCCACGCCCCGAGCGTGTCGCCGACAGCACGCGCCTTTTCGTCGCCGAGCACAAGCCGCTCCTCAAGCGCACGAAGCGCCGCGCCGTTGGAGCGCGAGCCCGCCGAGCGCGCGGGAGGAGAAATAGTCCACGCCGGTACCGCGGTCACCCGACCACTCGTCGATTGGCGCGCTTTGTGACAAATCCACCGGCACAAAGGCAAGCTCGCTTAACTGCTCGGGCAGCGCGCCCGCAGCGTCCACATAGCCGCCCGCCTCGCTCGTGCCCATGGATATTCCGAGCAGGTTGTTCCTGCTGTGGGCAATCGCGCCGCACAGCGCGCTCACGTCCCCGTCGTTTGCCGCGCGCACCGCCGCGCCCTCATACTGCGCCGCCGCATCGAGAAAGATCGTGCGGACGTGCTTTGCAAAGTCTTCGCGCGGCACAGCGCGGAAAAGCGAGCTTTCGCGCAATTCGTTACCTACGACGACACCAGCCGTCGATATGCCGATTCCGTCCACGCGCGGCAGCGCCGACGCCGCGCTTTCAAGCGCCGCCTTGATGTGTTCAAAATGATAGCGCCAGTCGCTTTGCGAGGAAGGCTCCCACTCGACGCTGTCGCGAAAAACCGTCTTTCCCTCAATCACCGCGCAGACCTTGCGCCGCGAACCGCCGACGTCCAGCCCGATTCGGCAGCCCTCAAAGCCGCACGCGCTCCCGAGCGCCGCTTCGCTTCCGCCGTCGTCCGACTGCACCGTACCGCGCGCGACCTCAAACTCGCGCGAGTACACGCGGGACATAAAGCCACAGTCGAACTCCCGCGCCCCGCCGCTTTTGTACGCCGCCGCAAGATAGTCATACGCCCAAGCCGGTCCGTCCACATAAAGCCTGTGTCCGCCCTTTTGCCAAAGCAGCGTCTTAGCCGTGCGCTCAACGAACAGATAATCCGCCGCGTCCGGCTCGCCCGCGCGCACCCGAAGCTCCCTTGTAAAGCTGCCGCGCTCCGAGCACAGCGTGAGCGTCAGCGGAATTGTCGCGAGCTTTTGATATGCGTCATAGAACAGCTTTGCGGGAACAAAATCCCGCTCAAGAGGCGGTATGTACCGATTGTCCAGCTCGATTCCGAGAAACCGCATTTCATTCCTCCAGCCGACGGTTTTCTTCGCGCGATGCGCTTTTATACTTCTATTATACACAGTACGCGCGTATAGTAAAATCTTTACGAGTGTGTTAATATTTCACTATAATGAGTGCGGGGTGCGGCAATGGAAGAGAAGCTGGGAAGAAAACGATTTTTTGTATTTAAGACGATTTCGCTCGTCTGGCTCGTCTTGGCTGCGGCTATGCTGTTTGTGTCGCTCATGTCGCCCAAGGCGCAAGTGGAGCTGACACCCTCTCAGCTCGCCGCCGAGACCGGAGAACTGAGCGAGCGCGGTTGGTTCATAAACGAGGGCTTCGGTTATTCGGGATATTTTGCCTCGACCCCCGGGCTGGAGCTGCCGCGCGGCTCCTACACCGTCGAGATAGATTATTCGAGCGACACCAAGCTCAATTTGTTTGAAACGACGCTTGACGAGACGCGCGAGAGCGGCGTGATATACGACAAGCTCTGCTCGCTGCCTGCGGGCGACGGCGTTGTGAGCGATGAGCTTTGGGTGCTTCGCGGCTCGACCAAGGCGCAGTTCAAGAGCTACTACGTCGCGGGCGGCTTTTATATCCGCGGCATATCGGTGCGCCAGAACAACGACCTTGCGACCATGCTTTTTATATGCGCGCTTGTGGCATACGGCGTGTTTGCGGCGGTCTTTTTGTGCTTTACGACCGGGGCGCTTGCAAACGATAAAACGGCGCGGATGATTTTCCTTGCGCTTTGCGCTTTAACGCTGCTCGCGAGCGTGCCGCTGTTTATTCCCAACCTCAA
>CAYXRE010000038.1:0-10080 GCA_964466125.1 uncultured Oscillospiraceae bacterium
CCTTGGTATAGCCGTCCAGCTGCTTTTTGTTGTTGTCAACAAGCCATGTGAGGTTGGTCAGCTTTTTTGCGGCGGTGAACATCGCCGCCTCCCAGACCTGTCCCTCGTTTGCCTCGCCGTCGCCGACGATGAGGAAGGTGCGGCAGTCGCGTCCCTTTACACGGTCGCCGAGCGCTATACCCGCCGCAAGAGACGTGCCCTGTCCGAGCGAGCCGGTGGTCATGTCTACGCCGGGGGTCTTGTTGCGGTCGCAATGGCTCGGGAAGTTGGTCCCGGGCTGATTGAGCGTCTTTATGTCGTCATACGGAAAATAGCCCTTGAGCGCGAGCGCCGCGTAGACGGCGGGACCCGCATGACCCTTGGAGCACACGAGCTTGTCGCGTCCCTCCCAAGCGGGATTCTTCGGGTCAATGCGCATAACCGCGCCGTACAGCACGGCGAGCGCGTCGCATACCGAAAGCGAACCTCCGATATGCCCGAAGCCGCGCGCTTTAATCTGCTCGACTACGCCGATGCGTATGTCGTAAGCAAGGCGCGTCAAATCGGTCTTTAGCTTAGCGTCCATGTATATCTGAGCCTCCAAATAAAGAATTAGCGATTACTTGCGGGCAACTCCGCTTTCCCTCGCCGCCTTGGCGACCGCCTCGGCGACCACCTTCGCCACGCCCTTGTCGAGCGCAAACGGAATGATGTTCTCGGCGTTAATCTCGTTTTCGGGGATATAGCCCGCTATCGCGCGCGCCGCCGCTATCTTCATCGCGTCGTTGATGTCGCTTGCGCGAACGTCAAAGGTGCCGCGGAAGATGCCGGGAAACGCGAGCACGTTGTTGACCTGATTGGGGTAGTCGCTGCGTCCGGTCGCCACCACCGCCGCGCCGCCCGCCTTGGCGTCGTCGGGGAAAATCTCGGGCGTGGGGTTGGCGCACGCGAACACTATCGCGTCCTTGTTCATCGTCTTTATCATCTCGGTCGTCACAGCGCCCGGAGCGGAAACGCCGATGAACACGTCCGCGCCGACGAGCATATCGGCAAGAGAGCCCTGTTTTTTGCCAAGATTGGTTATCTTCGCCATCTCGTCCTTGACGGGGTTCATACCCTTCTCCCGTCCTGCGTAGATAGCGCCGGTGCGGTCGCACAGCGTTATGTCGCGAATGCCGTCGGACAGCAACAGACGGGCTATCGAGATAGCCGCCGCGCCCGCGCCGTTAAAGACGACCTTGATGTCCTCTTTCTTCTTGCCGACGACCTTGAGCGCATTGGTAAGCCCAGCGAGCGTTACGACTGCGGTACCGTGCTGGTCGTCGTGGAAGATGGGGATGTCGCATTTTTCCTTGAGCTTTCTTTCAATCTCAAAGCAGCGCGGAGCCGCGATGTCCTCGAGGTTGACGCCGCCGAAGGAGCCGGAGATGAGGTATATCGTGTTGACTATCTCGTCCACGTCCTTGGACTTGACGCAAAGCGGGAACGCGTCCACGTCGCCGAAGGACTTGAAGAGCACGCACTTGCCCTCCATGACCGGCATACCCGCCTCGGGTCCAATGTCGCCGAGTCCGAGCACTGCGGTACCGTCGGTCACGACGAGGCAGAGATTGTGACGGCGGGTCAGCTCATAGCTTTGCTCGACGTCCTTTTGTATCTCCAAGCAGGGCTGTGCGACGCCTGGGGTGTATGCGAGCGAAAGGTCATCGCGTGTATTGAGCGGCACGGCGGAGACGACCTCTATCTTGCCCGCCCATTCTCTGTGAAGTCGAAGTGATTCTTTAGCGTAGTCCATATTCAAGCTCCTTATTGAGTTATTATAGATTATTTTCTTACTGATTACTACTGGATTTTTTTATTAATCCTACTGTTTGCTTACGCTTTCGCCCTTGGCTATGGGCAGCGTCGAGCCGCCGTAGGGCATTATGATGACGCTTGGGCTGCCGCCGGCGCTTGCAAGCGCGTCGTCAAACGCGCGCTGCACGCTGTCGTAAGGGTCCATGAACAGCGAGCGCACAAAGTCTGCCGACAGCTCGCACACAAGGCTTATCGCCGCTTTTTCCAGCACCATCGCAATCGCCGCCGCCTTGTGCCCGCCCAGACGGAACTCGCGGCGGATTCGTTCAATCAGGTCGTGCGGCTGCTTTGCGCTTGTCAGCCATTCCTCAAAGGTCTTTTCGCCCAAGCCCTCTCTGCATGAGCCGACGAGGATTATCCTCCCGCCCGCCTTGACGGCGTGCTTTGCGTTGTCCAATGCCTTCTGCGTCTGGTAGAGGTTCAAATCCTTGGGTGCGCCGCCTTGCGAGACGACGACGATGTCCGCGCGCGCGTCAATCGCCTTGCGGTAGAGCGTGTCGAGAAAGCGCGCGCCCTCGCGGTGAGCGAGCGTGACGTCCCCCGCGACCGCTTTGATGATTTGCTTGTGCTCGTCGAGCACAACGTTGAGTATGTAGTCCACGCCGCATATCGCCGCCGCTTCCTCGATGTCCATGCGAATCGGGTTGTCGTCGATGTTGCCCGCGAACGCCCGCTCGCTTACCATCATGCTGTGGTTCGCCTGAATTGCCTCGCGCGTCGAGACCCCCGGCATAATCGCCTTCGCGCCGCCAGAGTAGCCCGCGAAATAGTGGTACTCGATGTTGCCCAGACATATCCTGCGGTCCGCCTGCGCCACAGTTCGCACGATGTCCACCGGCGTTCCCGCCTTTGTCGCGCCCATGTGCACGCAGTCGGTCGGGTCGCCGTCGATGCAGCGTATCTCGCTGTACGCCCGCTCGCCTGCGAGTTTTTGCTTTTCTTTCTCGGTGTGGGCGCGGTGACTGCCGAGCGCGAACACAAGCGTTATGTCCTCGCGCCGAACACCCGCCGCGTACAGCTCGTCGAGCAACGCGGGCATGACAACATACGTCGGCATGGGGCGGGTTATGTCGCTCGTTACTATCGCAATGCTCTCGCCTGCGTGTACAATCTCGCGCAGTCTCGGCGCGCCTATCGGCTCGCGAAGCGCGCGCTCGACCTCCGCGGCTCCCGTGAGCGAGTGCTCCACCTTGTTCGGCTCGAGCACCAGCGTGTTCAGCGTATCCGGCACAACGAGCGTCTGCGTGCCGGCGCCGAAGCCTAAATCAATCTTCAATTGAATTTCTCCCTTGCTGTACGCAGAGCGTGCACGACAGGCAGTTCCTCGCCGGTCAAAAAGCGGATGAGTGCGCCGCCGCCGGTGCAAATATAGCCTATCCGCTCGCTCTTGCCGTACTTGGTCGTGGCGGTCACGCTGTCGCCGCCGCCGACAACGGTGTATGCCTTCGTGTCGCCCAGCGCATCCCATACCGTCTTGGTGCCAAGCTCGGTCGGCGCGTTTTCAAACACGCCCATCGGTCCGTTTACGAACACCGTCGCCGCCTCGCGGATAATCCTTGCGTAGTTCTCCGCCGTCTTTGAACCGATGTCCAGCGCAAGTATGCCCTTGGGCAGCGCGTCAATCATCGCCTCGCGCCGCTCGTCGCCCTCAAGATATGCAAAGTCTACGGGAAGCTCGATTTTGTCCTTGTACTTGTCATAAATCGGCTTTGCTTTGTCTATGAAATCGGCGTAGTTCGCCTTGGTTATATATTCGAACGTTCCCTCGCCAATATCGCTGCCCTTTGCCGCAAGCAGTATCTCACCAACCAGTCCGCCGGTCAGCACGCGGTCGGCACTGCCGTTGCCGAGCACCGTGTCGAGCATCAGGAAAGCGTCCGATATTTTGGAGCCGCCGAGCACGAACACGCACGGACGGGCGGGCTTTTCCATCAGCTCGGAGATGACGCAGTACTCCTTTTCAAACAGTCTGCCCATCGCGGACGGCAGCACCTGCTCAAAGCCGCAAAGCGTCGGCTGGTCGCGGTGTGCGGCGGCAAACGCGTCGCAGACATACAAATCCGCAAGCGGCGCGAGCTTGCGCACGACCAGCGTCTGCGATTGCTGCTCGTGGGTAAGACAGAGCTTTTGTTCAAAGAGCGTCTGCTCCTCGGACATGAAACGCACGTTGTCGAGCAGCAGCACCTCGCCCGGCTTGAGCTGCGCAATCGCCTCGCGCGCCGCAGGGCCGCAGACGTCGTCGATGAATTTGACCTCGCGCCCGATGAATTCCGAGAGCACCTTTGCGTGCGGCGCGGTGGTGTAGAAATTCTTGTACTCGATGTCGCTGCCCTGATGCGCGAGCACCACGACCTTTGCTTTTTTGTCCGCAAGCTCCGCTATCGTGGGCGCGCACGCCTTTATTCTCTGTGTGCTCTTGAGCGTCCCTTTCTCACGGTCAACGGGCTGATTCATATCGACGCGGCAAAGCACCGTCTTTCCCGCCACATCGAAATCGTCCAGTGTGTTTATTCCGAAACGCATTCTTTCAGGCTCCTTTTCGTTGAATATGCCGAACGGCGGGCGCGGGCAGTGTTCCCCGCGGTTGCCCGCCGTGCGTTTGGCTGTTGTTTTGCGGCTCGGCTTATCTCATGTGTTTGCCGATGCCGAGATACTTGTTGGTGGCGTTTGTGCCGTCCTCGCGGGTGAGCTGCATTTTGCACGCGGCACGAATTGCGTCCATCGTTTCGGGTATGGTGACACTTTCCTGTGGTATGTTTATCGCGTACATGATGTCGTCGCCGCTTTCGACAATCGAGTCCTCCCAAAGACCTATCTCATAAAGGTCTCCGCGCGGGTGTCCGAGGTCGCGCCCGTATTTGAAGAAGGAGGCGTTTCCGAGGAAGCCGTCGGCAATGCTCACGACGCGGATGCGCGGGTGCTTTCTGAATGCCTCAAGCGCCATTTCCTTGGTTATCTTCTGTTTGCCCTTCGCGAGCACGGTTATGATGTGTCCGTGGGTGACGGGGGTGTGCACGAGAATGCCCGTCGCCTCGACGTGAGGCATTATAGTCATCAAATCGACCGCCTGATGGGACGGCGCCTTGTCGATTTGCAGCGCGTTGGTCAGCCCGCGGTGATAGTCGCCCGGGTCTGCGACGCGGCGGATTATCGTAATCGCGACCTTCTCAACGCCGCCGCACTCGCGGTCAAGGCAGTCGACCGAGCGAATGAGTCCGGTGGTGTTACAGCTTGTCAGCTTGAGGTAGTCCTTGCCGACGCCCTTTTCGTAGTTGGCGTAACCGTGGAAGAACACGTCCGCGACCGAGTTTTTCTCGCCGCCTTGGAAGATAGCCTTTACGTTGTGCTTCTCGTAAAGCTCCTTGTTCTTGGCGCCTATGCCGCCGGGGGCGGAATCGAGCATTATATCTACTTTGCTTATGAGCTCCTCAAAGCTGCCCTTGGTGGGTATGCCGAGCGCGTCGAACGCGGATTTGTCCGCCCCATCGACCAGATACAGGTCATAGGGCATTCCCTTCTCGTACAGCGCGCGTATCGCAAGCGTCGGGGCAAGGTCCGCAACGCCCACAAGCTCCATGTCTCCCTGAAGGGCGACCCCGTCCGCAAGGCGCTGACCGATAGTTCCGTATCCGGCGACGCCGACTCTGATTTTTCCCATTCTACTTCGCTCCTGTCTTTTTATTGTTTGCCAGCATAGCTAACTTCATATCATTTTGTGGCTATTTCATTATAATATCTTTGTTAACTGTTTGCAATAGATGATTTAATTTTTGATAATATTTATAATTATTGTCGGATAATTTGTTCAAAACATCGCCTTTTTACTTGTATCTTATTAAATAATAATATATAATTTAACCATAACCTAACCAAAAGGAATGCGCATCATGAGACTGGACAGATTGAACAGCATTGAAAACTACGTGATTCAGCACGGAACGGTGTCGCTCGACGAGCTGACCGAATACTTTGACGTGTCCACGAACACCATTCGCCGCGACCTGAGCGAGCTGACCGAGCGCGGGCGCATCAAGAAGGTGTACGGCGGCGTGTCGGCAAACGACGACCCGACGCCTATCTCCATGCCGACGCGCAGCTCCAAAAATGTCTACGAGAAGGCGCTTATCGGCGAGCTCGCGGCACAGTTTGTCGAGGACTCGACCACCGTTTTCGTTGACTCCGGCTCGACGGCGCTCACCATTGTCCCCTACCTTGCCACCCACCACGACATAACCGTTGTGACTCACTCTCTCGGCGCGCTGTATGAGGCTTCAAAATATCCCAACCTCAAAATCGTCGCGCTCGGCGGGCTTTACAATTTCGCGACCTCCTCGTTCACCGATTCACAGGCAATGGAGATGCTCTCCCGCATAAGCCTGAACACGGTGTTCATCGCGGCGACAGGCGTTTCGCTCACGAGAGGGCTTACCAACACCACCTTCTCCGAAGCGGAGATAAAGCGCAGCGCGACGCAAAACGGCAAGCAAATCATTCTCATGGCGGACCACAGCAAGTTTGACAACACCTCGATTATCAGCTTTTGCAACTTTGATTCGCTGTATGCCGTCGTGACCGACAAGCTGCCGGATAAGCCCTACGTTGATTTTGCCGCGAAGAACGGCATAAAGCTCGTATGCGCCGAGCACCCGAAGGCAAAGTAAAAGAATCGCTCACTCGAAACTGCACGCAAAAAAAGCCCGACCGAGATTTCGGTCGGGCTTAAAAAATATTTTTTTAGCGCCTTTATAATAGCACAAAATCGTCTTTTTTTCAAGACTTGTTGTTTCGGCGGGTTCGCGTATGATGTAGGCGGAGGGTTTTTGAATGAATGAGCTTCCGGCACTGATTTCAAACAGTTCGCGCTCGGACGCACAGCGCGAGCTTGTCAAAAGCGAAGCCGTCACCGCGGCGAACGGGCTTGTGCTTAGCGCAAGCCAGCGCGCCGAGCTTGCAGAGCTTCGCGAGCGCACGCTGGAGAGCGTGGGCAGGGTCGAATTCGACGCGTCGGCGCTCGGCGAGCTTGCCCGCGTCTTTTCGGGTTCGCCATACGTGGACGCCGCGCGCTGGTTTGAGACGCTCGGCTCGCTCACCGAGGCGTTCTATGAATTGCGCAGCATCGCGAGTCTCGAAGTGACCGACAGTGAGCTGATACACATGATGAGCGAAGAATTTGACGGGCGCTGCGGCGGCAGCGTCGATTACCTTGTCACAACCGTCATGCCCTCGCGATTGCGGGGAGATGACAGCGCCGCGGAGCGCGAAACGGAGGAAGCGAATGAATGAACTGACCGCGAGTCAACAAGACGGCAATGCTCTGCGTTCCTTTGATTCGCACATAGAACAGGAAAAGCTGTTCGCGCTGCTGCGCAGACAGGCGCTTTTGTACACGGGCGGCGCTTCCTCCTCGCTTGAAACCGGCGTTGCGACCGAGCTGCTGCGCTCCATTGCCTTCACGCTGCAAACTGCAAAGCGCGCGGACGCGCGTGCGGACATAGATGAGCGCTCGCTTGAATACGGCCGCCGTCTGCTCGCAAAGCGCATTCAACGCGCAAAGGCTCTTTACACCCGCGCAGTCAAGACCGCTTACAGCGCAGGCAACATCTCCTACATCGACACTATTCACTCGATTGCCGGATTCTTCGACAAATATGATTACCGCCGCTTTGCGCACGCCATCCCCTGCGACATCGACTATCAGCTCGCGCTCCCGCTCGACGAAAGCCTTTTGGGGGTCGATTACATCGAATCGTACCTGCGCGCGATAATCTGCGAGAACGAGTTTTGCATGAGCTTTGAACCCATGCTTGCGCTGCGGCTGCTCTCGGCAAGCTGTCCCGACCCGCGCGGACAGCTCATAAACATCTATGAGCTGCTTGCTGCAAATGCGCTGTGCCTGTGCGCCGTCGCAGGCGACCCGCTCGCGCTGTCGGTGTCGGACGAGGAGCTGGAGCGGTTTTACGAGCTTTGCGAAACGACCTGTGCGAGCAGGATTTTTGCAAGTGCGGCGAATGCGCTTGCGAAAACGCTGTCGCTCAACGAAGCGGGCGGGCGCTATCTTTGCGCTGCCGCCGCCGCGCTTGAGCCCCGCGTTCGGCTTGCTGTCGAGTGCTCGTCGCTGCGCGGAGTTTTCCCGAGATTCTGACGGATTTTGTCCGCGACATGCGGACAGATTGTATATGTTTTGTAATTCAATTTTGCTCGCAAAATGCTATAATATATCCAGAGGTCGACAGATATGTCGATTTCTGCCAATGTCCCGCGGATGCAAAAGTGTCCGTGGGATTTTTTGCGTCATAAAAGCGCCCCTCGTCCGTCGGTTTCGGCGGTCGGGGGCGCTTTTACTATATACAGAGGAAAGGAGGAAACTGTTGGTTTAGTTGAGCTCGGCGGCAGCCGCAGCGGCGAGTCTTCTCGCTCTCGCTTCGACTTTGCCGCGCGTTACGTCTATCGTGACCGCGAGGATGATGACCGCGCCGATTACGATATACTGAACGTCGTTCTTGGTGCCGAGCAGGTTGAGTCCGTTGCGGATTATGCCGATGAGCAGAGCGCCCACGAGGGTGCCCCAGATGGTGCCCTTGCCGCCGGAGAAGGACGCGCCGCCGATTATGCACGAGGCTATCGCGTCGGTGTCGTATGTAAGACCGGCGTTCGCGTTCGCCGAAGCGACGCGCCCGACGAGCATGACGCCCGCAAGACCGCACATAAAGCCGGACAGCGTATAAACAAAGGTCAGCACGTTCTTGGACTTGATTCCGGACAGTCTCGCTGCTTCGCCGTTGCCGCCCACGCAGTAGATCTGACGTCCGAGAGAGGATTTGTTGAGGAACACGCTGAACAGATAGTAGACGATAATGACGAAGATGAAGCTAATCGGGAAGCCCGCAATCGTCGCGGAGCCCAAGAACATGACCGAGTCTACGCCCTTGTTGGTGAAGCCTATCGAGGACGAATTGGTTATCAGGAGCGCGATGCCCAGCAGCACGTTCTTGATACCCAGTGTCGAAACAAACGGGTGGGGCAGATCCAGTCTGGTGAGCAGCGTTCCGTTAATCCAGCCGCAGAAGGTGGAAATCGCAATGCCGCAGACGATGAGGATAATCGGATTGGTTATGCCGAAGTTCTGGACCATAACGCCGATCAGGCAGGTGGCGAGAACGCAGTTGGAGCCGACCGAGAGGTCTATGCCGGCGGTTATGAGGACGACGAGCATACCGGAGGAAATCAGGCAGTTGATGGACGTCTGCTTGAGTATATTCATCTGGTTGCCGAAGCGAAGGAACTTGTCCGGCATGGTGACTGCGAAAATGATGTACAGCAGGAACAGTGCGAGCAGCGGACCGAGCTTGAGCATAAAATCCGCTATCTTGTTTGTCTTTTTGGGCTTGTTCATTGAAGTTGACCTCCCCATGCCGCTTTCATTATAGATTCTGAATTGAAGAACTCGGAGTCCCGGTCGATGTCCGCCATTACGCGCCCTTCGCGCATTACCACCACGCGGTCGCTCATTGCGAGCACCTCGGGCAGCTCGGACGAGACCATGATTACGCACTTGCCCTTTCTGACAAGGTCGTTCATAACCTTGTAGACCTCAATCTTCGCGCCGACGTCTATGCCGCGCGTCGGCTCGTCGAAGATGTAGATGTCGCTGTCCGAGTTGACCCATTTGCCGATGACGACCTTTTGCTGATTGCCGCCGGACAGCTGTGCGGTGACCTCGTTGATGCTCGGCGTCTTGATGGAAAGCGACTTCACATTATCCTTTGCTGCTTCCTCTATCTTCTTCGCGTCCAGCAGCGGTCCGTTGCAGAATCCCTTCATGTTCGCGAGAATGAGGTTGGTCTTGACCGCCTGTGAAAGCACCAGTCCCTGTCCCTTGCGGTCCTCGGTCAGGAACGCTATCTTGTGCTTTATCGCGTCGGTAGGATTCTTTATATGTACTTTCTTACCTTTAATATATATCGTGCCCTCGTCGAGGGGGTCGGCGCCGAAGATGGCGCGCATGGTCTCGGTTCTGCCCGCACCGACAAGCCCCGAGAAGGTCAGCACCTGTCCGCCGTATGCCTCAAAGCTGATGTCCCGCAGCACGCCTGCGGATTTGAGGTGTTCGGCTTTGAGGAAGCACTCGCCCTTGACGCCGTATTCTTTCGGGAACAGGTCGGTCAGCGTACGTCCGACCATTGCTTCGATAAGCTTCTCCTCGGTCATGTTCGCCATGTCGTCGGTGACGATGTGCTCGCCGTC
>CAYXRE010000038.1:10090-14399 GCA_964466125.1 uncultured Oscillospiraceae bacterium
AGCTTGTGGGAAACGAACAGCGTCGCAATGCCGCGCTCCTTGAGTCCGCGCACCGTCTGCATAAGCTGCTCGACTTCTTTCTTGCCCAACGACGAGGTGGGCTCGTCCATGATTATCAGCTTGGCGTCCAGCGAGACCGCCCTTGCTATCTCGACCATCTGCTGCAAGCCCATTCCGAGCTTGTAGCAGGGGGTCTTGGGGTCTATCTCCTCGTGTCCGAGGAGCTTGAGCACGCGGCGTGATTCCTCGTGCATTTTGTTGTAATCCAGCAGACCGGTTTTGCTCTTTATCGCGCGGCCTATAAATATATTATCTGTAACCGACAGCAGCGGGACTATGTTCAGCTCCTGATATACGCAGGCAATGCCCGCCTCACGAGCCATGACGGGGTTTTTGAATTTGACCGGCTTCCCGTCCACAATAATCTCGCCCTCGTCGGGAGTATGCACACCTGTAAGAACCTTGATAAGGGTCGATTTTCCCGCGCCGTTTTCACCTATAAGCCCGTGTATCTCTGCGGGCTTGATGCCGATGGACATATGCTTGAGAGCCACAACGCCCGGGAACAGCTTGGTTATGTTCTTTAATTCGACGACATATTCGCTCATAGAAACCTACCTCATTAGTATTGTCTGGAGGCGGTTACCCGCCTCCAGACAAAGGATAAACGATATTGCGAGGGGATTAGCCGAGCATTGCAGCCAGACCGTCAAGGTACTCCTGGCCATTGTCTTTGGTGATGAGCTTCGCGTCTACGGGGATGTAGGAGTCAACGGTCTCGCCCTTAGCGGCGGCGACTGCCTTCTCAACTGCGGTGTAACCCATCATGTAGGGCTGCTGAGCAACGGTGCCTTCGAGGTCGCCGGTGAGGATGAGGTCAACAGCGGACTTGTTGCCGTCGAAGCCGATTATACGGATTCCGGTAACGCCGGCGTCTTTGCAGGCGTTCATGGCGCCGATTGCGGTGTCGTCATTGTGGCAAAGAACTGCGGTTATCTGGTCCGGGAAACGGTTGAGAAGGTCTTCCATGGTCGCCTTCGCGCCGTCGGTGGTGTTGTTTCCGGACTGCTCGGCAAGGATTTCAACGTTGGCGGCTTCAAGAGCCTTCTTGTAACCCGCGCGGCGGGCGTTCGAGGTGGAGTCGCCCTCCTGACCGTAGATGATAACGGCCTTGGCGGCGGCGTCAACAGAAGCTATGTAAGCTCCGCCGAGAGCGGCGGCGTCTTCATTGCCGGTGCCGACAAAAGCGGTCTTGGAATCGAGGTTCGCGTCGGTATCAACGAAGAGAACGGGAACGGTGGACTTCGCAAGGGCTGCGGCGGCGGCGTCGCCGTCGTTGGGAGCGCAGACGATAGCGGAGATGTCCTGTCCGAGCTGCTCTTCAATCATGGTAACCTGTCCGGCGATGTCGCTCTCAGCTCCGGGTCCGACAACGGTTACGTTCACACCGAGGTCAGCGGCGGCGGCGTCACAGCCAGCCTTGACATAGTTCCAATATTCGCTCGAGAGGGTTTTGAGAACGACCGCAACGCTCATTTCGGCGGCGGGGGCGGCGGGCTCATCCGTCGCAGCCGGCTCGGTGACGGCGGGAGCGGCAGTATTGCCGCACGCGGCAAACGCGAGGCACAGCGCAAGCACGAGAACCAATGCAAGAACCTTTTTCATTTTGTTACTCCTTTATTTCTTTTCACTAACAGCAAATGCACCAATTGAATTCGCTGTTGTGAATACAAATTAGCATAATCGACAGGCATTGTCAAGCAATTTGCTAAGAAATTGATAACAAATTGCTCAAAATATATCACAAATATCACTACCACTTTTTTGGCAACATGGTAAATTGCCTTAAAATCTACACATAATTTGCCTAATTCTTGCCTAGTCGTTATACCGTATATCTATTCTATATAATACACCACCGCCGCAGTTAACGCAAAGATTCGGGCAATACGCTTTTGCGCAAAATATTTTTTTCGGGCGTTTTCGTATTGTTACTTCTACCTTATAATTAAGCACGCAAAAACCGGCGGCAGCGCCTTTTGCGGCGGTTGCAAAGGGAAAATTCACATGATAAAATCCAAGTAATTTCACCGACAACGAAAAGGAGAAGCAAAATGTTTGACAAGGATAACGTATTCCTCGGTATTGCGCCGATAGGCTGGTGCAACGACGATATGCCCGAGCTGGGCGCAGAAAACACCTTCCAGCAGACGATAAGCGAGATGGCTCTTGCGGGATTCACCGGCTGCGAAATCGGCAACAAGTACCCCTCCGACCCCGCTGTGCTTAAAAAGGCGCTCGACTTGCGCGGTATGCGCATCGCGAGCCGCTGGTTCAGCTCCTTCCTTATAACAAAGCCTTATGAAGAAGTCGAAAAAGAATTCATCAAAGAGCTGGACTTCCTCGCCGCGGTCGGCGCGAACCGCATTAACGTCAGCGAGCAGAGCTACAGCATACAAGGACAGCCGGATACCCCGATTTTCGGCGGCGCAAAACACATAATGACCGACGACGAGTGGGCGCGCTTTACCGACGGGCTCAACCGCCTCGGACGCGTCGCGACAGCGCGCGGTTTCAAGCTGTGCTTCCACCACCACATGGGCACCGTCGTGCAGACCGCCGCGGAGACCGACCGCATGATGAGCGAGACCGAGCCCGGCAGCGTCTATCTGTGCTATGACACCGGTCACTTCACCTTTGCGGGAGAAAGCCCGCTCACCATGCTCGAAAAATACGTTGACCGCGTGGGTCACGTTCATCTCAAGGATATGCGTCTGGACGTGGTCGAGCAGGCAAGGGCGAACAACTGGAGCTTTTTGCAGTCGGTCCGCAACGGCGCGTTCACCGTTCCCGGCGACGGCGGCGTGGACTTTGACCCGATATTCAAGCTGCTTGCCGACGCGAAGTACACCGGCTGGCTGCTCGTCGAAGCGGAGCAGGACCCCGCCAAGGCAAACCCGTTCGAGTACGCGCTCAAGGCAAGAAAGTACATCTCCGAGCACACGGGTCTTTAGGCGTCCGCGGTTTTGTCCCAATCAATAATCCAAAAGCTCTCCCGCCGCATAGGCTCGGGGGAGCTTTTTTGTGCACAGGGCGAGCCTCAAGTCGCTCCGCACGGCTGTCGGCGCACGCTTCAAAGCTTCACGGCGGGTAGGGAAGCATCGGTACACCCGTCGCCCGTGTTGCCCGCAACGGATTCCCGCAGCTCTCTGCTCGCGGTGAGTGCCTGCGGTGTTTCCCCGCTCGCGAGCCGTCGGCGGTTTTCGGCAAAGCGGCACGGGAAGGAACGCACTTTTGTGTATTCGTCTAAAAATTATTTGTGAAATTGTGATGTTTGTTTATTTCGTTTTGAATACGCATCTGCTATAATACAAGAAAAGCACAATAACTAAACCAAGACTTAACCAAAAATAAACCATAATTTCACGAGGAAAAAGGAAATGTATATCGAGAAAACGCCGGTTCGGGGCTACAATGCCTACATTGACTCGGCAAAAGACGACCTCGGCACGCAGATGGACGTCGGTCTGCTGGTGCTTGAGGCAGGCGACACGTGGGAATACCACGACGTGAAGAAAGAGCTCGCAGTGCTGCTGTTTGAGGGCAGCGTCTGCTTTGAATGGAACGGTGAAAAGTCGCAGGCGTCCCGCCGCGATATGTTCCGCGACGAGGCGTACTGCCTGCTGGTGTGCCGCGGCACGCAAGTCACCGTTCGCGCAAACTCCCACGCCGAGCTGTACATACAAAGCACGCCTAACGAGCGCGAGTATCCCGCAAAGCTCTACCGACCCGAGGACGTAATCGTCCAGCACGCGGGCGCGTCCGGCGAGCTGCTCGGTTGTATGCGGCGAGAGATAAAGACCTTCTTCGACTACGACAACGCGCCTTATTCCAACATGGTGCTCGGCGAGGTGCTCAACTTCCCCGGCAAGTGGTCCTCCTATCCCCCTCATCACCACCCGCAGCCGGAGGTCTACTTTCACCGCTTCGACAAGCCGGAGGGCTTCGGCGCGTCCTTTGCGAACGGCGAGATATACAAGAGCACGCAAAACGGGCTGACCGTCATAAACAACGGCTTTCACTCCCAGAGCGCAGCGCCCGGCTACGCGATGTGTTATGTGTGGGGCATACGTCATCTGGACGGCGACCCGTGGAAGAAAACGCGCATCGACGACCCGGAGCACGAATGGCTCTGGCAGTCGGACGCGAACGATCACATCTTTAACCCCGGAGGTGAATCGAAATGAAAACCATTCGGCTGACGATGGCGCAGGCGCTGGTGCGCTTCCTCGAAAACCAGTATGTGCGC
>CAYXRE010000039.1:0-14364 GCA_964466125.1 uncultured Oscillospiraceae bacterium
TGACAAGAACCTTCAGGATGTCGTTATGCATTATTCATTCCCCTTGCTAATTGAAATAACAAAATACTCTTTTGTATTATCATCGACCGCGACGCGCTCGCTGATTCCCTCGCCCTCGACGAAGACTATGCCGGCGCTGTCACATATTACCGCAATACCGCAGCGCTTTTTGGCGTCAATCTTCTTTTCATTGAACAGCTTTTTCACCGTCTTTGTGTTTCCGCGCCGATGCGACGAAAAAACGTCGCCCGTCTCGCGTGAGCGCACAATGAGCTTGCCGACTATTCTATCACAATCCGCACAATAATTTAATAATTTTCCGTAAATTTTCCAAGACTGTTCACCTTCGGGTCTTTCGACCCTGCGAAGCTCGACGGATTTGCCCGCATAATACTCGTTTTGTCCCTCGTGTAGCTCCTTTTGTATTATGCTTTCTTGCGCCGCTTCGGTACGTCTTAGAAGAAGTATTCCGTCTGTTCGTGCAAGAAACGTCTCAGGGCAAAGCTGTAACTCTCCGAGTTTGCCGCGTGCAACGTCCAGCGCGCGCTCCACCATGGTTTCGCAAAGGTTGGTGCAATACGGCTCGATGATGAGCTTTACCGCCTCGCAGGCGACCGCCTCGTGAACACAAAGCAGCTTTTGCGCGTCGTACCCTTCCTGTGTTTTTGCGCTCTCCAGCGCTTCTCTCGCGCTCGCGCTCAAAAAGTCGTCGAGCAGCCGCATTCTTTTGGAGAATCCGTTTATATTCTCACGGCAGCGGAAGTTTATCTCCTCAAGCTGCGGGAAAACTACGTTTCGCAAAATGTTGCGCGAGCAGTCGTTCTCAAAGTTGGTTTTGTCGGTTACATAGTCGTATGCGTTCTCCTCGCAGCAGCGCTCGATGTCAGCACGGGAAACGCACAGCAGCGGGCGCACAATCCGCTCGCGCCGTACGGGTATGCCGCAAGCACCCCTCAGTGAGGTTCCGCGAACAAGGTTGAACAGCACCGTTTCGGCGTTGTCGTTCGCGTTGTGTGCAACGGCAATCACGTCGCAGCGATTGTCGTCCGCGGTCTTGTAAAAAAACTCATAGCGCAGCTGTCTTGCCCACAATTCGGTGCTCAGTCCCGCCGGACGCACGCGCTCGCTCATATGTGCTTGCTCACACACAAAAGGCAGCGAGAGCTTATCGCAAAGCTGTCGGACGTGCAGCTCGTCCGCGTCGCTGTCCGCTCCGCGCAGCCCGTGGTTGAAATGGCACACTATCAGACCGCCAAGCCCCAGCCGAGCATACAGCTCATGCAGCGCGAACAGCAAGACTGTCGAATCCGCGCCGCCGGACACACACGCGAGCACACGGCACCCTTTTGGGAAAAGCCCGTTTTCGCGTGAGAACGCCTCGATTTGCTCAAACGTCCTCAAGGTAGAATTCCTCTTGCGTAAAGCGGGTATGCTGACCGTCCCACTTGAGTTTAATTGACGTCGTCTCGCCGTGACGGTTTTTTGCGACAATCAATGAGACGTCGGACAGGTCGTTGTTGTCGTCGTCGCCTGGCAAAGCATTGCGATGCAAAAACAAAACAATATCGGCGTCCTGCTCGATTGAACCGGAATCGCGCAGATCCGAAAGGCGCGGCTGACGGTTGTCCTTCTCGTTGCTTCGACTCAATTGGGACAGCAGAATTATCGGAACGTTCAGTTCCTTTGCCATTATCTTGAACGAACGTGTTATTTCGGAAATCTCGTTTACGCGCGAATCGTTTCTGCGCGTGCCGCTCATGAGCTGGAGATAGTCAACGACTATCATCCCGAGATTCTTTATCCTTCTTGCCTTTGACTTAATCTCCGGCACCGTTATGCCGCTTGTGTCGTCGAGATACAGCTTTGTTTTGGACAGCTGCTGATAGGATTCGACTATGCTCACCCAATCGTTGTTTTCTTCCACACCGCTGCGGAACAGACTGGACGCGACGCCGGACGCATTGCTCAATATCCTCTGTGCGAGCTGCTGCTTGGTCATCTCCAGCGAGAAAAATGCAATGGAGACGTCTTCGCGCCGCGCGGCGATATTTGTACAGAAGTTAAGCGCTATGCTGGTTTTGCCGACGCCGGGGCGCGCGGCAAGAATAATCAGGTCGGAGCGGTTGAAGCCGGTCAGAACCTTATCTAGATACGCAAATCCGGTCGGCAGTCCCTTGTATTTATCCTTGTCGGCTCCCGAGAGCTTGTTGAGCGTGTCGAGAACCTCCTGCAGTACCGAGCCGAGCGACCACATCTCCGAGCGGTCGCGTCCGCCTTTGATTTCGTATATGCGCTGTTCGAGGTAATCCAGCAGCGTCTGGGCGGATTCCTCTCCCGTCGTTGCCTCGTTTATCGCGTCGCGGCACATGGTTATCATCGAGCGCTGAAGATATTTGTCATAAACAATCTTCGCATAGGCGACGGCATTGGTTATCGTCGGCACCGTTTCGACTATATTATACAAATATACTTTCGCGTCCTCGACATTGGAAAAAACGCCGGCGTCGGCGACGGCGCTGAGCACGGTCACGAAGTCCATAGACTTGCCTGCCGCGTTCATAAGCACCATTTCGCGGAAAATGTCGGCGTTCTGTTTGATATAAAAATGCTCGGCGCAGATAATGCCGCAAACGTCGTCAAAAATCTTGTCGTCGGCAATTATTGCGCCGATTACCGCCTGCTCCGCCTCTGCGGAGTAAGGCAGCTTGATTCCCATAGCCTCGTATGACAGTTCGAATTTGTCCGCCATATCGTCCCCTACTCGCAAACCTCAATCGTAATCTTCGCGCTGATACCCGGATATATTTTCAACGCAATGTCGTAAACTCCGAAATTCTTTATATCCTTGTCCAGAACGATTTTGCGCTTGTCTATCTCCATGCCTGTCTCGGCTGCCACGGCGTCCGCGATCTCCTTTGCGGTAACCGAGCCGAAAAGACGGTCGTTGCTGCCTGCCTTTGCGTGGACGAAAAACTTGTTGCCGTTGAGCTTGTCCGCAAGTGCCTGAGCGTTTTGCAGCTCGACGTTCTTCTTGTGCTCCTTCGCCTCGTTTTTCGTGTTGACCTCGTTTATCGCGCTGTTAGTCGCTTCCTTCGCGAGCTTGCGCGGGAAAAGAAAGTTTCTGGCGTAACCGTCCGAAACCTCTACAAGCTGGTCCTTCTTGCCCGTTCCTTTTATGTCCTGAAGCAATACAACTTTCATCTTTATACTCCTTGCTTCGGCGCGTTCGCGTCGAGATATTTGTCTATGGCTGCATAAATCAGCTCTCTGATATGCTCATTGCTGTCGTCCTCGAGCTGTACGCCCGCCATCGTCTGATGACCACCGCCGCCGAGGTATTCCATAATCAGCTGAACGTTGTACGCGCCCAGTGAGCGGGCGGAGAGATGATAGCGGTTTTGAAAGCGCACGGCGACTATCGAGGCGTTTATGCCGTCGATGTTCAGCAGGTCGTCCGCCGCTTGGGGTATCACAACGCGCATATTCTCCGGCAGTGAGTCGGAGACGATGACTGCGCAGCCGCGATAGGTCTGTGCCGCGCCGACAAGCGCCGCTTTGTGGCGATAGGTCTCAAGGTCGGTAGCGAAAAGTATTTTCGCCTCGGACGGAGACGCGCCGAGCCTGCGCAGATAGGACGCCGCCTCAAAAGTTCGCACTCCGGTTCTTACCGAGAAGTCGCGTGAATCGAGCATTATGCCGGCGAGCATGCCCTCGCTTTCAAGCTTGGTAGGTCCGCTCTGCGGCGTTTCGATGTGTTGAAGCAGCTCCGCCACAAGCTCGCAGCAGGAAGATGCGTACGGCTCGTGATAGCTTAAAACCGTGTTCTCTATATGTCCGACCATCTTACGATGGTGGTCGATTATCATTATGTTGTTCGTCAGCGCGAGCAGTTCCTCGCTCTCCACAAGGTTTCGAGTGTGACAATCGACAATTACTAGCAGCGTGTTTTCGGTCACAAAGTCCGACGCCTCGTTTGTAGTGACGAACAAATCGCCGTAGCCGTTCAGCAGCAGCTTGTCAAACAGCAGCCTTGCCATAGTGTCGCGGCTGTTAAACACAATCTTGACCTTTGCCTCGCACATCTGCGCGATTCTCGCCACACCGACGCAAGCGCCGAGTGAATCGAGGTCGGACAGCTTATGCCCCATCACCACAACGTTGTCCGCCGCTTTCATAAGGTCGCACATCGCCGTCGCAATAATGCGCGACTTGACCTTATTGCGTTTTTCGACCGCGCGGTTTACTCCGCCGTAGAACTCATAGCCGTTCTGCGTCTTCATCGCCGCCTGGTCGCCGCCGCGTCCGAGCGCCATATCCAGCGCCTTCTTGGACTGGATATAGTTCTCGTAAAGTGTCTTTGCGCCGCGCCCGATTCCGACCGACATGGTCACCGGCACAAGCTCGGTGGACAGCGCACGGACGGTGTCAAGTATCGGGAAGCGCTTTTCGATTATCTTTTCAATGTGCTGTTCTTCGATGAGCGCAATAAAGCTCTTGCTTGAAAGCCGAACGAGCATTCCGTTGGTCGTGTTGATGAAGTCCTCCATAGACTTGTAGACCTCGGACAGCAGTTCGGCACGAACGCTCTCCTTGGTCTCCGAGCCGAGCTCGTCGTAGCTGTCAATCGTGAACATCAGCACCGACGGGCGCGAGCGCTTATACATCTGCGCGTTGGTGAAAAGCTCGGTTATATCGGTAAAGAAGGTCACATACAGCGTGTTACCCGTCTGTGTGGAGCTGGTGGAATAGGCGCTGAACAGCTTCTCCTTGCATTTGTAAACGCACCCGGAGGTCTCGATGCAGCTTTTCGGGTCAAAGCCCTCAATCGCGCTCACGACGTCTTCAAGGTAGATGTCCCGCCCGTCGGTAATCGTCTCACGGAACTTGTCATTGTACCAAAGCGCACAGCGGTTGTCGTCGGTTATGAGTACGGGGATACCGACAGTCGAGAGTATCGACTGCTGCATTGGGCTTATGCCTGTGCCGATGCCGGTAATGACCGCCGCGACGCTCTTTTTTATCTGCCTTGCTCTCGCCATAAAAACGAGTACGATAAGCAGCGTCAAACCGAGCGTCACGAGGAAGACGTTCTTGTTTACAAAGAATATCGCCGCGCACAGCGACACATAGCAAAAAGCCAATATACACAGTATGATTTCAACCGTTATGTTGCGATTCAGCTTCATGGCTACTCTTTCGTCGTCAGATTTCGGAAATAACGGGCAGTATCATCGGGCTGCGCTTGATGCGCTTGTTCATAAGCGCCGCGAGCTCCTCGCGTATTCTAATCCGCTGGTCAACGTTTCCGCGTCCGCCCTTTTTGAGCGAATCGAGGATTATCTTGCTCACAAGTGCCTTGGCTTCATCCATGAGCGGCTCGGACTCCTTGACATACACAAAGCCGCGCGAAATGATGTCCGGTCCGGAGATTATCTCCCTCGCGTCGGAATCAATCGTGCACACGACAACCATGAGCCCATCCTGCGACAGATGCTTGCGGTCACGCAGCACGCTGCTGCCGACGTCGCCCACGCCCAGTCCGTCAACAAATATCTTACCGGACGGTACGCTTCCGTTCACGCGTCCGACTCCGTTGCCGAACTCGATTATATCACCTATCTCGGGGATTATGATGTTTTTCTTGGGAACGCCTATGGTTTCCGCAAGCCTTGCGTGCTTCACAAGGTGCTTGTACTCGCCGTGAACGGGTATGAAATACTTGGGCTTTACAAGCTGCAGCATCAACTTCAGCTCGTCCTGACAAGCGTGCCCGGACGCGTGCGTCTCGTACATCTTCTCATAGATGACTTCACTGCCGAGCTTCATAAGCCCGTTGATGACCCGTGTGACCGTCTTTTCATTCCCGGGTATCGGCGTTGCGGAGATAATAATCATATCGTCCGAATTAATCGACACCTGCTTGTGATTGCCGGCAGCCATTCGCGTGAGCGCGGACAGCGGCTCTCCCTGTGAGCCGGTGGTGATGATTATCATATCGCTCGGACGGTATTTCTTGATGTCCGCAATATCCACAAGGATATCCTGCGGCATATTGAGATACCCGAGTTCGTTGGCAATGCGAGTATAGTTCTCCATGCTGCGTCCGCTGAGCGCTATCTTGCGCTCATGTCGAACCGCAAGGTCGATTATCTGCTGCACACGCTGAATGTTGGACGCGAAGGTTGCAATGATGAGACGCTTGCCCTCCGCGCGCGAGAACAGCTTTTCGAGCGATTCGCCGACCTTGCTTTCGGTGACGCTGCTGCCGGGCTTTTCCGCATTGGTCGAATCGGACAGCAGCACCAGTACGCCCTCGCTGCCGAGCTGACCGAAGCGCGTAAGGTCGATTGTCTCGTCGAATACAGGGGTATAGTCTACCTTGAAGTCGCCCGTCTGCACTACCATTCCGGCAGGCGTGGTTATCGCAAACGCGACCGCGTCCGGTATCGAGTGGTTGACGCGAATCGCCTCTGCGCTCATGCAGCCGAACTTGATTACATCCCCCGCGCTGAAAACGTGAAGCCGCGGCTTAAAGGGAAGCTCATGCTCGGTGAGCTTGGCTTCGATTAAACCGATTGTCAGCTTGGTGCCGTATATCGGCACGTCGATTTGCTTGAGAAGATAAGGTATCGCGCCGATGTGGTCCTCGTGTCCGTGTGTGATTATCACACCGCGAAGCGAGTCCTTGCATTCGAGCACATAGGAGAAATCGGGTATGACGATATCAATGCCGAACATCTCGTCGTCGGGAAAGCAAAGCCCGCAGTCGACCACAAAGGAGTCGCCGCCGCTTTGGTACATGGTCATATTCTTGCCTATTTCGCCGAGTCCGCCGAGCGGGATTATGCGCAGCGAGCCTGATGCGGAAAACTCCGCCGCTCCGTTTTGCTTTTTCTTGCTTTTGGTCGGCACGGAGCTCTGTTTCGCGTCATTCTGGCTCTTGCGCTTGGCGTTGGCGGTGGTATTATCCGCGCGCATCGGCTTCTTCTTTTTTTCCGGCTTATCGCTCTCGGCAGGCTTAACGCTCTGCGCGGCGCGCGTCTTTCCGGCGCTTTTTGCGAACGGTCTCGCTCTGCGAGTCTTTGTCTTTGGTGTTGCTGCCTTCTGCGTCGTTTTCGGCTCGGATTTCTTTTCCGTACTCTCTGCCGATTTGCGCGGACTCTCGTTTTTCTGTTCCGGAAGCGTTATAACAGAAAACGCCTTCGGGTTCTTTTCTTCGTCTTTTTTCAAAAATTAATTCTCCTTCTTGGGTAAAAAACCTCAAAAGCCCGTTCTCATGAACGAACTTTGCGAGGATTTATGTTTCTAGCCGCCGCAGCGGCATAAATTCTAAAATTCGGAACAAATTCCAGCTTATTCATATATCTTACTTATTATACACTGCATTGTCAAATTAAAAAGCCCCTGTTGCGTCTTGTTGCGCGCGCCGTGTAAAGCTATAATGTACATGGAAATCCAGTTAACTTCAAGGAGAAACAATGAAAACTGTTGAGCTATATACGGACGGAGCCTGCTCCGGCAATCCCGGACCCGGCGGCTGGGGCGCAATCCTTGTATTCGGGACACATGAACTCGAACTGTCCGGCTTTGAGCAATCCACCACCAACAACCGCATGGAGCTCACGGCGGTCATTCGCGGTCTGCAAGCCCTTAAAGAACCGTGCGAAGTGCGCGTAACCAGCGATTCAAAATATGTCGTGGACAGCGTACAGAAGGGCTGGGTCTATTCGTGGAAGAAAAACGGCTGGAAGAACTCCGCGAAGAAAACCCCGCCCAATCTCGAGCTGTGGCAGCAGCTTTTAGAGCTCTTAGAAATGAATAAGGTCACATTTAACTGGATTCGCGGCCACGCGGGTCATCCCTACAACGAGCGCTGCGACAAGCTCGCTGTCGGAGAGTATTTGAAAATTCATAAATAGTTGTTGTATTGTGTACCGTTTTGGTATAGTATGATGTCGGTAAATCAAAGAACGGAGTGACGATTATGGAAAAAAGATTCGTATATGCCGACAACGCAGCCACCACCCCCGTTTCCGAGCACGTGCTCGAATGTATGCTCCCCTATTTAAAAAACGATTACGGCAATCCTAGCTCGATATATTCTATTGCGCACACTGCCAAAAATGCTGTCGAACACGCGCGCACTCAGCTCGCCGCAGCACTTGGCTGTGAAAGCTCCGAGATTTACTTCACCTCCTGCGGCTCGGAATCGGACAACTGGGCTGTAAAAGGCGCCGCACGCAGGCTTCGCTCCAAGGGCAAAAATCACATCATTACCACTGTTTTTGAGCACCACGCGCTGCTTCACACCTGCGAACACCTTGCGAACGAGGGCTTTGATATTACCTATCTGCCCGTCAGCCGCGAGGGGCTCGTTGACCCCGAAAGCGTTCGAGCAGCCATACGCCCCGAAACGGCGCTCGTTTCCGTGATGTTTGCGAACAACGAAATCGGCACGATACAGCCAATCAAAGAAATCGGCGCGATATGCCGCGAAAGGGGCGTTTGGTTTCATACCGACGCGGTTCAGGCGGTCGGCAACGTTCGTATCAACGTAAAGGAAATGAACATAGATTTACTCTCGCTTTCCGGACACAAGCTCAACGCACCGAAAGGCGTCGGAGCACTGTACGTTAGAAAAGGCGTTGTGCTTGACACTTTTCTCGACGGCGGCGGACAGGAGCGCGGCAGGCGCGGCGGCACAGAAAATGTTGCGGGAATCGTCGCGCTCGGAGCGGCAGTTGAAGATATTAATGCTCATTTTGACGAGAAGATCGCCGCGCAAACGCAGATACGTGATTATGTAATAGACGAACTAACGAAAATCGAGCGTGTTCGCCTCAACGGCTCGCTCAAGCACCGACTGGCAGGCAACGTCAACATTTCCGTCGAGGGCATCGAGGGCGAGGCGCTGCTGCTGAGGCTGGACAACATAGGAGTTTGCGCCTCCTCCGGCTCGGCGTGCGCCTCCGGCTCGCTCGACCCGTCCCACGTGCTGCTCGCAATAGGTCTGCCCGCCGAGACCGCACACGGCTCGCTGCGGCTGACCTTCGGCGCGCAAAACACAATGGAGGACGCACGCTATATCTGCAAGGCGCTGCCCGAAATAATCGCCGAGCTTCGGGCGATGTCGCCCGTGTGGGAGAACATCAAAAAATCGGAAGTTTAAGGAGAAAAAGCTATGGCTATGGAATACAGCGCTAAGGTAATGGACCATTTTACCAACCCGCGCAATGTCGGAGAGATTGAGAACGCAAACGGAATCGGCGAGGTCGGAAACGCCAAGTGCGGCGACATAATGAAGATGTATCTGCGCATTGAAAACGGCGTCATAACCGACGCGAAATTCAAAACCTTCGGGTGCGGAGCGGCGATTGCGACAAGTTCGATGGCGACCGAGCTTATCAAGGGCAAGACCCTTGAAGAAGCGTTGAATTTCACCAATCAAGCGGTCGTCGATGCGCTGGACGGGCTTCCCCCTGTGAAGATTCACTGTTCGCTGCTCGCAGAGCAGGCAATCAAGTCCGCACTGTCGGACTATTACCGCAAGCACGGCATAGACCCCGTGCCGCTCATCGGAGAGATTGGAGACTGCGATGCCTGTCACACCGCACAATAACCGCATACTTGTCGCCATGAGCGGCGGCGTGGATTCCGCTGTCAGCGCAAAGCTGCTGCTTTCGCAAGGCTTCGAAGTGCACTGCGCCGTCTGCATTTTTTCGAACGCCGGCGTCGGCTGCGTCGCGGCGGCAAAATCGGCGTGCGATACGCTCGGATTGCCGCTCGAGGTCATAGACGTGCGCGAGCAGTTCGACGACATAGTTATCTGCCGCTTTTGCGTTGATTACTGCGCGGGCAGAACGCCGAGCCCGTGCGTGCTTTGCAATCCGCGCGTCAAATTCGCCTCGCTGCTGAATAAGGCGGACGAACTCGGGTGCGCATATATTGCAACCGGTCACTACGCACGCGTAGAAAAGCGCGGCGGATTCTATGTGCTAAAAACCGCCGTTTGCGCCGAACGCGACCAAAGCTATATGCTCTATGCTCTCGGGCAGGACGTGCTGTCTCGGCTCATTATGCCGCTCGGAGAGGTCGAATCCAAAGCACAGGTTCGTGCCGCCGCCGCCGAAAGCTCACTTGCGAGCGCCAAGACGCCCGATTCGCAGGAGATATGCTTCATTCCCGACAGCGATTACCCGTCCTTCATCAAAGCGCGAGGATTTCACGCCAAAAGCGGACGCTTCATCTCACCGGACGGCGAAGTTCTCGGTGAGCACCTCGGCGTCGACCACTACACGGTGGGTCAGCGCAAGGGATTGGGCGCGAGCTTCGGAGAGCCGGTCTATGTCTCGCATATACTCGAAAACGGCGACATACAGCTTGTCCGAGCGGGCGGCGAATACTCCGCAGGCTGTTCGCTTACCGACGTGAGGATTAACCCGTATTATGCCGCCGACACTCCGTGCGAGCTGCTTGTAAAGGTGCGCTCCGCCGCGTCTGCGCGTCGCTGCGTATTGAAGCTAAACGGTCTGGAAGCGTCGCTCGAATTCGACTCCCCCGTTCGCGCCGTCGCGCCCGGACAGGCGGCGGTCCTATATGAAGATTCGTATGTTGTGGGCGGCGGTACGATAAGCGCCGTGCATTGTTGATAAACGCAAAAAACTGTGTTAAAATAGCCGAAATGGCTTGACTGCTTGTATTCGGCACATGACCGCCGCAAAGCACCACGCTTCGCGGCGATTTTGTTTCGTATATGGCACCGACATTGTCAATTGGAAAGTCACTGTTAACAAAACCGCTGTTGCGGCGGATTTGATTATTTCTGGGGAGAAAACAATGGACGAAAACTACTCTAATTTTATCTACGACATCATCGACGAGGACGTAAAACTGGGACTCGTCAAGGAAATCCACACTCGTTTTCCTCCCGAGCCCAACGGCTATCTGCATATCGGCAGCGCCAAGGCGATATGGATAAACTCGAGCATCGCCAAGAAGTACGGCGGGCTGTTCAATCTGCGCTACGATGACACCAACCCCGTGAAAGAGGACGACGAATACGTCCGCGCGATAATCGAGGATCTGCGTTGGCTCGGCGCAGAACCGACGGGAGGAGTTTTCTACGGCTCGGACTACTTCGACAAGTGCTACGAGTACGCGGTGAAGCTGATAAAAGACGGCAAAGCATACGTCTGCCCGCTTACCGCAGACGAAATGCGCGAGTATCGCGGCACGCTGACGGAACCCGGCAAAAACAGTCCCGGACGCGAGCGGTCGATTGAAGAAAACCTTGAGCTGTTTGAGCGCATGAAGAACGGCGAATTCCCCAACGGCACCTATACGCTTCGCGCGAAAATCGACATGGCAAGCCCAAACATGAATATGCGCGACCCTGCGATTTACCGCATACTTCACACCTCACATCACCGACAGGGCAGCAAATGGTGCATCTATCCCCTTTACGACTTCGCGCACCCCATTCAGGACGCCCTTGAGGGAATCACCCATTCCCTTTGCTCAATTGAATTTGAGAACCACCGCCCGCTCTATGAGTGGGTTGTGGACAACATCGGTTTTGAGAAAAAGCCCAAACAGCGCGAGTTTGCGCGGCTCAACGTCACATACACGGTCATGAGCAAGCGCTATCTGCGCGAGCTTGTCGAGACACACATTGTGGACGGCTGGGATGACCCGCGTATGCCGACCATCTGCGGGCTTCGCCGCAGGGGTTATACGGCAAGCAGCATAAACACCTTTGTACAGACCGCAGGCGTCAGCAAGGCGTACAGCGTGGTTGACATCGAGCTGCTCGAGCACTGCATACGCGACGAGCTGAATGCCACGGCGCAGCGCCGCATGGCGGTGCTTGACCCGATAAAGGTCACGCTGACCAACTATCCCGACGACAAGGTCGAGTTCTTTGAGATTGCCAACAACCCCAACGACCCGCAGTCCGGAACCCGCATGGTCGCCTTCACGAAGAATCTCTATATCGAGCGCGGCGACTTCTTTATCGACCCGCCCCCCAAGTTCTTCCGCCTCGTTCCGGGCAAGGAAGTGCGGCTCATGGGCTCGTATATTATACGCTGCAACGACTATTCGACCGACGACAACGGCAACGTGACCGAGCTTTTCTGCACCGTTGACCCCGAGACCGGCGGCAAGGATCCAAGTGACGGACGAAAGATAAAGGGCACTGTTCATTGGGTGAGCGCGTCCAACTGCATAGACGCCGAAGTTCGCACCTACGATCGTCTTTTCACGCTCGCGAACGTCGCGGACATTCCCGAGGACAAGTCCTACGGCGACTATCTGAATCCCGATTCGATAAAGGTATACCCCGACGCGAAATTGGAGAAATCCCTCGAGAGTGCGGGAAACAACGACCGCTTCCAGTTTGTTCGCAGCGGCTATTATATCCGTGATTCACACGACCCGCACGTTTTCAACAACATCGTCAACCTCAAGGACACCTGGGCGAAGATGAATTCGTAATCGAAAGAACGATTTATGAAAAAAGTACTGCTTGTGTTATTATGCCTGTTTGTCTCGCTCAACTTCGGCTGCGCTTTGCAGCCGAAGTCGGGCGACGTCGAAACAGGCGTTATTTTTGAGCAAAACAACATTGAATACATATATCTCGGTGAATATCCGCGCTCTCTCGCAAGCAAAGAAGCCCTTTCGTCCATGAGTGAGAGCGCGGACGACGGTTATTATACCAGCCGCTTTGACGGCGGAAAATATGTTAAGCTCGAATGCAAACCCTATGAAAGCGGATATGCTTTTGCAGACAAAACCGTAGTAATGAGCGGCGAGGAGCGGTATTTCAAGCTTGAGCCGATAAAATGGCGCGTGCTGTCAAAAAGCGGCGGCGTATACACCGTCATTGCAAATGAGCTCATTGACTGCCGAGCGTTTTTCTCCGAACAGACCGATATCCAGAACTATCGTCAGTTTTTCTACGGCTCCGAAGGCGTTCCCGACGGTACCGCGCTGAACAACTATTATTACAGCGAAATCCGCCAGTGGCTCAACGGCGAATTCTATGAGAATTGCTTCAGCGACCACGAGCGCACGCTTATCGTGCGCACCACCTATCGCAACGACGCGCAAAGCGCATATCCTTCCCCTTTCGGAAACAACAGGTTTTGCTGCAAGGACACAAACGACTATATAAGCCTGCCGAGCTACGCTGACGCGACTGCCGAATCCTACGGCTTTCGTTCGTACTATGGCGATACAGACCCGCTGCGTCTGTGCCGCCCGACCGATTATGCGCTTGCAAAGGGTGTGCGCGTATCGACACAGGTCAACAAGGCTGTGCTGGACGAATACGGCGAAGCGGTGGTCGGAACGGGAAGCTGGTGGCTTCGCACTCCTTGCTACTTTGAAACATACGAGGTCAACATCGTCTCGTCCTTGGGCGTAGTCACGCTCGGATATTATGTCGGCTCGGACCAACTCGGAGTCCGACCGATTATGGCTGTTGCTGCTTAAACACTGTTTTCTCGCACTCAGTCGTTTTCAAACTAAATATTCCAACAATCCCTGTTATCAACTCGGTATTCATAGGATTTAACACAACAGCTCAATTGAGCTGTTCACAGCGGTTTTCTTAATTCAATATAATCCGAATGTATTGAGTGCACAAAACGCCCCCGCCGATTTACCGGCGGGGGCGTTTGATATGCTGCTTGAGTTATTTCGCTTCGGAGACTGCGACCGCGCAGGCGACCGTCGCGCCGACCATGGGGTTGTTGCCATGCCGATGAGACCCATCATTTCAACGTGCGCAGGCACGGAGGAGGAGCCGGCGAACTGAGCGTCGCCGTGCATTCTGCCCATGCTGTCGGTCAGACCGTAGGAGGACGGACCTGCCTTCACGTTGTCGGGATGCAGCGTACGTCCGGTGCCGCCGCCGGAGGCGACCGAGAAATACTTCTTGCCGTTCTCGTTAGCCCACTTCTTGTAGGTGCCGGCCACGAGGTGCTGGAAGCGCACGGGGTTGGTGGAGTTTCCGGTAATGGAGACGTCGACCTTCTCGAGCTTCATTATCGCGACGCCCTCGAGCACGTCGTTTGCGCCGTAGCAGCGAACGCTGCCGCGGGTACCCTCGGAGAACTTGACCTCGCGGACAATCTTGACATCGCCGGTGAAGAAATCAAACTCGGTCTCTACATAGGTGAAGCCGTTGATTCTCGAAATGATATAAGCCGCGTCCTTGCCGAGTCCGTTGAGGATTACGCGCAGGGGTTTCTTGCGGGCTCTGTTCGCAGTGCTCGCGATGCCGATTGCGCCCTCTGCCGCCGCAAAGGACTCGTGTCCAGCGAGGAAGCAGAAGCAGTCGGTGGTTTCGCTCAGCAG
>CAYXRE010000040.1:0-13800 GCA_964466125.1 uncultured Oscillospiraceae bacterium
CGGTACACACCGGAGGGATGGGCAGAAATCCATAAAAATCTCGGTATTAACACCGATACAATGATATGGCTCATGCAAAACCCTGTGTTGGATAAGACCATTGAGTTTGCAGACAACCGTATTTCTCTGTTTGCAGCTCAATACGGGCGATGTGCTATTACCGGCTTTGACCTTATGCCCTATGACATTCGCTGTCACCATAAAGTACCGCTTGAAAATGGCGGTACAGATGAATACAGCAACCTTGTCCTTGTGACTGAAGCAGTGCATATCTTAATCCATGCTACCTTGCAAGAAACAATCCAGAAGTACCTGAAAGAACTCCAACTGAACAAAAAGCAACTGGAAAAACTGGCTAAACTGCGGGAACTGGCAGGAACGCCTGTTATCGCATAATCAATCTTTTAATGCTGTAAGGCGGAGAATCATGAAAAAACATCTCGCAGTTCTGCTCTCAACGGTTCTTATTATCGGACTTTTGACCGGATGTTCCCAGACCAAAGAGCCTGAAACGCAGCTTTCCGGCAGCATGGGCACGGCGTTGCAGACGGCTTTGGCGCAGGAGGCTGACCGCATTGTTCAAGCGGGCGACCCCGACTACTATATGTACAACAATATGAGCTGGACTGGCGCGCCCAGAGCGCTGCCGGCTTCCTTTGACCTGCGCAGCCTCGGAGTTGTGCCGCCGGTGCGCAATCAAGGCAACTGGGGCACCTGCTGGGGCTTCGCGAGCGTTGCGGCAAGCGAGACCAGCATTCTCTCGGAGCTGGAAATGAGTACCTCCGAGTTTCTCAAGCAATACGACATGGAGATGAACCTGTCCGAGAAGCATTTGGCGTGGTTCGGCACCGGACATCTTCCGCAGTATTCCGACCAGGTGACGGTGGAATATATTTACCCCGGGCTGGAATCGCAGGCGGGCGAGGGAATGTATCAGCGCGACACAGTTGAGGGTCAGATTTCCCGCTATAATAACGGCGGGTTTATGGCGTATGCCAGCGGCGTTTTTGCTTCCGGCATGGGTCCCGTATATGAGAGCATGGTGCCTTATCAAGCGGCGGACGGAACGCTGTCCACCGCCGCCGACTGGACGCTGGACGAGTCCTTGCGGTACGGTCTTTCCTTTGAGCTGGAGGACAGTGCCATTCTTCCGAGTCCCGCGCGCTGCGATGCCGACGGCAACTATGTGTATAACGAGGCGGGAACGCAGGCAATAAAAGGCGAGCTGCTCAACGGACGCGGCGTGTCGATTGCCTACCATGCGGACCAGTCAATGGACCCCGATGCTCAAAAGAATTTAATTCGTGACTCGCTGGAGCAAAAGGGATTTACTTTTTCCGATGAGCAAATCGAAACCTATGTCGCAGTCTGCACAGGTGAGCTGTCCGACGACCAGCTGACAAGGGAGCAGGCAAGCAGCTTTATGCGGGTGTTTATGGGCTTGGCTGATGTTGACGTGCAGTCGCTGAGCGACAAAGAGGTCGCAGAGCTGTACTTGAATCAGCTTTTGGAAGAAGAACAGCAAGCTCAGCTGGTGCAGACCGACAGCGCCGAGGCGGAGCGGATTGCACGGGAAAAAGCCAAGGAGCTCGGGATAGATTACGACGAATATCTTGAGCGATTCGAGCTTGCGGCGCAGGCGGATGCGATGAAATACATCAATGTGGACACCTATGCGCAATATACGGATAACCAATATGCCTCGGTAAACCATGCCGTCACAATCGTCGGCTGGGACGACAATTACCCCGCCTCAAACTTCCTTGAGGGACGTCAGCCTCCCGCGGACGGCGCGTGGATTATACGCAACAGCTGGGGTACGGATTTCGGCATAGACGGCTATTTCTACCTGTCCTACTATGACAAGACGATTTTGGATCCCGAGACCTTCGATTATGTGGTCAGCGACATAGACAACCGCACTACGCTTGTGGACATCATGGGTTATGACTATATGCAGGCGTCCTCAATCAACGCAGTGCAGCTTGAGGACAAGGTTGAGATGGCGAACGTGTTCACGCTCGAAAACGACAGCGTACTGAGCTATGTGAGCTTGCTGACCACCGGCTTTAATACCAACGTGAACGCAGAGGTCTATTTGCTGAACAAAAATGCCTCCTCGCCCACCGACGGAACGCTTTTGGACATAGTCACGCGCACCTTCCGCTACGGCGGCTATCACAGGATGGAGCTGAATTATAACTATGCCGTGCCCGCAGGTTCGCGCATAAGCGTCGTACAGTCGCAGCACACCACGACGACCCAAGGGAGCTTCTATGACGTCTCCTACACCGTCGGCACCAACCAAAAGTATATGCAAGCGCAGAACGCCTTTGAGCCCGATGCGAACAATCAGGCAAAGAGCTGGGTCGAGGGCAAAATCGGCGAGGGCGAGAGCTTTGTCTATTTGGACGGAGCATGGGTCGATTGGAGCAGGGTGGTAGCGCAGCTGCACGCCGACAGCGAGGCTTCGACCTATTTGTCATACGACAATCTGAACATAAAACTCTACGCATATCCTCAAGACGAGGTGAGGGCGCTGCATAAATTGCAGGAGCCGGAGAAATTCTACGGCGCGCAGGCTCAGGTGTGCGCCGACTGCGGATATACGCTCGTGGAACCGCAGAAAGCTGCATAGCAGAGCGCACAAATTCAAACCGAACCCGAAACAATAGTAAAAGGCAGGGCGATTCGCCCTGCCTTTTTGCGCTCTTTCATCGGTTTCGGTCAGAAATGACAGCTGAGGCTTACAAAACCACGCCGTCCTTAAAAATCGAAATCTCACGGCAGCCGTTTTTCTCGGCGTTTGTGCGCTCGCCGCTCGCGGCGTCCAGCACCTTGTCGAGAAGGCGTTCGGCGGCGAAGCCGAGACTTTCACCGCTCGCGACGACGCCCGCGTCAAAGTCTATCCACTCCGGCTTTCTTTCAAAAAGCGGGGTGTTGGTCGAAATCTTGAGAGTCGGTGCGGGCGCTCCGAAGGGGGTACCGCGCCCGGTCGTGAAAAGTATGATGTGAGCGCCCGCGGCAGTCAGCGCCGTCGCGCTGACAAGGTCATTGCCGGGTCCCGAGAGCAGATTGAGACCTTTTTTGCAAAGCGAATCGCCGTATGCGAGCACATCGACTATCTGCGCGCTGCCGCCCTTTTGCACGCAGCCGCAGGACTTGTCCTCAAGCGTGGAAATGCCGCCCGCCTTGTTGCCGGGGCTGGGGTTTTCGTATACGACCTGTCCGTGCGAGGTGAAGTAATCCTTGAAATCCTCGACCATACGCACGGCTTTGTCGAACACGTCCTCGCTTTCGCAGCGCTCGAACAGTATGCGCTCGGCGCCGAACATTTCGGGTACTTCGGTCAATATCGCCGAGCCGCCTAGGGCGCACAGCATATCACACAAACGTCCGACGACCGGGTTGGCGGTTATGCCGGAAAGCCCGTCCGAGCCGCCGCATTTCATGCCGATTACAAGCTCGCTTGCGGGTATAGTTTCGCGCTCAAAGCCATTCGCATACCGCGCGAGCTGTTCAAGCAGTTTGGAGCCCTCGGCAATCTCGTCGCGAACGTCCTGACACACGAGGAATTTCACCCGCTCGTCGTCCCATTCGCCAAGCTCGGCTTTGAACTGCTCCATCGTCAGGTTTTCGCAGCCCAGCCCGAGTACCAGCACTCCGCCGGCGTTGGGGTGCCGCGCAAGCGCGGCGAGCAGCTTTCTCGTCTGCGCGTGGTCGCCGCCCATCTGCGAGCAGCCGAACGGGTGAGGGAAGGCGTACAGCCCCTCGACGCTGCCGCAAACAAGCCGCTGATTCTCGCTTGCAAGCCGCTGCGCCGTCGAGTTGACGCACCCGACCGTCGGGATTATCCAAAGCTCGTTGCGAACGCCGACCCTGCCGTCTTTTCGACGAAAGCTGCGAAAGCAGCGCGGAGAAACGTCGGGTGGCGGGTATTGCCTGTGTTCGTAGGCGTACTCGCTTTTCTCCGACAGCCCCGTCGCGAGGTTGTGGGTGTGTACCCATTCGCCCGCAGCTATGCCGCGTTTTGCCCGCCCTATGGCGCAGCCGTATTTGATTACTTGCTCGCCCTCGCGAATGTGCTTGAGGGCGATTTTGTGCCCGCGCGAAATGTCCTCACTCGCGCAGACGCTTATATCGCCGACGCAGACGCTTTCGCCCTTGTTAAGCGGCTCAAGCGCCACGGCTACATTGTCGCGTTCGTTTATGCGTATAACCTTCATACAAGCGTCCTCCCGCTTATAAGCACGCTCTCATCGCCTCATACATACCGCTGCTCGCGATTGCGTCAAGGTCGCGCGCGACCGCCGCTTCAAAGCCGGGAAGCTCGCGCAGCGCCGTGCCCCACATCCGCTCGTTTTCAACGACGGCGTGCGCCAAATCGGCGTTCGCATCCGCGCGGTGTTCATAGAAGAAGTCCAGCGCCCACTGCTCGTCCTTTATCGCGTACTCGCAGTCGCCGCGGTGTCCGATAAGGCAGTCGGCGCCCTTTTCGGTGCCGCCGTGATAAAACGCGATGAGCGCGGCGAAGGAGAAGGTCAGGCATTCGGGCAGCGAGCCGGTGCGTTTATAGTATTCGAGCACGCTGGGCATAACGCGCGCTTTCCATTTTGAAACGGAATTGAGCGATATTGCGAGCAGCGAGTGGTCGATGTAGGGGTTGTTGAAGCGTTCGGTGACTGCGGCGGCAAAATCGGTAAGCTCGGTTTTGGGTAAATCGAGCGTCGGGATTATCTCGTCAAAAACCGCCTTGTTCATAAAGCCGTGTATGACCTCGTCGGTCATGCAGTTTCGCACGATGTCCTGTCCTGCAAGATACGCGCCGAGCACCATTGAGGTGTGCGCGCCGTTGAGTATGCGGACCTTGCGCTGCTTGTAGGGGGTGTGGTCGTCAACTACAATCACAGGCAGCCCCGCTTTTTTGAACGGAAGCTCGTCCTCGATTGATTTCGGACCCTCGATGACCCAAAAGCCGAACACCTCGCCCGTGTCGATAAGGTTGTCCTTGTAGCCGAGCGTTTTGCAGATGTTCTCCGCCTCTGAACGCGGATAGCCGGTCACAATGCGGTCAACGAGCGTCGAGCAAAAGGTGTTTTCGCGCCCGACCCACTGTGCAAATTCCGCTTCAAGTCCCCAAAGCTCGATGTACCGCTCAACACATTTCTTCAGCTCGTCGCCGTTGTGGTCGATAAGCTCGCACGAGAGGACTATAAAGCCGGGCAGCTTTGCATTATAGCGCTCGTAGAGGAACGCGGTGAGCTTGGCAGGGAAGCTCGCGGGAGGCGCGTCGTCCGCCTTGCAGCTCTCGTCAAAGGCAATGCCCGCCTCGGTTGTGTTGGAGACGATGAAGCGAAGCTCGGGATTGTGTGCGCACTCGAGCAGCGCAGCGTAGTCCTCGTATGGGTTTATGCAGCGGGAAACGCAGGAGATGACGCGCTTGCGGTTGACCTGCTCGCCGTTTTCGCGTCCGCGCAAAAACAGCGTGTACAATCCCTGCTGGGAATTTATCATCTCGGTCAGCCCGTTTGCAATCGGCTGAACGAGGGCGACCTTGCCGTTAAAACCCGCTTTTTCGTTGAGATTGTCTATAAAGTAATCGACGAACGCGCGCAGAAAATTGCCCTCGCCGAACTGAAGCACCCGTTCGGGCGCGTTTTTAAGAAGATAGCCGTCGTAATTTATGTCTTCGAGTGTTTTATAACACAGCTTATCCATTTATGAAGTCCTTTCAGCCGTTTTGGGCGGCTGTATTTTTTCGTTTGCGTGTGAGAAACACGCTGAGCAGAATCGAAACGAGCAGCAGCGCGGTAAACACCGCGACCAGTCCCATTCCCGCGCGGATTCCCGCCTTTTCGGCGACAAAGCCGACGGCGGCGGGGGTGACGATGCCGCCGATGCTGCTTACGAATATCATGACGCCGCAGCCGAAGTCGTTGCCCTTGACGCTGTCGCTGCCGAAGGCAAAGGCGGTCGGGTAGACGGTCGCCATGAAAAAGCCGACGCCGATAAGCCCGAGAATGACGAGCGTTGAGGTGCGCGCGAAAAACATGAGCAGGAAAAAGGCAAAGAAGCCCACGCCGTCAATCATCAGCAGCGCGTTGCGGCTGATTTTTCCCGTAAGCGCCGCGCCCACCATGCGCCCTGCGAAGATAACCAGCCACAGCAGGCTGTTCATCAGCTGAGAAGCGCTCGCGTCCAGAATGCCGATGTCCTGAAAATAGGTCACCAGCCAGCCGACGATTGCGTACTCCGCCGAGATGTAGAAAAACAGCATAGCTGCGCCCAGCCAGAAGCGTTTGTCCTTGAAAAACGCGCGGTCAACAGAGCGCAGCCCGTTTGCCGCAGCTTCCTGCGGCAGCGGCATTTTTGCGTACATAACAATCTGGCTTATGCAAAGCAGGCACAGCGCTAGCGCGACTATGCGCCAGCCGAAGCCGGGCCAGCGCTCGGCGCACAGCACGAGCAGTATGGGGCTCAACAGAGCGCCGACGGCGTACGCCGCGTGCAAAAGATTGTAGCCGCGCGTCGCCTTGTCGCCGGGCAGCGTGGAAATCATTGTGTTCGCAAAGTTCGAGTTTCCTCCGCGGGAAATTCCGGTCATAAGACAGGCGGCAATGAGCAGCCACGGCGTGCCCAGACCGCTTGCAAATATCGCAAAGGCAATCGCCATCCACACGGCGGTCACAAGTATGCCGCGCCGCCGCCCGAGATATGCGGGCAGCATTCCCGCAAGCAGCACCGCCGCGAGATTGCCTATCGACTGGCAGGACAGCAGCACGCCGGAGAAATCATAGCTGAATCCAAAGCTCTCACGCAAAAAGGGAATAAACGAGCCGAGCGGCTGAGCGGCAGCCCCGCTTGCAAAAAAGGCGAACAGGACGTTGCGAAGCAGACGGTTCTCCCTTTGCGTTTCGTTCGGCTCATTCATAAATATCTCCCCTTATAAATTAAAGTAACGCGCCGCGTTGTTGTAGCAAATTCCCTCGACAATCCGCTTGAGCGCGCTCTCGTCGTTGGGGTACTCTCCGTTTTCGACAAAGCTCGCAAGGAACTCGCAGAGTATGCGGCGGAAGTAGTCGTGACGCGCATAGGACAGGAAGGAGCGCGAGTCGGTGAGCATACCCACAAAGTTGCCGAGCAGTCCGAGATTGGCAAGCGAGCGCATCTGTGCAACCATGCCGCTTTGCGAGTCGTTGAACCACCACGCCGCGCCGTGCTGAATCTTTCCGGGAACCTCGTGAGACTGAAACGCGCCGATTAGCGTGCCGATAAGCTCGTTGTCAACGGGATTGAGCGAGTATATGATTGTTTTCGGGCATTCGTCGGTGTAATCCAGAGCGCTGAGCAGCTCTGCAATGCTGCCGCCGCAGGCGTTCTGCGCCATTATATCATAGCCGGTGTCCGGACCCATTACCTCAAACATCTTGCGGTTCGGATTGCGCAAGCACGAATAATGCAGCTGCATGACGATTCCCAGACGCTTGTACTCACGCCCGAGGTGCAGCAGCACGGCGGTCTGGTACTTCTCCGCCGCGTCGAGGGTCAGTTCTTCGCCCGCCATCGCTTTTTTGAACGCGGCGTTCGCCTCGTCCGTAGTACCCTTGCGGTACATTATGTAGTCCAGCCCGTGGTCGCTTGCGCGGCAGCCGAGCTTTTTGAAAAACTCCAGCCGCTCGGTGAGCGCGGCGCACACGTCCTCAAGGGAGTCGAGAGAGGCTTTTCCGACGCTTTGCGCGAGCTTTTGGATATACTGCGCAAAGCCGGATTTGGTGATGTTGATTGCCTTGTCGGGGCGATAGGAGGGGCAGACCTTAAACTCAATGCTCTTGTCCGCGGCGATTTTCTCGTGCCACTCCAGCGTGTCAACAGGGTCGTCGGTCGTGCCGATGAACGCCACGTTGGACGAGCGGATTAGCCCGCGCACGCTCATGTTCGGGTCATTTTGCAGCTTGTCGTTGCAAAGCTCCCAAACCTCTTTTGCCGTGTCGGTGTTAAGGCAGCCGTTGTAGCCGAAAAAGCGGCGCAGCTCAAGCGAGCACCAGTGGTACATCGGGTTGCCGATTGCCATTTCAAGCGACTCGACAAACTTGCAGAATCTCTCGTAGCCCGGTTTGTCGCCGGTTATGTAATCCTCGCTCACGCCGTTCGAGCGCATGACGCGCCACTTGTAGTGGTCGCCGAAATAACTGCCGTCCGGCTGTTTTCCGCCAAGCCAAACCTGCGCAAGGTCGTCAAAGCGCCTGTCCTCATATATCTCGCGCGGGGAGATGTGGCAGTGATAGTCAACAATCGGCATATCGCTTGCCCAGTCGTTATAGAAGTGCTTTGCGGTGCTGCTGGAAAGCAGAAAATCCTTATCCATAAAAGGCTTCATAATTATGTTCGCCGCTGTATTTGCGGTTTTCCTTTCTAATTATACTGATTATTTCAGCGTTGTACACGCCCCGAACCGTTGCCGCCCGCGAGCTTTTCGACCTCGCTTACGGTGACAAAGTTGTAGTCGCCCTCGACTGAATGCTTGAGCGCGGAGGCGGCGACGGCAAACTCAAGCGCGTCGCCCGCGCTTTTTCCGTTCATCAGCGAGTAGATAAGCCCGCCCGCAAAGCTGTCGCCGCCGCCCACGCGGTCGACGATGTGCAGGCTGTATTTCTTTGAAAAGCAGTATTCGTCGCTCTTTACGTCGAACAGCATGGCGCTCCAGTCGTTGTCAAACGCCGAGTGGCTCTCGCGAAGCGTAATCGCGACCTTCTCAAAGCCGAAGCGCTGCGCGAGCTGGGAAGCGACGCTCTTGTAGCCCTCGCGGTCGAGCGCGCCCGAGTTGATGTCGGTGTTCTGCGCCTCGATTCCGAACACGTCCTTTGCGTCCTCCTCGTTTGCAATGCACACGTCCACATATTTGCACAGCTCGCTCATGACCTCGCGGGCGCGCTCGCGGGTCCACAGCTTTCCGCGGTAGTTGAGGTCGCAGCTTATCTTGACCCCGTGTGCCTTTGCCGACTCGCAGGCGATGCGGCAGATTTGCGCCGCGCTTTCGCTCAAAGCGGGGGTGATGCCGGTGAAATGAAACCACGCCGCGCCCTCAAAGATTCTGTCCCAATCGAAGTCGGCGGGAACAGCCTCGGCTATTGCGCTGTGTGCGCGGTCATATATGCACACGCTGCCGCGCTGCGACGCGCCCTTTTCGAGAAAGTAGATGCCCACGCGCTCGCCGCCACGCACGATATAAGAGGTGTCCACGCCGTATTTGCGCAGACTGTTGAGCGCCATCTGACCGATTGCGTGCTCGGGCAGCTTGGTGACGAAGCTCACGTTCTCGCCGAAGTTCGCAAGCGAGACCGCGACGTTAGCCTCGCCGCCGCCGAAGGTCGCCTCAAAGGAGTCGGTCTGCACGAAGCGCAGGTAGTCATAGGGCTGAAGGCGAAGCATGAGCTCGCCGAAGGTTACGATTCTCTTAGACATTGAAATCAAATTCCTTTCGTGGTATTCGCCGTCGATTATTTCTGCAAAAGATGAACGGCGAAGCCGGCAATCTCGTCTGCGAAATATGCCGCTTTTTCGCTTATCGTTTCCTCTCGGAAGGCGACGCCGCGGTTTTTGAAGTAGGCGATTGCGCGCGGCAGTGTGTTGGTGGCAATGGCGATATGTCCGTTTCGTCCGAGATACGGCTGCTTCATAATCTCAATCGTTCGGTCGGCGACAAAGTAGCCGGAATTGCCCTCGACGCTGTTAAAGCCGAAAAGTGAACCGAACAGTGCGACTGCGCGCTTCGCTTCGTCGGGGTTCGCGGCGTTTATGCCGATGTGCCGCACCTCGAAGCCGAGCATAATGCTCACTGCCTCGCGCGAAAGCCGCTCGATCTCGTCCCAACGCTCGTTTTCGATAAGTTCCTTTTTGACCATCCACGTCCCGCCGCAGGCGATTATCCCGCCAAAGCTGAGATAATCCAGCAGGTTCTTGGTGTTTACGCCGCCCGTGGGCATCCAGCGCAGATTGGGGTAGGGACCCGCGATCGCCTTGAGCTTTGCAACGCCGCCGTTTTGCTCGGCAGGGAAGAACTTGAGCACGTCAAGCCCGAGGCTCATCGCCTGCTCCATTTCTCCGGGGGTAGCCGTGCCGGGCATCATCTGGATTCCCTTGCTCAATACGTACTTGGTGATTTCGGGGTTAAAGCCCGCGCTGACGATGAATTTTGCGCCCGCGTTCGCCGCGCGGTCTGCCTGTTCCTTGGTCGTGACCGTTCCCGCGCCCACCAGCATATCCGGCAACTCGCGTACGATGTTCCTGATTGCCTGCTCGGCGGCGGCGGTGCGGAAGGTGATTTCCGCAATCGGCAGTCCGCCGTTCATAAGCGCTCTTGCGAGCGGCACCGCTTTTTCGGCGTCGTCCAGCGCAATCACCGGAACGATGCCGGTTTCGTATATCTTTTGTATGATTTCGTTCATTGAATCCTCCCGCTGCGCCTTGCAGCTTGTAAGTGAAAAGAGTGAAGTTTCCGCGTTAAGGGCTTCACAACTTAATTATAATACTTGCATACTAGAAAACAAGACGGCATAAAGCCACATATTCTCCATTGGGATTTGTAAGAATTGCACTATTCTAACGCATATCAACGGTTTTTCCGGACGCAAGCGAGCTTGTAATCAGCTCCCACAGGCTGTCGTCGTCCACGTTGCTCTGCCTGTTCGGCAGCAAAAACGCGCGCGTTGGGGTCACGTAAAGGTATATGCAGCCTTTCACGCGCCACGCGCCGTGAAACTGCGACCATTCATAGCTCGCGCGTTCCTTTTGGTTGTTTACCTCGACGCTCTGAGAATCCAGCGAGAGGGTATAGACCTCGCGCGGCTTTTCCAGCTTCATTGCGATTATCTGTCGATTCACAGATAAAAAGTAACTCAAAAAGTAAGCTGCGGGAAGTCCGAGCGCGATGACCAACAGCAGAATACCGAGCGTGAGCGCGTCCTCGGTCCTTGAGCGCAGTGCAAAGCAGACGGCGGAAAAAGCACCGAGTATCAATGCGAACACCGCCGGACGCACCCATTTCTTTTGACGGCTCAGTGTGTCGAATGCGGAAAATCTGCGAAAGGTTCCCGCGTTCAGCCTGACGGGGATATATATGTGCTGCTCGCTCACGGCTCGTTCTCCTTTAGATGGTATATAATAATTATTAAACACAAAATTAACTAAATCACTAACAATGATTTTACATCACCGTCCAAAATAGGCAATAGCTGTCGGACAATTTTAGTGATATGCCCAAAAATGAAGCTCATAATTTTACTAGTATGCAAGTAGACACGAGCGGAGCAAGTGTGATACAGTATAGTTGCGTTAAGGGTATGGACCGCGAAGAGCGGTCCCGAAATATACACCCGATAATGTAAAAGGAGGATACAACAATGAAAAAGATTCTTGCTTTGCTGCTCGTCGCGATTCTCGCACTGAGCATGGTAGCCTGCGGTGCTCCCGCGGCGACCGAGCCCGCAACCACCGAACCCGCCGCGAGCGAACCCGCCGCGACCGAGGACCCGAAGGTAACACTGGTCTATGCCGAGGTCAACCCGCTTGACACCATCGTCGGTCAGACCGCAACCGCCTTCAAAGAGAAGGTCGAAGAGCTTTCCAACGGCTCCATTACCATCGACATTCAAGCGAGCGGTGTTCTCGGCTCCGAGAACGACGTGCTCGACGCAATGCTCGGCGGAAGCGATTCCATCGACATGTCCCGCATCTCCGCTTTTGCGCTTACCGCTTACGGCGCGCAGAAATCCAAGCTCCTCTCCATTCCTTTCACCTTTGAAAGCCGCGAGCACTTCTGGAACTTTGCGAACAGCGACCTTGCTGCCGAGTTCCTCAACGAGCCGCAGGAAATCGGACTTCCCATACGCGGTATATTCTACGGCGAAGAGGGCTTCCGTCATTTCTTCACCGTTAACCCCATCTCGAGCATGGAAGACCTTGCCGGCATGAAACTGCGCGTTTCCAACGACCCCGTTATGAACGGCATGGTCGAGGGTCTCGGAGCTTATCCGACGGTCGTTTCCTTCGGCGAGCTTTACTCCGCACTGCAGACCGGCGTTGTTGACGGCGCCGAGCAGCCCATAGCGAACTACAAGTCCAACGCGTTCAACGAAGTTGCTAACAACCTCATCCTCGACGGACATACCCTCGGCGCCATCCAGGCTGTCATCACCGATACCGCTTGGGCGAAGCTTTCCGAGAACCAGCAGAAGGCTATAATGGAAGCCGGCGCCTATGCGCAGGATTTCAACGCCAAGCTGTCCGCGGACCAGGAAGCCAAGGTTCTTGAGGAGCTCAAGGCCGGCGGCTGCAACGTAGTCGAAGTCACCGACAAGGCGTCTTGGGCTGCCGCTTGCAAGGACGTCATCGAGGCGAACACCGCCGACCAGGCTGACCTTTACAAGCAGATACTCGACCTTGCGTAAATTTTAAGCTAAACTGAATTTACCCGAAACCGGCGAGGGCGCAAGGGGAGAGCCAATGCCCCGGCGTCCTCGCTATCTCTTTGAGGAGTGAAACTTATGCCGAAAATCTTTTCCTCACTGGACAAGATTAAGCCGTTCTACGACGTTACATACAAGGTCGTCTTGTTCATCTGCAAGCTGCTTTTGATATTGGATATCGGAATAACCTCTATGTCCGTCGCGGGGCGATACATATCCTTCATTCCCGACCCCGCATGGTCCGAAGAAGTCGTTCTGACCCTCATGTCCTACATGGCGGTGCTGTCCGCAGCGCTCGCGATACGCCGCTGCGCACATATCCGCATAACCTTCCTTGATACCTATCTTCCCAAGACGCTGGTAAAGTGGCTGGATATCCTTTCGGATATCGCGGTGCTTGCGCTCGGCATTATAATGCTGGTCGTCGGCTGGCAGTACACCACCACGCTCGGCGCTCGCGGAACCTATGTCTCCATGCCCGAAGTCTCCCGTTTCTGGATGTATTTCCCCATACCTCTCGCAGGCGTGGCGATGATTATCTTCGAGCTTGAGGCGCTTTACAACCACATCAAGGCTCTTTTTATTAAAGACGACAAAAAAGAAGAAACTGAAGTAAAGGAGGTCGAAGCGTAATGGATGTACAAACACTTGCCATCATCGTTTTGCTCGGCAGCTTCTTCCTCATGATATTTATGCGCTTCCCCATAGCTTACGCCGTGGGTCTCGCCTCTGTTTTCTGCCTGCTGACGCTTGGCAATTCGCTGACCGACGTTTGCCGTCTCATGGTCAAGGGCATCAGCTCGTTCAGTCTCATGGCGGTGCCGTTCTTCATTACCATGGGCGTGCTCATGGGAAGCGGCGGCATATCCGAGCGATTGATTGCGCTTGCCAATGCCTGTGTCGGCTGGATGCGCGGCGGACTCGCCATGGTCAACATCGTCGCCTCCTATTTCTTCGGCGGCATTTCCGGCTCCGCTGCGGCGGACACCGCTTCGCTCGGTTCGATACTCATACCCATGATGGTTGACGAGGGCTACGACGGTGATTTCTCGACCGCCGTCACGATTACCTCCAGCTGCGAGGGTCTGCTCGTACCGCCGAGCCACAACATGGTCATCTACGCGACGACAGCCGGCGGTATCTCGGTCGGCAGCCTGTTCCTTGCGGGCTATCTGCCCGGCGCGCTGCTCGCGATTTCGCTGATGATAGGCTCCTACATCATCTCGGTCAAGCGCAGCTATCCCAAGGGCGACAAATTCAACCTGATTAATTTCTTTAAGCAGTTCGCAAAATCCTTCTGGGCGCTCGCGGCGGTCATCATCGTCGTCGTCGGCGT
>CAYXRE010000041.1:0-1742 GCA_964466125.1 uncultured Oscillospiraceae bacterium
ATATGCCGCCGAAAACAGCGGGTATCTGCTGATAGTTAACTACGAGCACCGCTATGGAGGCAACGATGTAGATGACCGCCATGAACGGAACGACCTTTTCGGTGACGCTCGCTATGCGCTTGATGCCGCCGAGAATGACCAGCGCGACCAGCGCAGCGAGAACGATTCCCGTGGCAATCTCGGGCACCTGAAAGGAGGTTTTAAGCGAGCTCGCGATCGTGTTGACCTGCGACATATTGCCGATGCCGAAGGACGCGAGCACACAGAAAATGCTGAAGATTATCGCGAGCGGCTTGCCGACCTTTTTGAGGAAGCCCTTGGTCTTGAAGCCCTCCTGTATGTAGTACATCGCGCCGCCGGTCCACTCGCCCTTGGCGTTTTTCTTGCGGTAATAGATTCCCAGCACGTTCTCGGAATAGTTGGTCATCATTCCGAAAAACGCGGCAAACCACATCCAGAACACCGCTCCGGGTCCGCCGTTGACTATGGCGGTCGCGACGCCCGCGATGTTGCCGACGCCTATGGTCGCCGCAAGAGCGGTCGAGAGCGCCTGAAACTGGGAGATTGCCTTTTTGTCATCGGTCTTGGTGACCGATTTCTTTTTGAAAATAGCAAGGAAGGTGGTGGAGTTGGTCACATGAGCGTAGATGACCTGAAAGAAATGGGTGCGTACGGTCAGATAGATGCCCGTGCCGATGAGCAGTATGAGCATCGGCAGTCCCCATACGACGCCGTTTATCGAGCTGTTGACCTGCGCGACCTTGTCGAGAAACGCCTGCATGAATTATCCCTCATTTCGTGTATTCCCGAAACGCCCGAGAAGCCGCAAAAAACAGGAAAAGAGTCAAACCCGAGGGTTCAACTCTTAACGCACAGACCATATTTGAAACCATAACCGCAGTGAGATTTCAAAATACAAGTTCTCTGTCCTTTTGCCTGAGAGATCACCGGCAAGCCGGCTTACACCTTCGGCACTCGTTTAAGAGCTTCTCCAGAGTGTGCCGCCGCAATGCGCCGACACTATCGCTTCGATATTAGTTAACATTATATTAAGATTTACGCGTATTTGCAAAGATTATTTACAATATGACAGATATATTTACTTTTTGCACATTTTTGCGCATTGTAACGACGTTGATTTGTGCGTTATGCCCGCCGAATTGCCGGTAATGAATAAACCGAGGCGTTCAGCGAACACTATACGCAATCTAAAAACAAGGAGCGTATGAATATGAGCATAAATCCGTTTGAACAAAAGGCGCAGTCGGTAGGAGATTACATCGTCGATTGGAAAACCCTTTATTCCAAGGCGTACGGCAAAAACGCCGACCCCTATACCAAGATTCGGGTCATACTGACCAACGGCGCGGAGTACGAGGCGGTGTGGTTCTCACACCAGTTTTCCCGCCACTGCTCGGACAACGAGCTTCGGCGTGAGCTTGCAATGGTTCGCCGTATCGAGCAGCAGCAGCAAAAGCGCATTGCGGCACTCAAGCCGATAAACGAGAGCATACTGGAGACGACCATCGGCTATGAGATGCTTGCCGTTGACCTGACGAGCGCGCTCGCCAAACGCGAGACCAACCCGACCGTCAAAAAGGCGCTGGACTTTGCGCTGCTCGAGGATTTCGACCACCTCTACCGCTACGCAAACCTATTGGACCTCGACGCGCAGATCCCCGCGCAAAAGCTCGTGCAGAGCTACGTGGACATCACGCCCGGCCGCCCGACGATCGCCGAGC
>CAYXRE010000041.1:1752-11304 GCA_964466125.1 uncultured Oscillospiraceae bacterium
TGCTTGAGGGAGAGCGCGGCATCAAGGCGGAGAAGCTGGTGGGCAAGCACGTCGAGATAATGCCCGGACGCCCGACCGTCGCGCACCACCGCTGCCCGTTTGACGACATTCGCCCGCACATCACCGCGGCGGACGAGCCGATGACCAAGCTGTGCGTGGGCATAATCACCGCCGCCGAGCAGCAGACTATGAATTACTATATGAACATCGGCGGCTTTTACGACACCGACGCAGGCCGGAAGCTGTACAGCGAAATCGGCATGGTCGAGGAGCAGCACGTCAGCCAGTACGACAGCTTGATGAACACGGAACTGACGTGGCTCGAATGCCTGCTCATGCACGAATACACCGAGTGCTTCGTTTACTACTCGTGCTATGAAACCGAGAGCGACGAGCGCATAAAGCAGCTCTGGGAGATGCTGTACGAGCAGGAGCTTTCTCATCTGCACAAGGCGGCGACACTGCTTGAAAAGTATGAGAAAAAGGAATGGCAGCAGATGTTCCCCGCTCCCGCCTTCCCCGAGCCGCTCGTGCTCGAGCCGAGCGTAGATTATGTGCGCGAGGTGCTGCAAAGCGTATCGCTCACAGCGCTGCGCGAGGACTATGTGGACGTCTGCGAGCTGTCCGAGGACGCGGATTTCTTCGCCTATCAGCGCGCAGTCAACGACCCCATAGGCGAGGTGCCCTCCCACGACGTAATCAAGAAATATATCTCCAAGAACACGCAGGACTACCGCTTCGAAAAGAAGCCTCACCCCGTCGAGGCGCTGCGCTGCCGCACCGAGGACAACGTCACGGTCGGACGCGGAAAAGCCTAAGCAGAAGATTCAAAAGCAAGAGCCGGCGCGACTGTTTCGCCGAAGCATACAGAAAGTGCGGCTTTCCCGAAAAAACGGGAAAGCCGCACTTTGATTCATGTCAAAACACCTAAATCACACTTCGCGCCGCAGACACAAACTCGCGCTCGCCTCAGTTGACACGGTACCGAAATGGCAGCGAAGCAGTCCTTACAAAACCTCGTCAATACTTCCCGAGCGCCGCCATGACGCAGACGAGCGGAGAGTTCCAGTAAATCGTCACCTCGTTGGTCGCATAGCTCTGCGCGTTGTCGATATAGCACTTTGCGGGCGCAGTTCCCTCGAGCGCAACCTTTGCGAACGGGTCCTCCAGCTTGCCGTCCGGTCCGCCAATCACCATGCCGCTCATCGGTTGTGAAAGCGCTATGGACGGGCGGTGGTGGGGGTTTTGCGCCGAAACGCTGCCGAAGCCGGTGAGATAGCACATGGACATGGGGTTCGCGCCGAAGATGTAATCGAACTGCGTCTCGGCGTACTTTCCGTACTCTGCGCCCGGCGCAAGCGAGTTCGCCGCTGCCAGCAGTATGGCGTCGTTGCAAACGACCATATTGCTGCCCCAGATGTATTCCTTGAGTGAAACGTTGTAGCCGTCCTTCTTTGCACGCTCGACGAGCGCGTCCGCCGCCGTGAGCACGGCGCTTTTTATCTTCTCATAAAGCTGAGCGTCGCGGGCGTCGTTCTTAATCGACATATAAAGCAGATTGCCGTAGCCGCTCATGTCCTCCCAGCCGAATTCACCCGCGCGTTCGGGGTCAAACCCTTCTGCCGCAGACTGTGCATATCTATCCTCGCCGGTCGCCGCATACAGCGCACACGCCGCAAAATAGCGCTCGTCGGTGTCGTCCACGTCGGGATATTCACCCGTTGCGGAACAGCTTTTGACCGTGCTGCTCGTCGTAAGCATAAGCCGCCTTTGCCGCGGCAAGACACCTGTTCGCGAAGCCGCTGTCAATCGGCTCGTAGTCAACCGCCGCCATTGCCATGACCGCCGCGAAGTCAAGCGTCGCGGGCGAGGATATTTCGCTGGCATAAAGCGCCGACGTTTCCTCTTGCGGCATGACAAACGCCGGGAATTTGACCGCCGTCACCTTGTGGTAGACCGCGCCGTCCTCGCGCTGCATTTTGAGCATCCATTCCAGCTCATAACGCGTCTCGTCCAGTATGTCCGCCACGCCGTTGGAGCTTTCGGGAATGCCCGTGTTGTCGCCGAACGCCTTTGGTGCGGTGCGGTAGGCAAGCAGCAGGTCTGCGACCGCCTTAGCCCCGGGAACGACGTATTTGCCGTAGTCTCCCGCGTCATGCCAGCCGCCGTTAGCGTCAATGTATGTTTCGGTGTTGAGCACCTTCGCTTGTGAGGTGTGGCAGGCGGGATGGGCGAAATCTCCCGCGTGCTTTGCGTCCAGCTCGTTGCCGCAGCGCTGAAGATAGAACATCTTGGCCGTCGCCGCGAAAGCGTCCGCGAACACGCCGTCGCCGATTTCGAACTCATAGGAACTGCCGAGCGTGTCCGTCTCGACATGATAGCGTCCGGGCGTGCTCAGCGCTGAGAAATCGCCGCAGTATGTATATTCGTAAGCTGAGACGTTGGTCATGCCGTCGCTGATTTTTCCGCTAAACGCAACCTTTCCGTCGTCGGATACAACGCGGAATTCCCTGTCCGCCGTGTCGAGCTCGGCGGTGCGGAAATACGCCGTTTTAACGTCCTTAGGGTTATAGCCGATTTGATTGAGATTTATCGCGCTGCCGTCCCCGGTCTCCTGCACGACCTGATTGTGCAGCACGAGCGAAACATTGCTTATCGTCACGGTCAGCGGCAGCGGTGACGCGTCCTGCTCGAATATTCCCATATTGAACGCAAGCCGAGGTCCGACGTCGGTCTCGTCTGTCATATTGAAATCCAGCGTGAATTCCTGCGGTTCGCTTGTCACAAGCACATCGTCAACGACATAGGCGTGATAATCCCCGCCGTTGAGCTGTATGCGAGGCTGAATCCATTTGTCCGCGCTCGCGCTTGCGGTGAAGGACAGCGTGTAGCTGCCGCCGTTGATGAGCCGAAAGCCGTCATAGAAAAACTGCACGGCGTAGTCGCATGAGCCGACCGAGGAGATGAGTATATCCGCCTTGCCGGACGAGCAGTTGACCGAAGCACTGCCGCCGTTGAGATAGGTGCTCCAGTTTGCGTCGCCGTCGTGAAAATCTCCGTTTTCGAGCAAATTGACCTCGACCAAAGCGCCGTAATCGACGCTCTCCTGCTTTTCGGGAAGCGCCTGCACGACCTGCGGCTCGCTTTCGCTTTGCGAGCACGAGCACATACAAATCGCCATACAAATCGCCAAAAGAGCCGCCGCAATCCTTCTCATATCCACAGCCTCCGCAACTTAATCGTTTACGTTAACTATTATAATATCCCGCGCGAGGGCAAGTCAACCGCCACTTAGGTTTGCGCGATCTGCTCAATCGCGTCCGCAACGGCGTCGGTTATCTCCTTGTAGCTCACTTCCCGCAGCTCGGTCGCGTTGACGACAATCGGGCTTGTGCTTGTAAGCTTACGCCCGTACCCCTCGCTTTGCACCCGCTCGCAGAACTTGGCGAGGGTGGTCTCCTTTTCGCTTTCGCCGCGCAGCGCGCGAAAGCGCTTGTAGACCTCGGCAAGCTCGCCGCCGAAGCGCACCGTCACCGGCTCAAAGCCGTAATTTGAAAGCAGCGCGTACAGCGGCGGGACGCTCTCGTCGCAAAACTCGCTTTCGATTATAAACGGGCGCGAGACGCACATATTCGTCTGCGCAAAGTCGTACAGCAGCTCAAGTGACGCGACGCGAAGCCCCGTGCCGTCCCGCTCGCAGCCAAAGCACAAAGACTCGCGCAGCCTGCTCAAAATGCCGTCTTGCGTCATGAGCGGCAGCGACAGGTCATAGCTGAGGTAGTGCGCAAAGGAGGTCTTTCCGCACGCGGGCAGCCCGCCTATGATTATGCAGTATTTTGTGTTCTTCAAGCGGACGCTCCTCTCGGTATATACAATTTGTATAAATAATTCGCAGATATTTCCGAACTGTATAATTGCATTATGTTATAGAGTTATTATAGCATTTTTTCGCCCGTGCGGGATTCGGCTTTCGGCTGCGGCAAAAATATTGCGGCAAAATCATCCGGAATGTGTCAAAAGGCTTGTTTTTGTGCAATCTTTACATATTATATAAGTATGGGCGGCGTTGTTTGTATTTGCTTCGCTGCCGTGATAACTTTAACCTTAGAGCGTCCGCTGGGGCGCGGAAACGGAGAAAAGCTATGGAAATTCGCGGAATCGGGGCGTCGTCCGGCGCGGCGCTCGCGGATATATACCTTCTCGAATCGGCAGACACCGAGGTCACTCAGCAGAAGGGGCTTGGAGCCGAGCGGGAAAAAGCGCGGTTTGAGGATGCTGTCCAAAAGGCAAAAACCGAGCTGGACGCGCTGCACGAGAGCGCCATGCAGACAGACGAAAACATCGCGGAGGTCTTTGAGGTCCACGCAATGATGCTCGACGACCCAGATTTTTGCGACGGCGTTGACGCACAGCTGGACGAGGGCTGGTGCGCGGAATGGGCTGTGCACTGCTCTGCGCAGACGCTGCACGATATGTTCGCGTCCATGGACGACGAATACATGAAAGCCCGCGCGGACGACGTGGTGGATGTGTCGGGGCGGGTTATACGCATACTCAAGGGAATAAGCGACATATCCGGCGCGCTTGAGCACAAGGTCATAGTCGCCGCCGAAGACCTGCTGCCCAGCCAGACGGTCAAGCTCGACCGCTCCAAGGTCGCGGGCTTCATCACCGCGCGCGGCTCGGTTACCTCGCACTCGGTCATACTCGCACGCACCATGGGCATACCCTGCGTTGTCGGCGTCGGCGAGGATTTTGCGAAGATACCCCGCGAGGGCAAGGCGGCAATCGACGGCGACGCAGGCGTCGTCGTCATCGACCCGAGCGAGCAGCAGGCGGCGGAATTCCTGCAAAAGGCACAGGCTCACAAAATGCTGCTTGAGGAACTGGAGCAGTACCGCGGCAAAAGCGCAGTGACCGCCTCGGGTCACAAGGTGCTCGTGTGCGCGAACATCGGCGGCATCGAGGACGCAAAGACCGCCATTGCGGACGACTGCGACGGCGTCGGGCTTTTCCGCAGCGAGTTTTTATATCTTGAGGGAACGGATTTCCCAAGCGAAGAAACACAGTTTGAAGCCTACAAAGCGGTGCTGTCGGCGCTCGCGCCCAAGCCGGTGGTCATTCGCACGCTCGACCTTGGCAGCGACAAGCAGGCGCCCTATTTCAACATCGGCAAGGAGGACAACCCTGCGCTGGGCTACCGCGCCATTCGTATCTGCCTCAAGCAGCCCGAAATCTTCCGCACCCAGCTTCGCGCGCTGCTGCGCGCGTCGGCGTTCGGCAAGCTGTGCGTAATGTTCCCGATGATTACCCATGTCGAGCAGGTGCAGCAGATTAAGGAAATACTCGCGGACGTAAAGAGCGAGCTTGCAAGCGAGGGCGTGAAGGTCGCGGACGATATGCAAATCGGCATAATGATTGAAACGCCGTCCGCAGCCGTTATAAGCGACCTGCTTGCAAAAGAGGTCGATTTCTTCTCCATCGGCACAAACGACCTGACGCAGTACACCATGGCAGCCGACCGCATGAACTCCAACATCACCGAGCTGTTCGACAGTTCCTATGTCTCGGTGCTTCGCTTTATTGAGATGACCGCCAAAAACGCGCACGACAACGGGATTTGGGTGGGAATCTGCGGCGAGTCCGCGGCGAACACCAAGCTCACTGAGTTTTATATGTCCATCGGCATTGACGAGCTTTCGGTCACGCCGTCTTCGATACTCGCAGTCAAGAAAGCGGTTTTAAATTCCTAAACGGCTGTCTGCCGCTTGCTGTTTCCCTTCCCGATTTCGTCACGGAATGTTAAAAGACCGGCGCGTTTTACGCACCGGTCTTTCTGTCTGTTTGTTATTGCGCGTCCTTCTCGAAAGGCCAGTCGGGCAGCAGCTCGCGCAGTTTGACAATACGTCTGGGCTCTTTGCACATAAGAATCTCCATGTCGCCGCAGCCGAGCTGCATCATCAGCTCGCGGCAAGCGCCGCAGGGCGCCCCTGTGCCGCCGTCCGGCATGACCGCAACAAGCCGCACTATCTCGTTTTCTCCTGCGCTGAGCATACTGCCTACGGCGTTGCGCTCGGCGCAAAACCCGAGCGAGGACATCGTGTCCAGACACACGCCCGTGTAGATATTGCCCCGCTTTGTTTGCAGCGCGGCTCCTACCTCGCCCGCGATGATAAACGGCGATATTCTCCGCTCGACGCGCACCTCGAGCGCACGTTCGTACAATTCATCCCAAATATCCATTGTCTTTCCTATCCCTGTATCGTTGCGCGGTGCTTGAATGAAACCGGCGACATCATCAGCAGCAGCGGGAAAATCTCGAGCCGCCCGAGCAGCATATCGAATATTAACACAATCTTGGACAGAGCCGAGTAGGTCGAATAGTTGCCCGTCGCACCGACGGCTTCCAGTCCGGGTCCGATGTTGTTGAGCGTCGCGACGACACCGGAAACGTTGCTTACAAAATCGCTTTTGTCCAGCGACACCACCAGCACCGAGACGACGAATATCACCATGTACAGCGCAAAGTAGACATTCACGCCGTCCAGAACCTCTTTGCCGACCTTTCTGCCGTCAAAGGTGACGACGCTGACAGTCCTCGGGTGCGCTATGCGCTTGAGTTCCCTTTTGGAGTTTTTGAGCAGCAGCAGTATTCTCGAAACCTTGATGCCGCCGCCCGTGCTGCCCGCACAGGTTCCGATGCACATAACGATGAGCATGACCATGCGGCTGAGCTCCGGCCATGTGTTGAAGTCAGCCGTCGTATAGCCGGTGGTCGTCATGACCGAACTTACCTGAAACGCCGCGGCGTGAAACGCCTCTTGCAATCCCGAGTACAGTCCGCGAATATTGAGCGTCACGATGACCATTGCGCCGAGCATAATCGCGGCATACGCGCGCAGCTCCTCGCTTTTGAGCACGTCCTTGACCTTGCCGCACAGCAGCAGGAAGTAGAGATTGAAGTTTACGCCGAACAGCGCCATAAAGATCGTTATGACCGTTTGGGTATAAGCACTGTAACTTGCTATGCTGTCGTTGCGTATGCCGAAGCCCCCCGTACCCGCAGTACCGAAGGTCAACGTAAGACTGTCAAACACCGATACGCCGTCGAAAAGCAGCATCACGAATTCCAACACGGTCATGCCGAAATATATGCCGTAAAGTATCCGCGCCGTCGAGTTGGACTTCGGGACCATTTTCCCGACGTCCGGTCCGGGGCTCTCCGCGCGCATGAGGTGCAAGTCGCCGCCTCCGCCCGCGAGCGGCAGCACCGCCATTACAAACACCAGCACGCCCATGCCGCCTATCCAGTGGGTAAAGCTGCGCCAGAACAGCAAAGACTTGCTCATTATCTCAACATTGGTCAATATGCTCGCGCCGGTGGTCGTGAAGCCGGAGACCGCCTCGAATACCGCGTCCAGATAATTCGGTATCTCGCCGCTCACATAAAACGGCAGCGCTCCGAAAAGGCTGAGCATTATCCACCCGAGAGAGACTATCACGAAACCGTCGCGCGCATAAATCGTCCTTGAGCGCGGTTTTGCCGAAAGACACAGCGCGCCGACGACGACAAGCGCCGCCATGGTAATCGAAAAGCTGTTGATTGCTTTTTCTTTGTATATAAGAGCGACGATGCTCGGCGGAATCATCAGCGCCGCTTCGGCAAGCATCAGCATACCCATGACGTGGGCAATCATTCGTTTATTCATTATAAAGCCTTTATATCGTCGAGGTCGGAAAGACCCTGTATTGTCGTCACAACGATGACCGTGTCGCCCGCGAGCAGCGTATCCTGCCCGTGAGGGATAAACACCTTTCCGTTCCTGCTTATGCAGCCGATAAGCACGTTCTCACGAAGCTGGAGTTGCTCGAGCGAGAGCCCCGCAAGCTCGCTGTCCGGCGCGACGTGGAATTCGAGCGCCTCGACCTTGTTGTCGATTATACGGTACAGCGTATCAACGCCGCTGCCGATGCTGTTTTGCTTGGCGCGGACGTGCTGAAGGATTATGTTCGCCGTCGTGTACTTGGGATAGATGACGCTGCCGATGTCGAGGGTGCGAATGACCTCCTGAAACGCAATGCGGTTGACCTTGGTAATCGTCTTTATGCCGGGAACGACGTTTTTGGCGTACAGCGAAAGGAGTATGTTCTCCTCGTCTATGCCCGTCAGGCAGCACAGCGCGCTCATATCCGCAAGCCCTTCCTCAAGCAGCAGCGAGCGGTTGGTGCCGTCGCCGCATATCACGTTTGCGTGAGGCAGCGCAAAGCTCAGTCTTTCCGCAGCCGCGGGGTCACGCTCGATGACCGTGACCTTCATGCGCAGCTTTTCCAGCTCAACGGCGAGGTAATACGCTATGCGCCCGCCGCCGATTATCATCACGTTTTTGACGTTGTTTACCGGTATATCGATTTCCCTGAAAAATTCGGGCAGAACGTCCGGCGTCGCAATCGCCGCCACCGTGTCGTTCTCCTCAACGACAAAATCGCCCGTCGGGATATAAACCTCGTTGTCCCGCTCGACGGCGCAGACGAGCGCCTTCGCCTTTATCTTGGAAAAGGACTGTTTTATGGTGTTCGAGCAAAGCGACGAGTTGCCCTCGACCGAAAAGCTGACAAGGTCAATCTTTCCCTTGGCGAAGGTATCGACATTCATTGCCGAGGGAAATTGCAGTATGCGCATTATCTCCGCCGCCGCCTCGCGCTCGGGGTTCACCGCCATGGAAAGTCCGAGATTATCTTTTATCAGCCACAGCTCCTCGCTGTACTCGGGATTGCGAACGCGCGCAATGGTGCTTTTCGCGCCGAGCTTGCGCGCGAGCAGACAGCAAAGCAGGTTCACCTCATCCGAATCTGTGAGCGCCAGCAGCAGGTCGCTGTCCGCGACTCCCGCGTCCTTCAAAACCTTGTAGGACGCGCCGTTTCCCGCGATTCCTATAACATCGAGCAGGTTCGCCGCTTCCGCAAGCGCCGCACTGTCCGTGTCCACCACCGTTACATCGTGCTTTTCAAGCGCAAGCTGTTCGGACACCGTGTATCCGACCTTGCCGACGCCGACAACGATTATTTTCACTGTACCTCCGCCTTTCGAATGTGCTCCGTATATTATAATATATTGAATATTCGCAAGCAACCAAATTGTGCTTTTTCTAAGGCATTCTTAACAAAACGCGAGTTTTCAAAACAGTCGGGAAGATATTTATTGATATTAAAAGATATACCACGATATTGCCTGATAATTCGCTGTATTTTGTGTTTTTCGCGATTTTCGCTTACATTTTTTCGATTTTTGGGGTATAATTGAGATGCTCGATGAGGCTTTGACAGCTAAAGCCTGTTCGCAGCGAAAGGAGCATAAGGAAAATGGGAAAAGCGGTCAACCGAATGTCCGACATTGAAATGCTCGGATACCCGGAATGCGCGGGACTTTCGGACAACGGCAGATGTCGTTTCCGCAAGATACCGAAATGCGTCGGTGACGGCTGCTCGCACTTTACGGCAATCAACTCGCAGCAAAGAGCCTATGCGCGGCTGTGCTCGCTGCCCGAAAGCGAG
>CAYXRE010000041.1:11314-13429 GCA_964466125.1 uncultured Oscillospiraceae bacterium
GAGCAAATAGCGAAGAAATACTACGGCGGGATGCACCCGTGGAAAACGAACGCAAGTAAAGAGGGAAAAAGATGACCGAATTGATGAGCAAAGAGGTACGCCACCCTAAGTTCGGCTTGGGGCGCGTTTCGCAGCAAAGCGGAAGATATCTGACCGTTGATTTCGACTCCTGCGCCTCGCGCAGATTTATCTACCCCGACGCCTTCGGGGAGTTTTTGAGCTTTACCGACCCCGACGTGCAAAACGGCGCGCAGGAGCTCATAAAGCTCGAAAAGCAGGCTTGCGAGGAGCAAAAGCGTCAGGAACTGCTCGAAAGCGAGCGGCGGCGCAAGAAAAAACTGCTTTGCGACATGGCGGCACAAAGGGCGAAAAAGAAACCCGCTTCCAAAAAGACTGTGAAGGCGTAGGTAAACGATTTCTTGCACTGCACTGTGCCGCAGCACTTGAGGTGCAATTGAACCGCGTTGATTGATAACAAAGCGCTAATCGTTTGCGCGTGGGACATAACAAATCATCCACAGCCAAGAGCGACCGACTCAATACTGAGCCGGCCGCCTTTATTTTTTATGAAAACAAAGCTGTTTACCGCGTGCCTTGCAAGTCTACGCTCTTGTCGCAAACACAAAGCGCTCGAACAGCTCGCGGGTCTTTTGTGCGCCTATCGCTTTGGTGAACGCGTCGGTGGACGGTCCGCCGTGCTCGAGCAGTCCGTTTACATACTCCGACGACTTTTGCAGCTTGTCTGCCGCCGCTTCTGCTCCAAGCTCCGGCTTTTTCTTCGCAAGCGCAGCATAAGCCGTCAACGCGTCCTTCACAGCGGCGCTGAGCGCCGCGAACTCGCCGCGTCCCGCTTTCTTGGAAAAGGACGGCGCGAGCTTGAGCGGGTCGTACCAATGCTCTCCCAGCGGATGGTCGGGGATATGGGACAACTGTTCCTTGGCGCAAGAAAGCGCGCTCATGTCAAGTTCGCCGGCGTCGAGCAGCGTGTCGTAATATTCGACGAGCAGCGTGTATTTGCCCATAGCGCAGATGAGGTCGCACGAAAACAGCGGCACATCGCGCGAAACGGCGTTTATCACGAGCGTGTCCATTTTCATCAGCCCTGCCATCGCCGTGCCGTGAACATAGGACACGCTGCCGAGTCCAGTCGCACTGTAAGACTCCAGCGTTATTTTCATAGGCGGCGCTTTAAATGCCGCGAATTCCCCGACGTCGCGCGGAACAAGCGAAAAGCTGTTGTTTATTACTTCAAGCAGTTGTTTCATCAAAACACCTCGTAATACCGAACGCAATCGGTTTTTGTGAACGCGTTCATAATGACTGTCTATATACTAATATTCCCGGCTCTCACTGTCAAGCACGCACGCTTCGCTTGAATTTGACGCGGTTATCGGATATGCTGTTAACAGCGTTCGAATGCGTTATTAAGGAGGATATTATGTTTACCTTTTCCCACTACAATTTCAACGTGACCGACCTTGAGCGCTCGCTCGAATTCTACGGCAAGGCACTTGGGCTCAAGGAATTCCGCCGCAAGACCGCCGACGACGGAAGATATGTCATCGCCTATCTTCGCGACGCCGCACAAAGCGATTTTTATCTGGAGCTGACCTGGCTGCGCGACTGGGACAAGCCCTGCTACGAGCTGGGCGACAACGAGATGCACCTCGCCTTCACGAGCGACGACACCGCCGCCGCGCACGAGCTGCACAAGAGCATGGGCTGCATATGCTTTGAGAATCCTTCGATGGGAGTCTATTTCATTGAGGACCCGGACGGCTACTGGCTCGAAATCATACCGAAGAAGAAATAACGGCTTGACAAAAGCGGCGGGCATGATGCCCGCCGCTTTTTCGTTTGAAGCAAGATGCTCAAACGCGTCGTTACTTTTTGTCTTTTTGCAGCTTGAAAAGCTCCTCGGTCGCAAGTCGGGTCTTGGCGACGACGTCCTCGCCGTTTTTTGGGAAACAATAGTACAGCGCGCGGTTGTCCCCGATGCATATAACGTCGCCCAGCTCATACCAGAAATAGTCGGCGTTGAGCCCGTAGGACGCGCCTGAGCGCTGGACGTAGTCCGGCTCGCCGCTCTCTCCGACGAGGTGAAAACCGTCCGCG
>CAYXRE010000042.1:0-7406 GCA_964466125.1 uncultured Oscillospiraceae bacterium
CGTGACCATACTAGCAAAAGATGTTACTCTTTTGCTGGACTTTGTATATGTGTTTATGAATGAGCTCGGAGCGCGCGGAATACCCGGCGTTTCGGTCTGCTCCAACTGCGGCCTTCCCTCAAATTCCCGCAAAATTGTGCGAATCGGCACTCACGCGCATACCTGTGACGCCGAATGCGCAGAGCGTCTTGTTGCAAAATGCAAAGGTACTCTCACGCGCACATTGCCGCAAGGCGGGTTTGTCGGCTTTATCGGCGCGCTGCTCGGCTGCACCGCCGCTCTCATTATCTACTGGCTGCTTGGAATAAACGGCTATTACTGCGCTGCTGCTGCGTTTTTAATCCCGATTTTCGCAAGCTACGGCTATTCCCTGCTCGGAGGCTCCCGCGGGATCCCAAAGGCGGTCACCGTGGTGTTAATGCCGACTCTATTGTTCACGGCAGCCGTTTTCGTGCTGTTTTGTCTGCTCGTCTATCGCGACTGGCTCGCGGGTGGTTATATCTTCACGATATCCGAGCTAATCTCGGAGACCGTGAAATCCTTCTCCGCCGATTTGCTAAAGACCGAGTTTGTCTACAAGCAGTTCCTCGTCGGTCTGCTGTTCATCGCGCTCGGAGAAATATTTGCACTTTCGGACTCCTTTGCCAAAAAGGAGCTTCCGAGGATAAGTGAGCTTGACTGATGTCTAAAAAAGTATGGAAAGGCGGCGCGCTGCTCGCACCGGTAGCTCCGTGTCTCGTCAGCTGTTCGTATGAGCAGCATATAAACCTGCTGACCGTCGCTTGGACGGGAATTACCTGCACAAATCCACCCAAAACCTATATCTCGGTTCGCCCCGAGCGTTATTCCTACGAGCTTATCAAAAAGAGCGGATGTTTCGTTATCAATTTGCCGAGCGTCGGACTTGCACGCGCCGTCGACTTTTGCGGGGTGCGCTCCGGCAAAGACACTGACAAATTTCGCGAAGCCAAGCTGACATACGAACCCTCGCCGAACCTCGGCTGCCCGAGCGTCTGCGAAAGCCCTGTGAGCATTGAGTGCCGCGTGAGCGACGTAATACCTCTCGGCTCACACGATATGTTTCTGGCGGATATAGTCTCGGTGAGTGTGGATGAGCGCTGTATTGACGAACGAGGCAAGCTGCGGCTGGACAAGGCAGAGTTACTTGCCTATGCGCACGGCAGCTACTACGCTCTCGGACGCTATATCGGAGATTTCGGATTTTCGGTTATGAAGAAAAAGACCGCACAAAAACGCAGGATGAGAAAGAAATGAGAATTCGCAGAAAGCCTTGGGCGCGCCCAGAACTGGAAGCGTGCCCTTTTTATATCTCGAAGCCGGAATCTATGGCGGGACACTGGTGCGAGCGTTTTGCAGACACAACGGCGCCGCTGGAGCTGGAGCTCGGCTGCGGCAAGGGTTTTTTTATCTGCCGCAAGGCTGCGAACGAGCAAAGCGTGAACTTTATCGCGCTCGACTTGAAAAGCGAGGTGCTCGCGCTTACAAAACGCAACATCGAATCCGAGTATTCCTCGCGCGGGATAACTGTCGATAATGTGCTGCTTAGCTGCCGCAACGTCGAACTCATCGAGCCGGTTTTCACGCCCGATGACCGCATACGGCGAATCTATATTAACTTCCCCAATCCGTGGCCGAAGGTGAAGCATCACAAACGCCGCCTGACCCACCCAAGGCAGCTTGAGCATTACCGTTCTTTTTTGCCTGACGGCGGCGAGATTATTCTTCGCACAGACGACGATGAGCTTTACGAAATCTCACACGAGTACTTTACTTCGTGCGGCTTTTCCATAGTCGTAGACAGCTTCGATATGTACGCGGACGGCTTAAACGACGACTATGTGAGCGAGCACGAGCGTATGTTTACACAGCGCGAACTCCCAATCCACTATATAAAAGCGATTAAGCTTGCACGATGAATTAACACCGACAAATCACCCGCATTCTGCCCTTCGGCAAAATGCGGGTTTTTGCAAAGCATTCTCAACAGAATTCAAAGCCGCCAAATCATAACAAAGATGATTTGCACAGCAATCATTCTTCTCACAACTGAATTAATCATTTATGCGCTGAAAATATAAGCATAAAGAGACAGCCTGCCCGTTACCGCAAAAGCGGCAGCGAACAGGCTGTATTTTTACTTACAGAAAGTGCTCAACTGATTGCAATTCTTGCGTTAATCGTGTTGACAAACGTCTTACAGCTCTGCACCTATCTCATTTTTTGAGCAGATTCCGGTATGTACCGCTTTGTAGCGCAGCGCGCCGTAAAGCTCTGCGTGGGTCGCCTCAGAGTACGGCATAACGAAAATCACACCGATTCCGCAAGCCAGAGCGCCGAGCATATACCAACCGATAAAGGACAGCCCGAGTACAAATATCTCCCATTTTTCCCCGTAGGTCGCCTTCTCGCTGATTTCCATGGCGCGCTCGGTAGATATATTGGGGTTCTCGGCGAGTATGTACGGAACCATCATCCACGAAAGAGATTTAATGATGCCGGGCACTATGAGCAGCAGCGACCAAAGGAATATCTTCAGGTTCATTATGAACATCGTCTTGACATTGCTCATGTAGTAGCCGCCGCGGAAGCCCGAAAACAGCTCGGAGAATTCGATTTTGTTATAGCGGCAAAGTGTAAAATAGCGGTCCTTGCCTATCTCGATGATGTTAGCAACAAAAACTGAATATGCGATTGCGATGAGCGTCACTATCGTGCCGGTCGTGATAATTATCGGCAGGTAACGGGTTATCCATTCCGCCGCCCTGTGCCCGAATTCATCAAAGCGTCCGCCATTGAAATGAAAGCTTACTCCGCTGCCGACGCCGCTGTCGTTACCAGCGAGCAGACCGTAAACGAACACAACGAGCAGCGACCACCAGTAGGAAGCGGAAAGAACCTGCTTCGCTCTGGATTTAAGGGTCGGTCTATCCCAGAAAATCATTTTTACCTCCGTAGAATCTTTGATTGTTATCAGTATATCATTTTGAATTCCGCGCTTCATTAAAGGAAAGTTAAAAATTTGTATTATTGTTATTGTGCACAAAACGATTCGTCATAATGCTGATATTCTAACAAATCTGTTGACTATCACCTACGTCGGAGTTAATATAATAACAACAATTCCTTTCTATTTACTTCGTCTGCCCTGCATTCGTGCAGGGTATTTTTTTGTCCTCTAATATTTCGACGCTCATTCACCGTTTGCTGACGTTTCACGACAGTCTGCCCTACTCTGGATGTTTCACTGTATATAAAGAGAGCGCCGGTCTTTGACTGCCTGCAGCCAAGAAACCGACGCTGAATATTTGTCTTATTCCTATGTTACTGTGCAAGTATCTCCCGCGCAAGGTCTACCATCCGAGCGCCGGCGTCCATGCTTTTCTTTTGCATGAATCTGTACGCCTCGTCCTCGCTCATCAGATTTCGCTCCATAAGCAGTGCTTTGGCGCGCGCTATCGTCTGTCGTTCTCCGTCCGAACGCTTGGGCACGTTGCTCTTTTTCCTTGTGCGCTCCGAGCGCATGAGCATACGAACTGAGGAAGCAAGGTCGCTTCGCGTTACCGGCGACGGGAGCTTAAAAAGTTTCTTTGAATCGTACATTTCGAGCTGCACCGCGGACGCAATGACTACCACCGCGCAGCTGTCTTCGCACATCGACGCCAACTCATTGGCTGACATATCACCAAGGAGCGCACCGCAGACAATGACCGCGCCGCCGAGCTTTGCCGCCAAGCGCATGGCTTGTGAAGCGCTCGAATAACATGCGCAAACCTCAATGCCCTCATGCTCGAGCATTTGTTTTACGCGAAGTCTGCTTTTCTCGCAATCAAACGCAACGATTACTCCGTCCATCGCTTCCCTCGCTCATGCTCGGCATTTGCTTTAACGCCGTGCTGCCGCCGTCTGTGATTAAAAAGCCTTGAAGTACTTGTTTATCTCCCAGTCGGTTACTGCCGTCGTAAAGTCGTCCCATTCCTTCAGCTTCGCTTCGGTATAGCGCTCGGTTATATGCTTTCCGAGAACGTCGGTTACGAGCTTGTCCTTTTTCATTTCGACTACCGCTTCGTAAAGCGAAGCGGGCAGATTGTCTATGCCGTATTTGTCGCGGTCTTCCTTGGACAGTTCAAAAATGTTCTCGTCCACAGACGCGGGAGGAACAAGCCCTCTCTTAATGCCGTCCAGACCGGCAGCAAGCAGCACCGCAAGTTCGAGATAGGGGTTGGCGGCGGAATCGGGGTTGCGAAGCTCAACGCGGGTTCCTGCGCCTCTCGAGGCGGGAACGCGTATAAGCGGACTTCTGTTTTGCGCGCTCCATGCGATATAGCACGGCGCCTCATAGCCCGGCACAAGGCGTTTATAGGAGTTTACGAGAGGATTGGTAATCGCGGTCATACCTTTTATGTGGTCGATTATTCCGGCGATGAAGCTGTATGCCGTCTTGCTGAGTCCGAGCTTATCCGTGGGATCTTCAAACGCATTTTTACCGTTTGTGAAAAGCGACATATTCGTGTGCATACCGGAGCCGTTGATTCCGAAAACCGGCTTGGGCATAAAGGTCGCGTACAGCCCGTTTTTCTGCGCAAGGCTTTTGACCGCGAACTTGAAGGTCATTATATTGTCCGCCGAATGCAGTGCGGAGGCATATTTGAAGTCAATTTCATGCTGACCCGCGGCGACCTCATGGTGCGACGCTTCGACCTCATAGCCCATCTCCTCAAGCGCAAGCACTATGTCGCGGCGAACAGACTCGCCGTGGTCAATCGGTCCGAGGTCAAAGTAACCGGCGCTGTCTGTGGTATAGGTCGTGGGGTTGCCGTCCTCGTCGGTATAAAACAGGAAGAACTCACACTCCGGACCGACGTTGAAGGAATAGCCCATATCCTTTGCTTCCTTGATTACCTTGCGAAGCCGATAGCGCGGGTCGCCGGTGAAAGGCTCGCCCTGTGCGGTATATACGTCGCAGATGAGCCTTGCTACCTTGCCGTTTTGTGAACGCCAGGGAATTATGACAAAGCTGTCGAGGTCGGGATAAAGATACTGGTCGGATTCCTGGATACGCACGAAGCCTTCTATCGAGGAGCCGTCGAACATACACCCGTTGTTGAGCACTTTTTCCAGCTGTGAGACCGGCACAGCCACATTTTTCAGATGTCCGAATATATCCGTGAATTGCAGCCGAATAAACAGAACATCCTCTTCCTTCACAATTCTCAGTATGTCTTCCTTTGTATACTTCGCCATAATTTCTCCTTTCTAACTAAGAAAGGCGCTCCAACCTTGTTGGAGCGCCTTTGCTCTTTATGGAAAAAGTATATTCTCATAAACGTAAAATGTCAATTGGAATATTCGTATAATTAAATAATTCACAAATCGACCTCATTGTGCATTTTTTTCCGATGTATTATATCAATGAATGGGTATTCTTACGCTTATTTCAATCAGCAAATATGCATAACTGTTATTTATAATGTATAATATACATCATAGATTAATATTTGCTGCATAATATGCATTGTTATACAGATATTTGCATACTATAATCTGTCATTATCGCGTATTATCGTGTTATTTATAGTTATTACGCGATAATTATAGCAATTAACGTGATATTACTTAGCAATCGATAATTATGAATTAATTTTTATTAAATTCCGTTTATTTGGCTCTTGATAATTTATAATTATGCGAATATAATGAATGCATCCTAAAGAGAAAGACAAAACCGAAAGGAAACAGAAGAATGAAAAAGATAATTGCTCTCGTACTGGTACTTGCACTTGCACTTTGCTGCGCGTCCTGCGGCGGCACCAAAGTCAAAACCCTTGACGACATCAAGAAGTCCGGCAAGCTCGTCGTCGGAACCTCCGCCGACTTTGCACCCTATGAGTTCCACATAATCGACGACGCCGGAAACGACGTTATTGTCGGCTTCGACATGGCTCTTGCCAAGGCTATCGCCGATGACATCGGTGTCGAGCTTGAAATCAAGGACATGAACTTCGACTCTATCCTCATGGAGCTCACCTCCGGCAACATTGACCTCGGAATCGCCGGTTTCTCCCCCGACCCCGAGAGAGCCAAGACCGTTGATTTCTCCGACCTTTATTATCTCGGCGGACAGTCCTTCGCCATTCTCAAAGCAAACGCCGGCAAGTATGACTCTTATGACGACTTTGCGGGTCTTCAGGTAGGCGCGCAGTCCGGCTCCATCCAGGCCGACCTTCTCGCTGCCAACTGCCCTGACGCCCAGCCCGTTCTGCTCAAGACAGTTCCCGACATCATCATGGAGCTTATCTCCGGCAAAATCGAGGGCGCTTTCATTGAGACCGCCATACTCGAAAACTACATAAAGCAGTATCCCGAAATCGCCGAGATGTGCGCGGTTGATTATGACCAGGAAGGCTCCGCCATCGCCATCATGAAGGGCAACGACACGCTTACCGCTGCGGTAAACGAAGTTATCGCCAAGGTCGTCGCCGACGGCACGATGGACGCTTACGTTGCCGAAGCCAACGAGCTGAGCTCCAAGGCCATTGCGTAAGACAAAGTAAAACTTGTATAACATATATCCGGTATCCGTTTTCGGGTACCGGATAATGCTGATTAAAAGGAGTTATTGAAATGCTTAGTGCCGAAGGCTTCGCAAGGGTGTTTGAATATCTTCCATGGTTCGGAAAGGGCATTATCTACACGATTCTGCTCGCCTTGTTTTCCGTTGTACTTGGATTTATTCTCGCGCTGCTGCTTGCTCTCATGCGACTTTCAAAGGTCAAGATTCTCAAAGCTATATCCGGCGCGTACGTCGAATTCGTTCGCGGCACGCCTATGCTCGTGCAGCTGTATATCATCTACTACGGGGTTTTCGGGGCAATCTCGCTTCCCTCTTTCACAATATTCGGCTTTATCGACGCTAGCAGGTTTATTCCCGGCATAATCGCAATCTCGCTCAACAGCGCCGGTTACGTCGCCGAGATTATCCGCGGCGGCATTCAGGGCGTCGATTACGGTCAGACCGAGGCTTCGCGCTCACTCGGACTCAAAAAGAGCCAGACGATGCAATTCATCGTTCTGCCTCAGGCAATCAAGAACATTCTCCCCGCCATTGCGAACGAGTTTGTAACGATAATTAAGGAGTCCTCCATCTGCTCGGTTCTCGGTATGCAGGAAATCATGTACTACTCCAACATCATCCGCGCAACGACCTACCGTGCCCTTGAGCCGCTGCTCGTAGCCGCCTTGTTGTACTTCCTGCTCACCTTCCCCACCTCAAAGGGTATTCAGGCAATCGAAAGGAGGATGCGCCGTGGCGACGAAAGATAATCTTACGCAATCGACAAATGCGAAGTTGACAGACAACGTGATTGTTGCAAACAACGTCAGCAAAA
>CAYXRE010000042.1:7416-13039 GCA_964466125.1 uncultured Oscillospiraceae bacterium
GCTCAATATACGCCGCGGTTCCACGACGGTTATCATGGGACCGTCCGGTTCGGGCAAATCGACGCTGCTTCGTTCTTTCAACCTCCTCGAAACGCCGGATTCCGGCAGTATCTTCTTCGACGGTGAGGAGATAACCAACATGGAGCTCGACAACCCGTACAGCGGTTTTCGCGGCACTATGTGGAACCTTTTCGAGCGCCGTGCGGCAAAGGAAGACGCGATAAATCAGCTTTGTCTCAAAATGGGCATGGTTTTTCAGCATTTCAATCTATTCCCGCACAAAACAATCATGGAGAACCTGACCCTCGCGCCGATAAAGGTAAAGGGAATGACGCAGCAGCAGGCTGAAAAGAAGGCCTTGGAGCTGCTCGAAATTGTTGACCTTGCCGACCGCGCGAGCGCCTACCCCATACAACTTTCAGGCGGTCAAAAGCAGCGTGTCGCCATTATGCGCGCGCTCGCAATGGAGCCTGAGGTCATGCTGTTCGACGAGCCCACCTCCGCACTCGATCCCGAAATGGTCGGCGAGGTTTTGCAGGTCATCAAGGACCTTGTAAAGTCCGGCATGACCACCGTCATCGTCACACATGAAATGGGCTTTGCCCGCGAAGTCGCAGAGACGGTCGTTTTCATGGACGAGGGACGCATTGAGGAAAAAGGCTCGCCCGCCCAGATTTTCGGCGCACCCGAAAATCCGCGCACCAAAGAATTCCTAAGCAAGGTGTTATATTAATGTCTGTTTTCAGCAAAGAAGCGCTTGACACCGCAAAAACAGTTGACGAAAGCTCCGATATATTCACACGTCTTTCCGACACGATTTGGGCGAACCCTGAGCTGTCGCTGCTTGAGTTCAAGTCCATGGAGACCTACTGTAAGCTGCTCGATTCGCTCGGCTTCACTGTCGAGAAAGGCATCTGCGGCGTTCCGACCGCCTTTTCCGGCTCCTTCGGACACGGTCGTCCGCTCATAGGTATATTGGGCGAATTTGACGCGCTCTCTGGTCTGTCGCAAAAGGACGGCGTGTTCGTGCGTGAGGAACTGACGGATGGTGGGTGCGGTCACGGCTGCGGTCACAACCTGCTCGGCGGCGGGGCGCTTGCCGCCGCCTACGCGGTTAAACGTTATCTTGAGGACACCCAGCGCGAGGGCACTGTTATCTTCTATGGCTGTCCCGGCGAGGAGGGCGGCTCAGGAAAGGCGTTCATGGCGCGCGAGGGTTTGTTCAAATCGCTCGATTTCGCGCTCTCGTGGCACCCGGACGACTACAACGGAGTCGTCTCCGGCACCAACAACAGCTGTATACAAAAGGAATATAAATTCACAGGCGTCGCCTCTCACGCCGCACAAAGTCCCCACCTCGGTCGCTCGGGTCTGGACGCGGTCGAGCTTATGAACATCGGCGTGCAGTTCCTGCGTGAGCACATGCCCGACTGTGCTCGCATACATTACTCAATAACCGACGCTGGCGGCAACTCCCCCAACGTCGTGCAGCCCTACGCGCAGGTACTTTACATGGTTCGTTCAATAGACATGGACGACTGCATTGAGCTTGCGAAGCGCGTGGACAACATCGCAAAGGGCGCCGCTCTCATGACCGATACCGTTATGACCGAACGTTTCATCGACAGCTGCGCCAATCTGCTGCCCAACTACACGCTCGAAAAGCAGCTTTACGACAGCTTTGTGCAAGTCGGCGTTCCGAAGTATTCCGATGACGAAAATGCCTTCGCAAAGAAAATGCAGCAGACCTTTGAAATCATCTCGGACGCACTGCCCGGCGTCAGCGCTTGCTCGAGTGACGAACAAATCGAATTCATCAAAAAGCACAGCGAGAACGGCTCCAAACCGCTCAACGACTTTCTGCCTCCCATGAATTCGACGATGAATTTCCAGTTTGGCTCGACCGACGTCGGCGACGTCAGCCGCCAGACGCCCACGGCTCAAATACGCGTTGTCACCTTCCCCTCCCGTCAGCAGTGCCATTCGTGGCAAAACGTCGCGTGCGGGAAAACGAGTTTCGCAAAAAAAGGAATGCTTTGTGCCGCAAAGGTGCTTGCGCTTTGCGCGGTAAGTCTTATTGAGAATCCCGACACAATCACCCTTGCACAGCAAGAATTCCGCGAGAAGCTGACTAAGCCCTATGTGAGCCCGATACCTGCGAACGTAAAGCCGACGGCGGTCGGCGGAAAAATGTAGTATAAAACACCGATTCTTTGATGAGCAAAGAATCGGTGTTTTTGCACTTTCTATGTTGTCATATCCCAAGCAGCTGCTTTCTTTCGCAGAAATAAGCTCCCTGACCGTAAGGCACCGAGAATACGTTTGCGAAATCAAATTCGCTCTTGCTTTCGATTCCGCTTTGAATAAGCTTTAGCGGATAACAGGAAAATACCCCGTAAATTATCGAAAGGAAGCCCGCCTGTTTGCGGTCGCTCGAAGCGTTCCTAATCAGCTCTCCGTGTATCTTCAGATAATCGAATTCCAAGTCGGTGATAAGCGGTATGTCGATGTACCCAACTCCGAAATTACTAAGCGCCAGAGAAAATCCGCTGCTTCGAAGTTTTGCGAAATTCTCCTTGAGCGTCTGTATATCGCTTGTCTGCTCAAAACTGCTCATCTCAAAGCAGATTCGCAAGCACTCGACGCCCTCTTTCTCGCAAATGCTTTTCATCTCGTCCGCAAAACCAATTTCGGAAAAGGCAAACATCGGCAGCGCAACTGTAACAATGTTGTATCCGCCCTCGACAAACATATGGTTTTTAATGAGCGCCGCCGCCTTGCGCATAATATAGCGGCAAAGCGCCGGCATGGTCCCGCTGTGCTCTGCGGCGCGAAACAGCTCCTCGGAGCTGCAGCCGACTGTATTTCCGCCCGGCTTTACAGGATATATCTGTATGCCCACTGCACTTCTCTTCGATTCGTTTATCGTATCATACTCGAACGTTATGTTTTGAAATTCGATGTCGTTGCCGATGCTCGACTCGAGCGCGGACATCTTTTTGCACTGCACCATTTCCTCGTTGCTCATGCATTTTACGCCGTTGTCACCAAATATATCCTCGGCGATGACATAGTCCACCATGTCCATTATCTCGGTCGTGTTCTCGTAGTCTTCACTTCGCAGCATGACCACGCCCGGCTCAAGCGTTATCGTTTTGTCCTCGATAGTGTAGCTGCTGCGAATTATATCCACTCTGTTTTGCACCGAACCGAGCGAATAGCGACGCTCGGCGTCAAGCACGACAAAATCCTTATAATATGCGCGGAAGATAAATGAACCTCTGAAAGCACTGTTCAGCTCGTTCGAAAACTCGATTAACAGCTTGTCGCTTATATCTGTGCTGTAAGTAACGCTTATTTTCTCAAACGAGCGCAGTGAAACAACAATCAGATTAAAGTCGCTTAACGAACCGTACATCTCGTCAAGAAAACCGGGAATGGAAACGTGGTTGTAGTTGCCGGTGAGCGAGTCTATATATTTGTTAGGGGTTTGGAGCACGAAATACAAACAACAGACCGTCAGCGCAACCGAACTGGAAGTTATGAGCAGCTTCATGTTGAATGCCTGAATTATTGTCGACGACAATACAAGCAGCGTGCATATACTCACGCTGATTACGGTTTTTGCGGCAAACTTCTTTCGATTTACGATCATCGTGATTATCGACGCCAACAGATAGAATGCGGTCGAAACATACAGCATAAAATGCCCGCTGCCGCGATAATACTCACCCTGCGCGCCGAGATAGAATATCCCCCCCTGCCACAGCGGAGCGGATAGTGTGAGAAAGAAAACAGCAATGTACGGTAAGCAGATTGCAAAGTTCTTAAGCTTGTTTGAGGACGAAAACACACCTGAATAAATGAGAATGTACTTCAAAAACAACGGCAGGCAGTATTGCAGCGTCAATATAAACGCAATGCTCATAACATACAAGACGGTTATTGAGCTGCTTCCCGCACCGGTGCTTGCGTGATAAGCAGTGAGAAAGTCAAGGAGCGTTGAAGCGCCCGCACACAACAACAGCTTCACATATATGCGGTTGTTGATGTTCGGTATGCGTTTCTTGGCGAAGTAAAATCCAATGAGAATTAGAATAAACAGGAAAGAACCCAACGCAAAGTTATAATTAATGCTCATCCGACCGCCTCCCTTTCCTTGCAGCGACCGACGTATCTGACGAGCTCATCCTCCGGCAGCGCCTTGGAGTAGAGATACCCCTGGAACATATCCACGCCTATGTCGGTCAGCAGCTCCGCCTGCTGTTTGGTTTCCACGCCCTCGCAGACGGACAGCTTTCCAAGCTGCTTGACAATGGAGTTGCAGGTCGTCAGGGTCATAAGGTCGTTTTTGGACCTAGTACAGTTCCAAAGCAGCGTCTTGTCCAGCTTGACACAGTAAAACGGCAGCTCGGAAAGATAGTTGAAGTTCGCATATCCGCTTCCGAAATCGTCCAACAGGAAGGAAAAACCGTCATCAATGATTCTTTTCATGTTTTCGCGCACGTCCGCAATGGAGGTCACAAGACCGGTCTCGGTGAGTTCAAAGCGCAGCAGTCCCGGCTTTATACCGCGAGATTTTATGTATTCGATTACCGGTTCGCAAAGATCCATGTTGACGCATTGAAGCATCGAGATATTTATGCCTATGTGTTCAAGCTCCCAGCTGTCTACGTCGTTGTTGTTGACCATCGCACATACTCGGTCGATAACCTTGTTTGTCAGCTCGATTATGCTGCCGTTGCTCTCCGCCATGCGAATAAAGTATTCGGGGTTGAGCGCGCCCAGCTCGTCGTCGAAAATCCTGCACAGCGCCTCAAGCGCGACAAGCTTGCCGTCCGGCTGGTGTATCGGCTGGTAGTAAACCTGTATCGCATCGTTTTTCAGCGCCTTTGCGAGCGCTGACTCGGTCTTGGAGAACTCGATAAAGCTTTTCTTGAACTCGCCGTCAAACAACAGACAGTCCATAATTCTGCCGCTGTCGTGGTGATACATGACATATTTGACTATGTTGACCATTTCGTCCGAGTTCGCCGCATCGTCGGAGTTTATGCCGACAATATTAAACTCGGCTTTTGTGACAAAGCCTCCGAGGTTCCAGCGCGACGGAATGCCCGATTTTATGTCACTCAGTACATCGCCGTCTATTGGAACGATTTACGACGTTCTGGCGACAACAGCGAACGCATCGCCTGCGGCGCGGTAAACGTTTTCTACGCCGTAGCTGTCCGCAAGCTGCTTTGCCACGTTTATGAGCAGCTGATCGCCCTTTGCTATACCGAGATTATAATTGATGATGTGCATTGACCTTACGGCGACGATAAACACCGAAAATTCCGAGCGCTGGTCGTATAAATCCGAAAATACTATCGGCAGCGCAGTTTGATTGAATACATTGGTCAGCGAATCAATGTGTTCTGCGGGAATTTGCAGCGCATGATACATCATGGTCAGCGCAAGGGCGTTCGCGGTTGTATTTACGAGCACGTTCGGGAAAGCCAGCTGAACCAGCATGGCGGCAAAGGATATTCCGATAAAGCAAAATACCGTCGTGGTTTTTTGTTTTTCAATTCTCTTTGAGCCCCTTATAATCTCAATGAGGCTTACAACGAGATAGAAAACC
>CAYXRE010000043.1:0-934 GCA_964466125.1 uncultured Oscillospiraceae bacterium
GCGGGCGGGTTTTGAACCTCCCGCTTCGCGCAAGGTTCTGCGCTAAAGCACGACACAAAAATCCCGAGACACAGCCGCATCTCGGGATTTATTGTATGAATCTTTTCCGATTATATATTCAATTCCCTATATGTCAATCTGTCGCGTGTTTCGCGCTTTCAAATCCCGCGCTTGCGGGGTATAATGGTATAGCGCAATACAGAATAATCGAGAGGAGCACGCGATGCCGCAGGACGATAAATCCTTTTTTCGCTGTCCCGTGTGCGGGCGAGAGCTTATACGCGGCGGCAACGCGCTTGTGTGCGGCAACGCGCACAGCTTCGACCTCTCCCGCCGAGGGTATGTGAATTTGCTGCTGCGCTCGGGCGTCTCGGGCAAGCGGCACGGCGACGACGCGCTTATGGCGCGCGCCCGAACCGAGTTTCTCGAAAAGGGTTATTACGACCCTCTCGCGGACGCGGTGTGTGCCGCGCTGCAGGAGCACGTCGGGGCAAACCGACGCCTGCTCGACTGCGGGTGCGGCGAGGGTTTTTATACCGCACGCGCGGCAAAGGCGCTGAGTGACTGCGAATGTGCGGGAATCGACGTGTCCAAGGCGGCGGTGCATGAAGCCGCAAAGCGCGGCGGCGGCATACAGCTCGCGGTGGCGAGCGCGTTCGAGCTGCCCGTTGCGGACGACTACTGCGGCGCGCTGATGAACCTGTTCGCTCCGCTTGCCGCAAGGGAGTTTGCCCGCGTGCTGTGTCGCGGCGGAATACTCGTGCGCGCGGTGCCGACTGTGCGCCACCTGTGGGAACTCAAATGCGCCGTATATGACGAGCCGTATGAGAACAAGCCCGCCGACGAACAAATCGAGGGCTTTTCGGTCGTCTCAAAGCAACGCATCGAATACCGTCTTTCGCTCGACGACCCGCGCGACATCGACGCGCTTTTC
>CAYXRE010000043.1:944-12941 GCA_964466125.1 uncultured Oscillospiraceae bacterium
TATTACAAGACCTCCGAGGCGGACCAGCGCAAGGCGGCGGCACTCGAAAGGCTGGAAACGCAAATCGGCTTTGAAGTATTGGTATACAAAAAACAATGACCCATGGTCAGTTTGTAAATGAAAGGATATAATATGGCACAGTGTAAATGGAAACTTAACCGCGGCTTCGACGAGGTGCTTTGCGCCGTCGATTCCGGCATCGTGAACGGCAGCGCCTCGGCGACACGCGAGGGCGCAAGCGACTCGCAGCTGGACGGCGTTCGGTGCAGCGTGCGCGTCTATGAGCGTTACAGCGTTCTCGGCGGCAATCGTCTGAGCATGAACATAACGCTGTTCGGGCGCGACGGCGACTGCACGCTGAGCGCGATTACCTCCGGCGGCTCGCAGGCGGTTTTCCTCAAGCTCAACACCTTCGGCGAGCAGGCGTTTCTCGACTGCCTGAACGAGATAGTCGCACGGCTACAATATTGAAATCTGCATATTCGGCGGGGTATGATGTTCTTCCTTATCCGCACCCGCTTGACCAAACAGCACGGCGAGCAACACACGTTGCGGCAAATTGACCTGCCCCGCTCTTTGCGAAAAGCGATGACTGCCGAACACAGGGCTGTCGGCAGACACGCGCGGCGCAAAACTGAATAAATTACAGACGACAGGGCGACGAGTGTGAAGTCAGTGCTCGAGATAGTACGCATTGTTACGGCAGCTGCAAAAACGCGCACGATATACCAAATGTATATCGTGCGCGTTTTATACTGTGTGCAATATTATCGTATACGCTGTCCGCCGTTACTTAGAATAATCAACGAACGCGAGGTTCATATCCACGTCGCCGCTTATTCCTTCCACCGTTCCCTCGCACGAATACTGCCAGATGCCGAACTCGTACGGGTAATACGGGCGGGAGAAATACTGCGCAAACCACTTCTCGTAGCCGACCAGTCGTGTAAGATCCAGACGCTGCGCGAACATACGCATATTTCCGTATATCATCGGCTTGTGTCCGGCGGCGCTTATCGTGTCCATAAAGGCTATCGCGATATCGGTGCGCTGAGTTGGTGTGAGGTCACGGGTTCGCGAGCCTGCGGAGTTCTCCTCCTCCATGTCGAGCACGATGGGGCAGCTCACCTCATAGCCCTCGATTTTCTCAAGCACAAACTGCGCTTCCTCGACCGCCTCCTCGACGGTCGCCGCCTGCGAGTAGAAATACGCGCCGACGGGCAGTCCCGCCTCGTTTGCGCCCTTCAGGTTCTGCTCAAACCGCTCGTCCTCAAACACCGTTGAGCTCTCGTAGCCGCGCAGTCCCGCACGGATAAACGCGAAAGCGACGCCGTCCGCCTTGACCTTTTTCCAGTCGATTTTCCCCTGAAACTCCGAGACGTCGATTACCTTGAGCGCCGCAGCCCCGTCCTTCGTGGTATAGCTCATAAGGTCGCGCCCCAGCTTTTCGTCCCGCTTGAGCAGCTCCCAGTCGTAGGTATTGCGGGCAATGGACGGGTCGACGGGCTGATAGATTATCTCGTTGTATATATCGGTATAGACCATGCAGTCGGGATAGAAACGGGAGATGAAGTCGGTCAGCGACTGCGCCTCGTCGGTGTAGCCGCGAATGGTCGAAAAGGGTATGAGTGCGTCGTCGGTCATCTTGGGAGTGTAGTCGTGAAGCTCCTCGGTGAGCCGCTGAGTCTCGGCGGTCTGCTCGGCGAGCGCCTCGTTCGCCGTCCTCAAACTCATGGCAAAGTACACCGCGCCGACGGCGGCAATAAGCGCGAGCACACCGAGCAGAAACGCCGCCGTATTGAATCGACGTTTTTTCTTTCTTTTGTTTGGCTTGTTCGCGCGCGGGTCGTTGTATTCAAAGGTCATTTTCTCGTCGAGCTGCTGCATATACGCCTCCGTTCGATTGTCGCTTTGCGTCGAATGAGCGGGTTGTTTTATTCAGTATAACATAAACCTTGCCGCAGTTGCACCGTTCGCTGTTTTCATGCCGATGTGATATACTATACACGGCAAACTTCATTTATGAGCATCGTCGGTATTCCTCGGCTCTTTGCTTTCGACACTCCATACGGCGACAAGCGGGCTTTTCAATATGGTGAACCGCGTTCAAGTTTTCACCGAGCGCCGTTCGCTTGTAAATACTATATACTACAAATCCAAAAGGAGACTGCTGTGAATATTCTTGTGATTGACGGTCAGGGCGGAAGAATCGGCAAAGCTATCATCGAGGCGCTTCGCGCAAAAGGAGCGGACTGCGAGATAACCGCCGTGGGAACAAACACGATTGCGACGGGCGCCATGCTCAAGGCGGGCGCCGACCGCAGCGCGACGGGCGAGAACCCCGTGGTCGTCATGTGCGGCGAGGCGGACGTGATAACCGGACCGGTCGGCATAATCGCGGCAAACTCCCTTGTCGGGGAAATCACTCCGAAAATGGCGCTCGCCGTCAGCGAAAGCCGCGCGCACAAGGTGCTTATTCCCGTCAACAAGTGCCGCGTAAGCATTGCCGGCGTTCGCGACATGACGCTCGGCGAATACATCTCCGACGCTGTCGGGCAGATTCTTGCGCTCAAATGATCCACACAGCACAGGAAAGCCGCCGCGCCCGATAAACGGGCGCGGCGGCTTTGATTTTACAAAACTCGTAGCTAGGCGCGAAGCTCGATGAGCTTGGCTTTCTCAAGCGCAAGCAGCAGAATCGGTATGACGACGAGCTGCGCGATGATTCCCGGCAGCGCCGTCACAAACGCCGCGGCGACCCATGCGGACATACTGTACTCGCCCGCGCGGAAGATAAGCGCGTTCAAAACGCCGTAGACCACGCGACCCGCGAGCATTGCGCCGACGAGCGCGATGTAGATGTTGGCGCTCTTTTTGCCGGTATGTACGGCGCGCATGAGCAGCCCGCTCACCAGCCCGTAGACCGCAAGCTCGCAGAGCATCTGCGGGAGCATGGCGGCGGGCGGCATTCCCGTCAGCAGACTGGAGAGCAGCGGCGCAAGCACGCCGCACGCAAGCCCGCACCACGGACCGCAGATGAGTCCGCACAGCAGCACGGGAATGTGCATGGGCAGGAAAATCGAGCCGGCGTTGGGAACCGAGTGGAAAGCGATGGGCAGTGCGACGCCGAGCGCGACGCACAGACCCGCGAACACGATACGTCTGGTCCTTGTCATAAAAAGCCTCCAAAAAACAGAGAATGCCGCGAAAGCACCCTCATAAAATGATGAGCAGCCTTCGTGGCATTTGTTCCGATTTCGGATAGCTCGCCGGCTTCATGCCGGTCAATACTTGTCGATTATAGCGTATATTGCTCGAAATATCAAGCGTTCTCCGCCGTTTCCACCGTCTGTTCGTCGGGGGCGGCGGGGTCGTATTCGAGTATGTCGCCCGGCTGACAGGTCAGCGTTTCGCAAATCGACTTCAAAGTCGAAAAGCGTATCGCGCTGATTTTCCCGGTTTTGATCTTGGACAGGTTGACGTTTGTGACGCCCACGCGTTCGGACAGTTCGTTGAGCGACATCTTCCTGTCCGCCATGACGCGGTCGAGCCGCAGAATTATTTTTCCCATTTTCTCAACCTCACAGCGTCTCATCGACCTGCGTTTGCAGCTCGCAGCCGTACTTGAAGACGACCGACATCACAAAGCAGATGAGCACGGACATAATCGAAAAGTTCATGTCGTAGCCGACGTTAAAGCTGAGCGAGCGGTCAATCGCCACCGCGCCGTAGCCGACTATCACGGCGACCACCGTCGGGACGACAGCGCCGACGAGCATGATAATCGCAATGGATTTGAATATCTCGGCGTTTTCCATGGTAAACGGCGTCTCCTGGTCGCGCATATTCGCGAACAGCTTTTGCAGCTTGCTGCACACGACAAGCGAGAATATCGTCGCGGTAAGTGAGAACGCCATCATGCTGAGCATATCCGCAAGATTGCGAACAGAGCCGCCGTTCGCGGTCTCAACCGTGATTGTGGTTTCCGGCAGAGTATTGCGCACCTCGGGCGTCGCAAATATTACCGTGCAGATGATGCAGGCGGTGATTCCCACTATGCAGATAATCTTCCCTATCGTCGCCAGCACATATACTATCTGCGAGAATTTCTTGAGCTTCTGCTGTGTAGTTTCCATTTCTTATTCCTCCGAAATTAAATAATTATCGTTAATCGTTAACTACGCTGTTATCATACACCGAGTATTATGCTTTGTCAACAATTATTTAACGAATTTCGATAAATTTTCTCGGTGGCGCTTGGTTTACTGTTCGCTCATAATGACCATTGGTCATTTTGAAATCACTTTCGAACCTCGTGTTTAAATAGTATAATCATCTCAAACAAAGATGTGAAAGGCGGCAGAAGAATGATGAAATATATCGGCGCGCTGTTTGTTGTGCGCGACATGGAGCGCTCAAAGGAGTTCTACAAGCGGGTGCTGGGTCTGGACGTTGCGCTGGACTACGGCGCAAACATAATGCTGGACGGCGGACTGAATCTGCAAACGCTAGAGAGCTGGAACGGGCTTCTCGGTGCGAACGACGGCGAAATATGCTTTGGCGGCAAGGACGCAGAGGCGTATTTTGAGACGGACAGGCTCACCGAGTTTGCAGCCGCCCTCTCCGAGCAGCCGGACGTGAGACTTGTGCATCCGCTTTTCGAGCAGCCGTGGGGTCAGCGCGCCGTACGCTTTCTCGACCCGGACGGTCACGTCATCGAGGTCGGTGAAAGCCTAGAGGACGTCGCGCGGCGTTTCTCGCAGCGCGGCGACACGCACGAACAGATTGCCGAGCACATCGGCGTAAGTCTGTGCGAGGTGGAGCGCTGGCTTATGGATAAGTAGTCGCAAAACGCTCAGATGCAAGCCGCAACAAACCCAGTGACTGCCTGTCTTTTCACTCTGAGCAGTCAAACCACCTAACACAGTAAATATTCCGTGTTTATATAAGTGACCTTGGGTCATTATGGCGGCTTCGGATTGAAATCTTCACTAACAAAAGAAACCGTTCTCTCCGAAAGGAGAGGACGGTTTCTTGTTGTCAACTTTTCGCTTCAGACAGAATGGGTCTCCCCCCGCTTCGCGGGGCGGACGGTTACTGCTGCGCGCTTGGGAGAAACTCGCTGAACGCCTCGATAAAGACACTGGCTGATTCCCCCGCCCCCCGCTTCGCGGGGCGAACGATTCACTTCTGTTCGCTTGGGAGAAACTCGCTGAACGCCTCGATAAACACATCGGGATTTCCCCGTCCCCCGCTTCGCGGGGCGGACGGTTACTGCTGCTCGCTTGGGAGAAACTCGCTGAACGCCTCGATAACACATCGGCTGATTCCCCCGTCCCCCCGCTTCGCGGGGCGGACGGTCTTACTGCTGCTCGCTTGGCAGAAACTCGCTGAACGCCTCGATAAAGACATCGGGGTGATACCAATGTATCAGATGGTTGCTCTCCAGCTCGACCAGACGGCAGTCGCCGCCGTTTATCAGCCCGACAGCCTTTCTCGCCTGCTCGTCGGAGGACGCAGCCATAAGTATTCCGTCGGGCGTGAACATATCCTTTGCGTGCAAAAACACCGTCGGAATATGTATGTCGCTCATCAGCTGTTCCTGCGGTATGCCCGCGTGCCAGGTGTAATCGTAGAAATGCTCGCCGAACATGAAATCGTACTGCTTGGTGAACTGGAAGGTCTGGTTAATCGAGCTTGGCATATAGAATATCTCGACGGGCTTGTCGGGATGCTTGACGCTATACGACTGCGCGTAGTCCGCGAGCTTGGGCATGGTCGGCGCCATATAAAGCTGACCCCACAGGCAGTTACGCAGATAGTACGCTTCCCAGCACTCCGAGCGGTCGCTCTCAATATAATCGTGCATGACCTCATAGGTGTCAAGATATGCAAATGACCGCTCAAAGTAATCCGCTTCGGTCGAGAACACGGGCGGGTCCTCAAGCACCGCACCCACGACGTTCTTGCCGCCGTACGCCGCGACATAGGACGCGAGCAGTCCGCCGGAGGAATGCCCCGAAACTACGGTCGGCGCGGCAATCACGTTGTCGATGAACCAGATGAAATCCTTGCCGTTTGCGTCGATGTAATACTTCGCCTCGTCGTGGCTTGAGCCGCCGTGACCGTAGCAGTCCACCGCGAACACGTGCCAGTTCTTACTCAGCTGCGGCAGCACCTTGGTGTAGCTCTCCCACGTTCCCGTCTGCCCGTGTATCAAAACCAACGCCTTGCCGTTGTCCGGACCCTCGGCGTAATTAATGACCGAGCCGTCCGGCAGCGTCGCCTGCTTGACGGTAAAGCCCGCCTTCATCGTCGCGTTGTAATCCTTTTGCCAGTAGTGGGTGTTTGAATAGAAAAACACACCCGCCGCAATCGCGATAAGGAGAACTATCGCAAGAAGTATAATCAGTACCACCTTGAGCGCCTTCTTTCCTTTACTTTTTGTTTTCATATTTTTTCTTTATCCTGCTCCTCTTCGATTTCACCGAGAACGTGCGCAAACGTACCCTTGGGCGGAATTGCAAGCCCGCGCTTGCCGTCGCCGAGCAAAATTATGGTGTCGCCCGGCTCAAAGCCGAACAACTCGCGCGCCTGCTTCGGGATGACGAACTGCCCCTTTTCGCCTATCTTGACCGTCCATGCATATTTACCTTTCGGGAAAGCCATATGCCTTCACCTCCCGCTGAAATTGAGTTTTGTGTGATTTGTTATACAAATCATACATCGGCGCTCGCAGTTTGTCAACTTGTCCGATAAGCGCGGGCATTCGGTCGATTGCCGCGTCGAAATCTTTTTTCTAAGCGCGCTGGAAAAGGGAGCGTTGCTTTGCAATTGCTTTTCGCGCGGGTGGCTGTTTTCTTCAATGCTGCTGCCGCTTTCAAAACGCAAAAGCTCTGGAAAGACAAAACCCGCGCGGCGCGGCGTGAGCCGTATCGCGCGGGCAGATTTCGTGAATCGCGGCGTTTTGAGCCGGCTTGTCAATGAATTTATCGGTCATGCAAATTAAGAGTCACAACATTCCGCCGCAGAATTAAGGCGCTGTATTTATATCCACGCAGCTCACAGCCCGAAGTGATTTATCGCGCGGTGAAACGCTTCGTTGAAGAAGACGAAATCGTGCCCGCCGTCTCGGTTTTCAAAGGTGTACGCGACGCCGAGCTCGTCCAGCTGCTTGCAAAATCGCTCGTGCGCGCCCAGAAATCCGTCCGAATTCCCGCAGCTCAGATACAGTTTCGGCAGCGTGCCGCCCGCCTTCGCCTTTTTGACAAGCTCAAGCAGCTCATACTTCTCCTGCCATTCGAGCGTCGGACCGTAGACCGCGCAGAAATCCTCGTAGAGCTGTTCGCCGTAGGTTTTGACGAACTCCTCGGTCGGACCGTACTTTCGAAGCGCGTCTAAGTCCTGCTTCAAAAACAGGTTGCCGGAGGAAAACGCCGCGCAGCCGCCGTACTGCTCCGGCTTTGAAAGCGCGCATTTCAGCGCGCCGTAGCCGCCCATCGACGCTCCCATGATGTAGGTGTCCTCCCGCTTCGCGGAGATGTTGAACAGGTTTTTCATTATCGCGGGCAGCTCCTGCGTGATGTAGGAATAGTACTTGAAGCCGTGCGCCATATCGGTATAAAAGCTGCGCGCCGCATCCGGCATGACGTAGACCGTCTCGCCCGAGCTTGCGAACACCGGCAGCAGAGAGTAGTCCAGCCACGTTTTGTGGTCGCCCCGCGCGCCGTGCAGCAAATAGACCACCTTGTAGTGCTCGCGCAGCTTGTTGGGCGTGACGACGGTGACGCCGGTGTCCATATCAAGGGAATGTGAAAACAGTGTTCCGCTCAGTCTCATTTTTTCTCCTTCGCGGGATTATTGCAGCGCGTCACATAAACGTGCGCGACGGTGAATATCGCTCCGAACACGAGCAGCGGCACGCTGCGCTCCATTATGCCGCCGAAAACGAACAGCGCCGAGGGCAGCAGCGCAAGCGCGAGCGAAACGTTCTTGCCCTTGAAGTACGCCGCCCAGCAGACATAGTATGCCGCAAGCAGCGCACCGCTGACTATAAGCCACAGCGCAAAGCTCTCGTTCGAGCGAAAACCGGCGCGGAATATCCCGAAGTTGAGCACGAGCGAGACAAAGCTGCCGTAGCGTCCGACCTGCTCGAGGACATTCATCAGCTTGTTGTCGCAGTTGTTCTGCGCGTCCTTGTTCTTTGCCGCCCAAACAATGTTCGGTATCATCAGCAGCACGAACATAGCCGCGCCGTAGAGGTTTACATATTCCATGTACATTCTTCCCTTCTTATGATAACAGGATTTTATACCTTTTATCCCTTCGGTGCAAGCAAACGGCTGCGGGCGTGTCGGTTTGCACATAAACGGCAGCCGTTTTGGTCATATTATGTCAAAATTCTCTGTTTCACGTTGTTTTTTTGGTAATATTATTGTATTTTATATATAGATATGATTTTGGCTGTTTTTGGCTGCTGCCAAAGCGAGGTATCCGTATATTTGCGCGCAGTATTCGCACGGGCGACGCCCGCCGAAGGAAAGCACGGAGAAATGCCATGGAAACTCTCAGCGAAACCGATTTGATGCACCCCGACGAATTCTCGCCCGACTTCAAGCTGGACGACGCGCTCGCGCAATACCGCGAGCTGCTTTTCGCGTGCGAAACGGTGGTGTATATCTACGACGAGCTCTCGGACAGCTTTCTGTTCGACCCGTTGAGCCGCGACGGCTACGACCCGTTTGGGGCCGCAAGCGCGGGCGAGCTGATTGACAGGTGCGCCGTTTCCGACAAGGACGCGCAGGAGGTGCGCGCGTCCGTTGAGCTTGTCAAAAACCGACAGCTGCAAAGCGCCTGCCATACGCTTCAGCTTTCCGGAGCGGACGGACAGCGCCGCTGGTACAACGTGCGTGTTTCGAGATTGGAAAGTGACGGCGAGCAAGCGCCGCGCCTCATGCTGAGCTTGCGGGACATCAACGAAACAATGGAGATGACCGAGGAACTGCGCTTTCGCTCCGAGCGGGATTCGCTGACGGGGCTCATGAACCGCGAGGCGTTTTTCGACAAGGCTCGCGACATGATAGACGGGCGCGACGCGGGCTACTACGTCGTATCCTATTTTGACATAGACAACTTCAAGGTCATAAACGACCGCTACGGCATAGCCAAGGGCGATGAAATGCTCCAGTTCATCGCCGACGCGATAAGGCTCGGCTTCGGCTCAATCGGCGGGATATGCTGCCGCGTCATGGCGGACAATTTTGCCGCGATGTACCCGAGCGAATGCATGAGCTCCGAAACGGTGACCCAGCTTTCAAGCACCGTCTCCCGTCTCGACGGCTCGATACCCCCGATTGATTTCAGCATCGGTCGGTATATCGTCAACGACAAAAGCCTTCCCGTGAGCGCTATGCTCGACCGTGCGTCTATGGCTCAGCTGTCGGTAAAGGGCTTTTTCGGCACTCGTATCGCCTACTACGACGAGTCCATGCGCGAGAGCATCCTGCGCGAGCAGGAGATCATCTCGGAAATGGACTATGCGCTCGCAAGCGGGCAGTTCGAAGTATGGTTCCAGCCGCAGTACAATCATTCCACCGGCGCGCTTATCGGCGCGGAGGCCTTGGTTCGCTGGCGTCACCCGCAAAGAGGACTTATACCGCCCAACGCGTTTATTCCCGTGTTCGAGCGCAACGGCTTCATCTACGAGCTGGACAAGTTCGTATGGGAAAACGCCTGTATTTTCCTGCGTGCGCGCATGGACGCCGAGTACACCGCGCTGCCGGTTTCGGTAAACGTCTCGCGCTGCGATATGCTGTGCGAGGACTTTGTGGACGTAATAAGCGGGCTTGTCGATAAATATTCGCTGCCCGCGGATTTGCTGCGCCTTGAAATAACCGAGTCCGCGTTTGCAAGTCCCAACGACCGGCTTATCGCGACGGTGCGCAAGCTGACCGAGCGCGGCTTCGTCGTCGAAATAGACGACTTCGGCTCAGGCTACTCGTCGCTGAACACGCTCAAGGACGTGCCGGCGGATATCCTCAAGCTGGATATGCGCTTTTTCGGCAACACCGGCGATTCGCGGCGCGCGGGCAACATACTTGAATCGGTCGTGCGCATGGCAAAGTGGCTGGGAATGCCGGTCATCGCCGAGGGCGTTGAAACCAAACAGCAAGCGGACTTCCTCAAGTCCATCGGCTGCTCATATATTCAAGGCTTCCTCTACGCAAGACCCATGCCCAAGCACGAGTTCGAGGCGCTCGCCATTGAAAGCAGCGCAGAACCTGCCGACGCGCTGATTGAGACGGTCGAGGCGCTGGACAACAACTCGTTCTGGGACCCCGCGTCGATACAGACGCTTATCTTCAACTCCTATGTCGGCGGAGCGTGCGTATTCGAGCTGCGCGCGGGCAAGGTGGAGCTGCTTCGCGTAAACGACAAGTTTGCGCGCTCGCTGGACTGGACGCTTTGCGCGGGCGACGTCATGGACATCGACTGGCGCGAGCACCTCGACGAAAAGGATATCCACGCGATAACCAAAGCGATTGAGACCGCTGTGAGCAGCGCCGACGAGGCAAGCTGCGAGGTCGCGCTGCACGGATTTCGCGAGGGAGGTAAGAAAACCTATATTCGCGGCGCTGTCCGCGTAATCGCAAGCGCGCAGGACCGCTGGTTGCTCTACTGTACCATTGAAAACGCGACGGCGCAGCGCGAAGCGGAGCAAAAGGAGCGCGAGAGCAGCGAACAGCTGCGCGCAATAATGCAAAACGTGACCGGCGGCGTCTCCGCCGTCACCGTCGAGCCGGACGGCAGGGTGCATTTCGCCTATGCAAACGACTTTTATTTCACCATGTTCGGCTATACGCGCGAACAGTTCTCCGACGAGGTTCAAAGCGTATATGATATTATCCATGCGGACGACCGCGAGCGGGTCAAGGCGACCGTCGAACGCATACTCGCCGAGCGGCAGCCGGAGACCTTCGAGTACCGCTGCTATAAACGTCAGGGTGATTTGATGCATATTCGCTCCAACGCCTCGGTTACCGCAATCGACGGCTTGAGCGACACGGTGCTGCTGTCCGTGGTGACCGACACGACCGAGCTTGCGCTCGCAAAACAGCTCGCCGCGCAGAGCGCCGAGCAGATGCGTACGATTATGGAGAACGTGAACGGCGGCGTTACGGCGGTCACCGTAAGCGGCAAGCAGACTCACTTCATTTTCGCAAACGACACCTACTTTGAACAGCTCGGATACACGCGCGAGCAGTTCTTCAACGAGGTGCGCTCCCCTTTCAGCCTCGTGCACCCGGACGACCGCGAGCGTGTGGAGAAGCTCACTCGCCTTTCAAGCGTAAACCGCGAGCCGTTCAAATGCGTCTTTCGCGCAGTGCGGCGGGACGGAATGACCGTCTGGATAAGCTCGTGCGTCTCGATTACCTCACTGCCCGGCATAAACGAACCGGTGCAGCTCGCCGTCGCCTCGGACATAACCACCGAACGCGAGGCGGAGCAGCGCGAGTTCGAGGCTTATGAGCAGCTTCGCTTTTTATCCGACATCTCGGGCGAGATAATCGTCTCAGACAGTCCCGACAAGGCTCTACACCATGTGCTGCACTCGCTTTGCGGACATTTCGGCGCGCGTCGGGCGAGCATCTTTGAGTTCAATTTGCCGCACGATTCGATCGCAAACACCTACTCGGTGAGCGCGGACGACATTGCGATGCCGCTGTTGGATTTAAGCCTTGTGCGGCTCACGGAATTTGATGAGTGGAAGCGCCGCTTTAACGGGCGCGAATATCTGCACGTCCAGACGCGGCTTCCCGACGCGCCCGACGACGACATACTTGACAAGCTGCGCGAGATGGGGGTTTCCTCGTTGGTAGTGGTGCCGCTGCGCTCCAAAAGCGGCATAATCGGCGTTATCACGATTGACGACCCGACCCACAACACCGCGCACTTCAACCGCATAACCGCCATCGGCAACCATGTTTCGGTCATACT
>CAYXRE010000044.1:0-12802 GCA_964466125.1 uncultured Oscillospiraceae bacterium
GTCCTTCAAGTTCCAATATTGTTTAATTTTCAAGGTCCTTTGCGCGTCACCTTTTCGTGAGGCACGAGATTTATTATATAGGGCTGTGAGGGCAAAGTCAAGCACTAATTTTGCGTTTTTTAGTCTTTTTTGCGTGTTTCGTGCAACTGCGCCGTGCGTGTCGGCGCGACCCGCTTTTTTTCGCTTGTAAGTGAAACGCGGCGAAACCGCACAAACCGCGTCCGCGCGGTATACGGCAAGCTGCCGACGCCGCAGATGAGAGGATCGGAAAGCGACAGGCAGCCGCTGCGCGAAGCCCTTCGGGCTCGTCTGCCGAGGCGCTGACTCAGTATAATCCTCTAAAACGAAATGAAAACAGCCAGCTAGCATTTCGATTCGTATGCTTCAGCCGCAAAGAGCGCCGCTTACGCGGCGCTCTTTATATAAATACATTATATTGCTTACAACGCGGCTCAGACGCCGACCGTGACCTTGCCGCCCGTCAGACGCGTTACACACTCGCCGACAAAGCGCCAGAACGCGAGGAAGCCGTCCGGCCACATAATGACAAAGCCGATGGTGAGCACCGCCATGATTACCGTGTACAGTATCAGCGCGCGTCCGTAGTTGCGTTTGTTTTTATTCACGCCCCAGCCGAACGCCCAGCGAAAGACGAACACGATGTTTGCAATCGGTATCGTGAGCAAAAGCAGCATACCGACGTACTTGAGCACGCCCAGCGGCTTGAGCAGGTCCTCCTGCGCCGCGGGAGCTGCCGGCTTGCCCGGCTTCTCTTTGAGCGCGGGTTCTGCCTTTTCCGCCGCGGTAATGGGCGTATAGGTATCCTCGCCCGTCGCGACGGCTTCGGTCACGACCGGCATCTTTGCGCCGCAGTTGGTGCAGTACTCCGCGCCCTGCGGCACCGAGGCTTTACATTTGAGACAAAGCATAGCTTTCTCCTCAGCTTTCGGCGCCCATCTTGACGGCTTGGTCAAAGTCGGCGTTAAGCTGCTCATCGGGAGCCTTGGAAAGCAGCGAGACGACAACGATAACTATGCTCGCGAGCACAAACGCGGGGAACAGCTCGTATATGCCGAACACACCGCCGAGCGGCTTGAGCAGCAGCTTCCAGATAAACACCATGCCGCCGCCTGTGAGCATACCGGCGACCGCGCCCGAACGGGTGATGCGCTTCCAGAACAGCGAGAAGAGCATAACGGGACCGAAGGTCGCGCCGAAGCCTGCCCACGCGAAGGAGACTATCTTGAAGATAACGCTGTTCTCATCGAGCGCAATGACAACGCCGATAAGTCCGATGAGCAGCAGCATAACTCTGGACATTGTCATGACCTGCTTTTCGCTTGCGTTCTTTTTGAAAATTCCCTGATAGATATTCTTTGCAAATGCCGACGCCGCAATGAGCAGATAGGAGTCGGACGAGCTGATAGACGCCGCGAGTATGCCCGCCATAACTATGCCGGCGAGGAACGCGGGCAGCAGCGACTGCGCGAGCACGATAAACACGCTCTCCGCGCCGCTCGAACTGAGCAGCGAGGTTTCAACGGGCATAAAGGAGCGTCCGATTATACCGATGAACACGGCGGCTGTGAGCGAAATCACGCACCAGACCGTCGCTATGCGGCGGGAACGCTTGAGCTCGGAAGCCTTGCGTATCGCCATAAAGCGCAGCAGCACCTGCGGCATACCGAAGTAGCCGAGTCCCCACGAAAGTGTGCTGATTATCGTCAGCAGACCGTAGGAGCCCGCCTCGCCGAACACCGGCGCGCCGTTTGCCACCTGCTGCACGCCGTCGGTGACCTGCGGGGTCGCGATGCCGAACAGCGTGAAGAAACCGGGTATGTTCTTGGCGTTCTCGATGACCGCATTGAAGCCGCCCGCTGCGGCACAGCCGGAGATGAGAACGACAACGAGCGCGAATATCATGATTACAGCCTGAACAAAGTCAGACGTGCTCTCGGCGAGAAATCCGCCCAGGAAGGTGTAAAGCAGTATGAAGCACGCGCCAACTATCATCATCGAGCGGTAGGGCAGCCCGAACAGGGTGCTGAACAGCTTGCCGCAGGTGACGAAGCAGCTCGAGGCGTAAACGGTAAAGAAAATGAGAATGAACAGCGCCGCTATCGTGAGGATTATCTTTTTCTTCTCGCGGAAGCGGTTGCTCAAAAAGTCGGGTATCGTGATGGAGTTGTCCGCGACCACCGAGTAGTTGCGAAGGCGCTTTGCGACCACCAGCCAGTTTATGTAGGTACCCAGCGCAAGACCGATTGCCGTCCAAGCCGCGTCGGACAGTCCGCACCAGTACGCGACTCCGGGCAGTCCCATGAGCAGCCAGCCGCTCATGTCGGACGCCTCTGCGCTCATCGCTGCGACCCACGGTCCGAGCGAGCGTCCTCCGATAAAGAATTCCTCACTGTTCTTCGACGAACGCTTTGCGAAAACGAAGCCGATAGATACGGTGAACACGAGATAACATATCATCGCCACAAGGACCTGCGTGCTGTTATCCATTATTTTCTCCTCCTAACTATACTTTTTTGAATATACTTTAGCATTATATCACGCTAAACCGTGAATGGCAACTGTTTTTGACGCTTTGCGCGCCGCACAAACTGCCGATAAACGGGCGTTCGGCGACAGGCGTAGAAACCGCCCCGCTCGGCTTGTACAATGATGAATATACGGGCAATGGCGGCATCCCAGCCCACCGATACAAAAAGCCGCCGCCTCGCCTTGAAATGCGGCGAAGCGGCGGCTTTATGTCAAATTGTTACTCGCTCTTTTTGCTCTCGTGGTATTCCTTTTCGGTGTTGACGCTCCACACGTTGGAGCGGTCGCTCACACCCGCGTTGATGTCGCGCACCGCCTCAAAGGAGGTCGCCATCGAGTGGTCCATGTTGTTGTAGCGGTGCTGACCGTTGCGCCCGACGCAGAAAAGGTTGGGGTGCTTGTCGAGGCTCTCGATTATCTCGCTCATGCGCGAATAGGAATCGAAGTAGGCGGGATACGCCTTTTGTATGCGCTCGCGGTGGGAATCGAGCACCGAGTCTTCGCTTGCGATTACGCCCATGGAGACCAGCTCCTTGGTCGCAAAGCGTATGCACTCTTCGTCGCTCATGCTCCAGAAGTCGTCGCCCTCGGTGCAGAAATACTCCAGACCAATCCAGACGGTATGTTCGGGGTCGGCGACCATGTAGGGCGACCAGTTGTTGAATATCTGTATGCGTCCGAGTTTTACGCCGGTGTCCTGAACGTAAATCCAGCAGTCGGGCACGATGTTGCCGAGCGTCTTCATCTGCGTCTTGTTTTCAAGCTCCAGCTTGTTGACGAGCAGACCGACCGTCACGAAATCGCGGTAGGGCAAATCCGCAGCCGCCTGCTTGATGTCGTCGCTGATGTCCGCAAGCCCCGCAACGAGGTCCTTGACGGGCATTGAGGAAATGACAGTGTCGCATTCGATTTCGGTCTTTTTGCCGTCCAGCGTGCAGACAGCCTTGTCAATCGTTCCGTCCGGCAGCGTGTGCAGCGAGTTTACCTCGCAGTTCATCCTGACAGTGCCGCCGAGCTGCTCGACTTGGGCTTTGACATACTCCCACAGATGTCCCGGTCCGTACTTGGGATACCAGAACTCCTCAATGAGCGACGTTTCCACCTTGCGGTTTTTGCCGCCGAATATCTTGCCGAACATATCCCTGATAATCGCCATAATCGACAGTCCCTTGACGCGCTGGGAGCCCCAGTCCGCCGAGATGTCACGCGGGTGGCGACCCCAGAGCTTTTCGGTGTAGCCCTCAAAGAACATCGAATACAGCACCCGCCCGAAGCGGTTGATGTAGAAGTTTTCAAGCGAGGTCTCGGGCAGCTTGACGAAAATCGTCCTCAGATAGCTGAAACCCGCCTTCATCGTCGTGCCGAAGCCCATGTTCTTTATCGTCTCCCATTTCATGCTGATGGGATAGTCGAAGAACTTTTTTTTATAGTATATGCGTGAAACGCGATGGCGCACGAGCATAACGCGGTCGTCCTTTTCGGGGTCGGGTCCGCCGGACGAGAGATTGACCTCACGCGAGAGCAGCCTGTCGTCGATGGACGGCGCGCCCTGAATCGGCATCATCTTCGCCCACCAGTTCATCACCTCGTCGTCCTTTGAAAAGAAGCGGTGCCCGCCGATGTCCATGCGGTTGCCGTTGTAGCGCACCGTCTGGGAAATGCCGCCTATGCGCTCGGAGCGCTCAAGCACCGTGACCTCATAGTCCTTGCCCGAGTTCAGCAGCTCATAAGCTGCCGTCAGTCCCGCAGGTCCCGCGCCGATTATCAGTATCTTCTTGCCCATTATTCCGCACTCTCGCTTTCCTTGGCAGCATTCTCTTTCTCGTCCTTGGGTCTGCGGTAAAGTATCAGCTTTCTCATGCCGTAGTTCCAGAACATGACTATCGCCGCCGCAATCACCTTTGCCCACAGCTTGGAAACGCCCAACAGCCCGAAGAACACGTACAGCAGACCTTCCGTCCACAGCAGCCCCGTGACCGCGATTATCGCAAACACCGTGAACTCCGCCGCACGGCTCGCCTTGGTCGTCTCGCCCGAGAACACCAGCTTTATCGACCACCAATAGTTCCAGATAAGCGCAATCGTGAAGCTCAGGACTGCGGATATGTAGTAGTTGAGGTCGCCTAAGTGCGGGAACAGCTTTTCGCCGATTGAGGTGAAAAGCATGAGCAGCGCCGTGTCAATCAAGAACGCGCTGCCTCCGACGAAAAGGAAACGGAAAAGCTGGGTTACCGTGTTGCGCGTCGGCTCGACGAACAGCGCTTTCATATCAAAGCGTTTTAACAGTGCGAAAAATTCTTTAATCTGTTCCAAAGCGATTCGCCCTTTCTTTCGTGTGAGCATAATTACTTTTTGATTTTAGCACAAACGCAGTAATTATTGTAGTAAAATCAACAATTGTGTGTTATGAATTATCGCTTTGCCGAATCGCCGGCGGCTCGACGTCTGCCGAGCGTCGTTCAAGCCGACCTTCGTCGATACATAATGAGCGTGCGAACCGGTGCGCGTTTTTCTGCGAAAGAATCGCGCCTGCTTAGGCTGCGCGGTCGCACTGACCTCACACGGCTGGCAATCGGGTTTGTGAATACAAAGCGGCGCTCCTGCGACTATACGAAAACAGTCCTGCGGTGTTTCGTCACTGCCGCTGTGCCGAGCGCGGCGAAAAAGCGGCAAGCCGAGCAAGACGAGAGGCACGCAAACGACTTTTTAAGCATAATAAAACGAACGCGAAGACCCAACACTTCGCGTTCGTTATGCTGAATGGTTTTCCCGGTTTGCGGAAGGGGAGCATCCGGTTAAGTTGCCGCTTACCCATGACGGCAGCCGCCCTTGATGTGATTTAATAGTAACATCGGGATATGTCCGTGTCAATACTGAGCAACCGCTCAGAAATGTAAACTTTGTTTAAACGGTTTGTAAACTGCCGTCTGCACGCGACAAAACACGCGCTTTGTGATACAATCAGTCATATAATTCCGAACGTCGAAAGGAGCCGTATGGACGACAAAACAAACAGCTTTGTTTTCCCGCGCGCCGTGCGAAAGCAGCGCGTCGTTGTAAGCGACATACACAAAGAATCCGATACGCTGAACGTCTACATTTTTCGCGCCGTATCATGCACGCTGATGCCCTTTGTCGCCGGACAGTTCCTTGTGCTGTATCTCGACGCGGGAGCTGCTCACACCGGACGCGCGTACTCGATTGCCTCCTCCCCCGCCGACGCAAGTGAGCGCGGGTTTTACAAGCTCGCCATCGAGAAGTACGACGGCGGCTTTTTCCCCAACTGCGTGCATGAGCAGCTGAAAATCGGAAGCGAGCTTTTTCTCTCCGAGCCTCTAGGCGAGTGCCTGTACGACTCCGACTTTGACACAAAGCATATCCTCTGCCTGACCGGAGGCAGCGCCGCAACACCTTTTTTGTCCATGGCTCACGCAATCGACGAGGGAACGCTCGATTGCGACATGACAATGCTGTTCGGCGCGGCGACACGCAAAGACATCGTATTTCGCTCCGAGCTTGAAAAGCTCGGCGAAAACAAGCGCATACGCATAGTCTATGTGCTCAGCGACGAGAAGGCGGACGGCTTTGAACACGGCTTTTTCACCTCGGCGCTCATCGCGAAGTACTGCCCGTGCAGCCCCTGCTCGCTGTTCATCTGCGGACCCGGGGCTATGTATGAGTTTGTGGACAGGCAGCTTGCGGACATGGGCTATGACGAGCGCTATGTCCACCGCGAGCCGTATGCTTTCCCGCACGACCTCTCGAGCGCCGCGGGATATACGGGCGACGCGAATGCCGTGTATAATCTCTCGGTACTTCAAGGCGGCGAGACAAGAACGATTCCTGCAAGAGCAAACGAGCCGCTGCTGATTTCCCTCGAACGAACGGGCTATTCCCCCGCTTTCGGCTGCCGCAGCGGAGAATGCGGCTTTTGCAAAAGCGAGCTGCTCGCAGGCAAGGTCTATTGCGCGTGCTCTGCGAACGCCGACCACTCCGATGACGCCGCAAAAGGGTTCATTCACCCTTGCTATACCTTCCCGCTGTCCGACCTTTCAATTGTGATACGGGAGAACGACTAGCGGGAGCTCCCCGAAATTAATTATTTTGCATTGAGGTGTTTTTTATGGATATTACGCAATCCGCAATGATTTACGCTTTGGTCTGCAGCGTGCTCGGACTTTTGCTCGGCGCGATTGGCATTGTTTCAATGTGGCTGATTTTTGAAAAAGCCGGGCAGCCCGGTTGGGCGGCGCTGATTCCTTTTTATAATATGTATGTATTATTTAAGATAACCTGGGAAAGCGGCTGGTTCTTTCTGTTCCTGTTTGTGCCGCTTGCGAACATAGTGTTCGGCATACTGACCATGGTCAAGCTCGGCACGGCTTTTTGCAAATCCTCCGGCTTCAAGGTCGGACTGGCGCTGCTCAATCTGTTTTTTATGATTGTGCTCGCGTTCGACAACTCGTGCTATGTCGGTGTGCCAAGCTCACAGACGGCAACCGCTTTTTAACTTCCTTTCAAGCGAGCCGTAGTCTGTGGTGCAATGCTCTTATTGCGCGCTGCTCAATAAGTAAAAAGGCTGTTTACCCGATTTTCGGGAAAACAGCCTTTCATTATTGCCAAAAGCGGTTCTACAGCTGACCTTAACGGTTTTGCTGCCGTTCACAACTCAAACAGCCCGTGCTTGGTGCAGTATGCGTAGACCTTCGCGCCCGCAATGCGCGGTATTCTAAGCGCAGCGTTTTGCTCGGCGTACAGCCTTGTTATGAGCACGGTATCGAAGCCGAGCAGCGCGACGAACGCGATGTGGTGCTCCTTGAGCATCGGGTGCGAAAAGGTCATGTACAGCTCGTCCTCGACCGGCTCCAGATTGCCTATGTGTTCGCCGTCCGCCTTTTGCGCCGTGAGCGGCTCGAGCGGACGCCCGCAGCAGCTTATCTTTGCCTCACCCGTCGCCACGCTTATCGCGCCGCACTCTGAGCAGACATACAGCTTTGTTCTTTTCATGTTTCCTTTGTCCTCGTCGTTTGGTGTTCTCTCTCCCGCAAGCAGCTCCGCGACCCCGACGCCGAGCGCCGAGGCAAGCTCCCGCAGCAGCGAGGTGTCGGGACAGCCCGCGCCGCACTCCCATTTTGAGACCGCCTTGTCGCTGATGTTCAGCTTGTCGGCGAGCTGCTTTTGGGTCAGACCCGTGCCCGCGCGCAGCGAGCGTATCAGTCCGCCTGTCTTTTTACAGTCCATCTGCCGTCCCTCCTTATGTTTACAGTTTAACCGGCAGCTCCGAAAAAACAATCCACGCTCCGTAGAGCGGACACTGTCAAACCGTCTTAACTGCGTTTTTAATATAACCGCGAAGTCGGTGCCATCGGTTCGATTATGACATACGTCGTGTGACGATTCAAGCGCATTGAAGCCGTCGTCAAGCGGTGTTATAATGTACAATATTATAATACGGAGACGGCGACATGAAGAAAAACCCGAGCGGCAGCTGTGAGAGCTGTGAAAACTATATCTATGACGACGAGACCGAGCAGTATTACTGCATGATAAATCTCGACGAGGACGAGTACGGTCGTTTTCTCAGCGCGGCGACCTTTGAGTGCCCGTACTATCGACTGTGCGACGATTACAAGATAGTCGAAAAGCAAAACTGACGGCTGCGGCTGTGTCGCGGCGCGACGGAATAGGCAGACCACAACGCGAGATACGCATTCCGCGCATACTTCTTTGTACGCTGATAATCTTTATTTATCGCCCGCAGCTCGCAAAATGACGTTCGGCGGTTTGATTCCCAACTATGATGCTGTCAATAATTGACCCCCGAGTACCGTTCGCGCGGTGCTCGGGGGTTTGTCAATGCGGTCGTTTCGATTGCAGTCGTTTTGCAAAAAGCGTTTTCGTCAAAGCACCAATGCCGAAACGTCCGTGTCAGACGAGAACGAAATTCCAGATTGCCATGAAGTGCAGCGCAGTTCCTATGAGCACAAAGACGTGAAAGACGCAATGCATCCAGCGCTTTTTCGAGCCGATTCCGTACAGCACCGCGCCGATGGTGTACGCCGCGCCCCCCGCGAGCAGCAGCGCGAAGCCCGCAGGCGTCAGCGCCTCTATGACAAGTGGGTAAAAACCGATTATCCCCCAGCCCATGACGATATAACAGCACATCGACAGCACGTTGTAGCGCTTCCAGTCAATTGCCGTGAAGGTCACCGCGAGCGCTAGCAGCGCAAGCTCCACACCGAAAATCACCCAGCCCGCCGCAGCCGAAACACGGCGTATCGCGACAAGACAGAAGGGCATATAGCTGCCGACTATCAAAAAGTATATAAAACAATGGTCCAGCACCTGCAGCACTTTTTTCGCGCGTTCGGGGCGAAGCCCGTGATAGACGCTTGAAATCGTATACAGCGAAATCAGCGAGACGCCGTAAATTGCGCTGGAAACCACCGCGTAAGCGTCGCCGAGACCGGCGGATTTTATAACACACAGCACCAGCGCGACAATTCCGAACGCGCCGCCGACGATGTGCGAGACCATGTTGAATATCTCCTCGGCGCGGGTGTAGTCGGGCAGCTGCCTGTCCGCAAGCTTTGTTCTCACTATCCCTCATCTCCCTTTAATGCGATTTTACCACAATGATGCCGGTTAGCAAGCATTCGCGCGATTATTTACAAATTCGCGCTTTACTTGTGTGCGGCGAGGCTGTTATCATGTTTACATCATCAAAGGAGGCGGCATCATGTTTAACCCGTCGATACTCTTAAAGCTCAAAAGCGCGAAGGACAAGTTCTCCGCCGCTCACCCAAAGTTCATTTCATTTTTGAACGCCGCCTACGCAAAGGGCGTGCGGGAAGGCACGGTGCTGGACGTCAGCTTCACAACGCCCGAAGGCGAAACGCTTCACTCCAACATCCGCCTGAGCGCCGAGGACGCCGAGCTGTTTGCCGAGCTTTCTTCGCTGCTGAAATAGTCTGCTCAACCGAAAACGCCCCGCTGCCGATGAGACGGCGGGGCATTTTTTGCGTGCGGAACAAATCCTATATGCTGCGTATTCGGAAGTGTCAAAGCTCATTTGTATCTCATTGCAGGACTTGAACGCGAGAACCGGAGTAAGCGCACAGATACGACGCGACAAAAGCGCAAAGACTCTGTACGCAGATATCGATATGCATAAAGCCTCAAAAACACTGACGCGAAAGCCGGTTCGGCATACAGATTGAACGAACCGCAAATTGACCGTGTGAGATACGTCATGAGCATCGCGCGCAAAAGCTCCGCCGTTTGGCGGAGCTTTTTGTTTTGTTTTCGGTTCTATTCGTTTGCCTTGGACATGGCGTTGATTTGTTTTTGCAAGTAAAAGCCGTTCATGTAGCGCTCCATTGCGTTGAGCGCACTCTCGCGAAAGGCGGTCTGGGAGTAGCTCGGCTTCTCCTCGCCGTCCGACATTCCCGCGCGGCGCCGGTCGGAGGACAGCCCGCAGTAGCCGACGATTATCGCCTCCTGCGCGTAGAGAATCTCGAGAATCTCGCTGACTTCAAAGAATCCCCATGTCTTGCGAATCGTGCGAGCGACCTCGCGGGCGTCGTCGCTTTGTTCTTTTGAGAACTCCTCAATCATATTCTTGTCGGTGTTTTTTTCGAGCACCGACGCGCGAACCTCAAGCAGCCGGATGAAAACCTCGTTTTTGTCTATCGTCTGCGCCATCTCGCGTGCAATCAGCGCCTTGAAATCGTCAAAGCTCGCGACCTGTGCCGCCTTTGCGAGCGAATTGAGCTTTATCATACGCTCATTATACTCGCGCATGAGCAGATTCAGGAACAGTACCTTCTTGGATTTGAAGTACAAAAAGACCAGTCCCTTGGAAATTCCCATGGAATTGGAGATTTCGGACATTTTGACCTTTTCGTACTCGCGGTATTCAAGCAAATCGTGCGCCGAATTGAGAATCTCGTCCGCCTTCTTCGCTTTTGCGGCGTCCGATACGGCTCGAGCCATAAAACCACCCCGATTCAACTGTGACCCAAAGTCAGCCCAGCGTGACCTAGAGTCATTCTATAATAATCTCGGGTCAATTGTCAACAAATGTTGAAAATTATGCTGTCGAAATGTTGAAGATTCCTCGCTTTCGGGGGTGTATTTCTCATGCAGTTTTTAGGAAGGATTTGTTCGTGAAATTTCGATTCTGCAAAATCTTCGTTTCGAGGGTGAATTTGAAAAATCATTCATGGCAAAAATCAAAACCGACAATTTCGATTTTGCGATTTTTCCTTTGCATTGAAAAAACACAAAATTCGTCACGGGTTGTTAAGGCGATTTCTGAAAGTCTGCGCTGACAAAACGAAGAAAACCGCATAAACGAAAGCTGCTCCCGCTGAGCCGGGGCGAAAGCATTGGAATTGCGCTGCAAAACGGGCAGCAAACCGGCTCACGTTGTCGTGATTCATCGCCAAAGGAAGCAATACGACGGTCTCAGAAGTGCTTGACTGCTCAACGAGATGCCGTAAGGCGGTCATTTCACTGTGTTTCGGCGCGCATTACAATGGTATTTTAAAAAATGTGTGAAATTCGCTGAAAAACTCACTTTTCGGCTTGCAAAACGGCTTTATATGGTATAATAATTTTCACTCACCTTAAGGAGGCGTCTTATGCCGCAAAACGACGATACGACCAATGAGCGCGAGCGCGAGCAGGCGTCCCAAACGGGCGAAGCTGCCGACAATGCCGCGGCTCTTGACGACGCTGCGCAGGCAGCCCAAACCCCGCGCAAGCGAACGGTGCTCATCGGCTACTTTCTTCCAATCGGAATCTGCGCGGGAATGCTGCTGGGCAACCTAATCGGCGCGCGTATCGACGCTTCCGGCGTCGGAACGCTTGTCGGACTGGCCGTCGGCGCGATAATCGGACTGCTGTGTGACACGGCGGCAAAGCGCAGACGCGAGAATAAGAACAATCCGCAGAAATGAGATTCGATATGTCAACAGATACTGCCGAAAACAACTGCCCGTGCACCGTTAAATGCTCGCGCCACGGCAAATGCGAGCTTTGCAGGGCGCACCACGCAAACAAAAAGCACCCTCCTCGCTGCGAAAGAGAGCAGGGTGCGAACGTTTCCAAGGACAATAATACGAAACCGAGCGCCGGAGGCGTTAAGACATGGTAGATGTGAATAAACCGGTCGAGAATCCTGACTTTGTGTCGGCGTTGGACGCCTATCGCGCCGAGCCGAACGCGCAGACCGAGGCGGAATTCCTGCGCCGAATACGCACGGCTCATTTCCTCGCGCCCGTCGATATTGCGCCGCCAATCGACAGCGAGCCGAAGCCGGACGGAAGCGTGGTGCTTGAAAAAGACACGCACATCCGCTTCTTTTTGATAAGCTCACAGGACGGCAAGAACTATTTCCCCGCTTTTACCGACTGGGACGCGCTGCGCGAGTGGAGCTCTCAGCCGCCTCGACGCACCTTTATTCTCACTTTGGACGACTATTCCGCCATGCTGCGCCAGGACGAGAACGCCGACGGCGTTGCGATCAACCCGTTCGGGCAAAACCTTGTGCTTTCCCCGAAGGCGCTTGCGTGGATAAACGGCGAGGCGGTGCCGATAACGGCTCAAAGCGGCTCTAACATACTGGTCGGCGAGCCGGACGAGCCCTATTGCGACCTCACCGACGCGGCAAGCAGTTTTTTTGTGCAGCACACGGGCGTCAAGCAAGCCTTTTTGCGCAAGACCGTCCGCGAGGACACGGCGAGTCTGCTGATGATTGTGGATTTCGAGCGGGAGAATGAACGCGAGCTGTTTAACGGCGTCGCCGCTGCCTTGCGCGAGCTGCTCAACGGACGCTTGCTCGACCTGATCGCCTACTCAAGCGAGTTCGGGACAGCCGCCGCCAAGGACTGCAAGCCATTTTACGAGCGGAAGAACTGATTGTTATTCATTTTATATAAACGCGGGCTGTAATCTTTATGCAAAACGACTTTGACAACAAGGCGACTCGGCTTAAAAAGCGCTGGCGGGAGTTTCGGGAAAACAACATTCTCATGAACTTCACCGTCGTGCTCGTGCCTCACCGCTCGGACAAGAAACCGATTCGCTTCAATATTCCCGTGGGCGTGATTCTCGGCTCTTTCGCGGCTTTGTTATTGCTGCTTTGCGGGACGCTGTTTTTTACCTACAACACCTTTCATCTGCAAAAGGTGGCGGTCGAGAACGCGCGGCTGAACAAAATCAGCGAGCAGCAGGAGCAGCAGCTCAGCGA
>CAYXRE010000045.1:0-12663 GCA_964466125.1 uncultured Oscillospiraceae bacterium
GACCGAGCACCTTGCGCGCGACGGTGCGGTACATATCCTCGGTCAGGTTCATTATATCCTCGTAGTCCGCGTATGCCTGATAAAGCTCCAACAGCGTGAATTCGGGGTTGTGGCGGGTGTCGATGCCCTCGTTGCGGAACACGCGTCCTATCTCGTAGACCCGCTCAAATCCGCCGACTATCAGCCTCTTGAGGTGCAGCTCGAGCGCTATGCGCAGATACATATCGACGTCCAGCGCGTTGTGGTGGGTGATGAACGGGCGGGCGTTCGCGCCGCCTGCTATCATGTGCAGCACGGGGGTCTCGACCTCGGCAAAGCCGCGCTCATCGAGAAACGCGCGTATCTCCTTGATTATGCGCGAGCGCATGAGGAAGGTGTTTTTGACCTCGGGGTTCACGATGAGGTCAACGTAGCGCTGACGATAGCGCAGCTCGGTATCCTTGAGTCCGTGGTACTTCTCGGGCAGCGGACGCAGCGACTTTGCAAGCAGCGTTATCTTCTGCGCGTGAACGGATATTTCACCCCTGCGGGTCTTGAAAACAAAGCCCTCGACGCCGATTATGTCGCCGATGTCCCATGTCTTGAACTCGGAAAACACGTCCTCGCCGACGTCGTCGCGGCGCACATAGACCTGTATCTTGCCCTCGCGGTCGGTAAGGTCGATGAAATTCGCCTTGCCCATGTCGCGCCAGCTCGTTATGCGTCCGGCAATCGCTGTCTGCTTGGGCGGCTCGAGCGTCTCGTCAAAGCCGGCAATAAGCTCTGCGGAGTGGTCGGTCACATGATAGGAGGTTATCTCAAACGGGTCGCGCCCCTCGTCGCGCAGCTTTTGCAGCTTGTCCTTGCGTATGGAAATCTGCTCGCTCTCGCTTATCTCGTTTTCGACGGCGCCGCCGATGTTGTTCTCGCTCATTGTATTTCCCCTCATTCGTAAAATAAAATTCTCCGCCCACGGCGAAATCGCAGCGCGCCGAAAAGCGGAGAACCATTGCTTATGCGTTCAGTCCGGCTTATTCGAAGTGCTGCTTGTCGATTTTCTTTATCTCGCACTCGATAAGCCCGCCGGCGGCGGTTATCTCGACCTTGTCACCGGCGCGGTGCCCGATGAGCGCCTTGCCGATGGGCGACTCGTCGCTTATCTTGGAGTTTGCGACGTCCGACTCGCTCGAGCTTACGATGGAATAGGACTCGGTCTCCCACTCCTTCTCGTCGGGATATTTGAACTTGGCGGTGACCACGCAGCCGATACCGACCTTGTCGGTGGAAAGCTCGTCCGCGTCGATGACCTTCGCGTTCGCAAGCATTTTTTCGACCTCGGCAATACGCGCCTCGATCATTGCCTGCGTGTTCTTTGCCTCGTCGTACTCGCTGTTTTCCGAAAGGTCGCCGTGAGAGCGCGCCTCTTTTATGATCTCGGCAATCTCTCTGCGCTTGGTGGTTTTCAGGTATTCAAGCTCATTCTCATATTCCTTGAGCTTGCTTTTGCTCATAAGCTGTTCGTCTGTGTTGGGCATATCCGTCTCGCTTTCATCCCGATGATTTTACAAGGGTCTATTATATGATAATCCGATTACACTGTCAAGTATATGCAGCGCACACGCGCGGCATACAGTCAGCCGAAAATATCCCTCAAAGCCTCGGAAACACGCGCTTTACGCCGCGGTGTTCATCGAGTGCAGCACCTCGATTGCCTTCTTGTACTGCGCGTCGGTCAGGTCGTCCGGACGCGCGACGAGTATAAAGTCATCCGCAACGCTCACGTCGTAATCCGGCGTCAGTCCGATGCCGTTAAACGGCGTGCCGGACGGCGGGATTATTATCGCGGTCGTAAGGTCTACGCCGGAGCCGTCGGACAGACGTGTGAGCTGCTGATAGGTGCCGTTGCCCGCGCTGGTGCGTCCGACCGTGCGGCAGTTGCCCATATCCCGCAGCACCGCCGCAAAGACCTCCGAGTAGCCGCTGGTGTTGCCGTTTATGAGCACGACAATCGGCAGCTGCTCGCTCGTGTCGTCCGAGGTGAACATGACCTCTTTCGAGCCGCCGCGAAATTCGCCGGTTATCATCTCACCGCGCGGAACGAGCGGGTCGAGCATCTGCGAGACCAGCGACAGGTCGTAGCCGCCCGGTGTATCGCGCACATCGATAACAAGCCCGACGATTGACGGCTCGGTTATGCTTTTCAGCTCGGTCAGCGCCTCGGCGAACTGCTGCGGCGTGGTGTTGCAAATCTTGTCAATTTTGATGTAGCCGACGTCCTCGATTTTCGCAAACTGCACCGTCTGCGCTTCGGTCGTCGAGCGGGTCACCTCCACGGTGTCCTCCTCGCCGTCGCGGTTGTAGGTCACGTTTGACTTGCTGCCCTCCGCGCCGGAAAGCAGCTTGAGCGCCTGCTCGTAGCCGAGGCTCAAAACGTCCGAATCGTCAACCTTTGTGATGATGTCTCCCACGCGAAGGTCATTTTTTTCTGCGGAGGAACCTGCTGCGACACGGTTGATGACCATGTAGCCGTTGACGTTCTTCTCGACTCCCACGCCGAAGCTGACCGTCGTGCCCTCCATTTCGGCGGTGCGTGCGGCTATCTCCTCGGCGGACAGATAGGCGGAGTAGGGATCGTTGAGCCCCCCGATAAAGCCGTCCGCCGTACTTGAAAACAGCAGCGTGTCGTCAATCTCGCCGAAGTAGCTCTGGCGGACGATTTTGTCAATCTTGGACAGCTTGTCGTACATGGTCGCGCGTTCCTGCGCCGAGCTGACCTTGGAATCGAAAAGCCGCATTGAGAAGATGGTCGTCGCCGTGAAGGTGACCGCCACGGCGATTAGCACGAGCGACACGGCGACTCCGACCGAAATCCTTTTGTTCATCAAAGTCCTCTTTTATCTCGAAACATAGTTGAGCGGATTGACCCGCTCGCCGTTAAGGCGTATCTCAAAGTGCAGATGCGGTCCGGTCGAGTTGCCCGTCGAGCCGACGCGTCCGACCGTTTCGCCCTGGTGGACATACTGTCCGTAGGACACGGCAATCGAGCTCAGATGCCCGTAGACGGTCCAGTTGTTGCCGCCGTGGTCGAGCATGACGTGGTAGCCGTAGCCGGTGGTGTAGTACAGCGCGCGTATTACCGTGCCGTCGTTGGAGGCAATGACGTTCGCGCCGTAGATGCCGCCGCCGGCGATGTCGATGCCGCCGTGAAAGTTCGCCGCGCCGTACAGTGTGCGCCAGCCGTAGCCGGAGGAAACATAGGTGAATCCCGGCACAGGCCACGCGAAGTAGCCGCCGACGTAGTCCGCCGAGCCGGTGCCCATGAGCGCGTTGAGCTCCGCGTTTGCCTTGTTGTATTCGTCAAGTATCGCCGTGCGCTCCTCCTCGGTCACGTCCTCAAGAGCCTCGGCGCTTGAAAGCTGTGCGTTTGCCTCCTGAGCAAGAGCGGCGAGCTCGTTGTACTTCACATCGAGCGCTTCCTTGTCCGATTCGAGCGAATCGAGCTCCTCTTCGATAATCGCCTTGGTCTCCTCAATCTCCTTTTGCTCGCGCTCGAGCGTTTTCATAAGCTCGGTGTCGTGTTCGGAGACGCGGCGCAGCGATTCGGCGCCGACGAGGAATTCGGAGAAGGAGGACGCGCCGAGCACCGCCGAAAGGGTGGAGGTGTCGTTGGACATATACATGGCGCGCAGACGCTTTTTGAACGTCTCGTAGGTTTCCTCGTGCTGTGCTATCTTGTCGTCCAGCTCCTCTTGCATGAGGGTGCACTGCTCGGTTTTAAGGTCGATGGATTCCTTTATTGCCTCGATTTGCTGCTGCACGATGGATTTGCGCGTCGAGTAGGTGCTCGCCTTCTCCTGCGCCCTGTCCACGGCGTCGCTTATCTCGGACAGCTTTTGATTTATGGCGGTCAGCTGCGCTTGCAGCTCGTTGCGCCTGTTTATTGCGTCCTGCTTGTCCTGCTCGGTGACCTCCGCAGAAGCCCCGGGCAAAAATCCCGCAAGCAGCACGAACGCCATGAGCAGCGATACCAGCTTCCTTTTCTTCATCGTTTTCTTCATAATCCGCCTCACACCTTCAGATGCTGGCGCATTGCCGCCGAGCTTCCGAGCGCGCCGATAAGCGTGCCGCCTATGGCGAACGCACCCGCGAGCCAGTGCCAGATGCTCCAAAAGCTGATGAAGCTGCCGGACAGCGAGGCTATCCACGGCACGGGAGAGGAAACAAGCATATTGGACAGCGACTGATACACCGCGAGCAGCACAAAGAATGCGATTATCGCGGAAATCAGTCCGAGCGCTATACCCTCGATTACGAACGGGAAGCGAATAAATGCGTTGGTCGCGCCGACGTACTTCATTATATTAATCTCTCTGCGGCGCGAAAACACGGTGAGCTTGATGGTATTGTTGATGACGACAAGCGAGGCGATAAGCAGTATGCCGACGATTATGCCGCCGAAGATGAACAGCGTGCGCTCGATGCCGGTGAGCGTGTCGGCGAGCAGCGTGGGCGCCGAGACCGAATCGACGCTCGGCAGCGCCTCGAGCTGCGTTTTGAACTCGCTCATGCCGTTGAGCTCTTTCATTTGTATGCGGTAGGACGCGGGATAGGGGTTGTCGTCCTCGAGCCCGTCGAGAAGGTAGCCCTCATCGCCCATATATTCCTTTTGCTCGGCGAGCGCGTCCGCTTTGGAGACATACTCAATGGTGTTGACCTGCTCCATGGCGGTTATGCTCTTTCCGAGCGTCGAGATCTCCGCCTCGCTCGCGTCGTCCGCCACGAACACGACGACCTCGTTTTCCTGCTCGATTGCGGCGAAAACGTCGCGAACGTTTATGGAAAGCAGCGCCGCGCCGCCGACGATAATCAAGCACGCCGTCAGTATGCCGACCGAAGCGAGCGACATCACGCGGTTGAGCCAGATATTTGTGATTCCCTGTTTGAACAGATAAGTAAAGCTTCCCGACCTCATACAAACACCGCCTTACTCGTGTCGGATACTATCTTGCCCTTTTCGAGCTTGATAGTCCTGCGGTGAAAGTCGCTGACCATTGCCTGCTCGTGGGTGACGACCACGACGGTGGTGCCCAGCTTGTTTATCTCGGTGAGCAGCTCCATGATTTCATAGCTAAGCTCGGGGTCGATGTTTCCCGTCGGCTCGTCGGCGATGATAATCGCCGGATTGTGCACCAGCGCTCTTGCGAGTGCGACGCGCTGCTGCTCGCCGCCGGAAAGCTGGTTGGGATATACTCTTGCTTTGTCCGTCAGCCCCACGAGGTGGAGTATGTAGGGGACGCGCTTGCGTATCTCCTTGCGCGGAATGTTGGTGACGTGCATGGCGAACGCAACGTTGTCATACGCGGTCATGGTCGGTATGAGCCGGAAGTCCTGAAACACAACGCCCAGATTGCGGCGAAGGTAGGGAATCTCCCGATTCTTGATTTTGTTCAGGTTGTAGTCGCCGACGATTATCGTGCCCTTGGTGGACGCCTCCTCGCGCAGTATGAGCTTGAGCAGCGTGCTCTTTCCTGCGCCGGAGTGACCGAGGACAAAAACAAATTCACCCTTTCCGATAAAAAGGTCAACGTCGTCGAGCGCCACGGTACCGTTTGGGTAAACCTTTGAAACGCCCTTAAATTCAATCATATAATATTATCTCCTGGACCTGCTTCAATGCGGGTACGGCAAATTGCGCGCCCGTTGTTGTGGGTGGCGCGCTCGCCGTGCGCTGTTGCTGGAAATTAATACTTAACGGGGCTGGAGTCGAGATACTTGCGCACCATGAGCGCGACTTTGAAGACTATCGCGTGGTCGAATTCGCGAAGGTCAAGTCCCGTGAGCTTTTTGATTTTTTCCAGACGATATACGAGGGTGTTGCGGTGTACAAACAGTCCGCGCGAGGTCTCGGACACGTTGAGGTTATTTTCGAAAAAGCGCTGAATGGTGAACAGCGTCTCCTGGTCAAGCGAATCAATGGAGCCTTTTTTGAACACTTCCTTGAGGAACTGCTCGCAAAGGGTGGTCGGCAGCTGATAGATAAGCCGCGCTATGCCCAGATTATCGTATGAGCTAATCGAGTGCTCGGTGTCAAATACCTTGCTTACCTCAAGCGCGACCTGCGCTTCCTTGAAAGAGGCGGCAAGCTCTTTTATCCCCGCGACCTCGGTGCCGATGCCGACGACCGCCTTGATGTAGTGCTCGCTTTCAAGGGTGTCCACGATGGAACCGGCGAGCTTCTCGATGTCCTTGCTCTCGATGCCCGCGCGTATCTCCTTGACGATGACGGTGTCGCTCTCGCTTATGTTGAACACAAAATCCTTCTGCTTTTCCGGGAACAGCTCGGAAATTATGTCGAGCGCCGAAATCTCGGAGCCGGACATCACCCGAACGAGCAGCACGACGCGCATCACGTCGGAGGAAAAGTGCAGCTCGCGCGCCTTGGCATACACGTCGCCGGGCAGAATGTTGTCGAGCACGACGTTTTTGATGAAGTTGACCTTGTCATACTTCTCGTCGAAATACTGCTTGATGTTGGACAGCGCGATAGCGGCGAGCGAGGCGTATTTCTGCGCATTCTCGTCCACGCCCTCGACAAACGCGGCGTACTCGTTCTTTCTGTTTTGGCCGAAAAAGTGATAGGTGCACCCGTCCGCGCGGACGATTCCGTCCACCGGCGTCTCGTTCATCATGCCCGGGCGCATACTGCCTATCTGGGAAAGGTCGCTGCACGCGATGATTGCGTTGGTCTCGTCGATTACTCCGACCACCCGCTCGACCGCGTCCTTCATCTGATAAACTATCCCCTGAAAAAATCTGTTCGACATAAAAGCTCCCTCATTTCGTCTTTTTTCGGTCTCTTCCGCCGGCTTCGTCATTTTAACTATTCAGCAAATATATAATTTTGTTCGAGAATATATATCTATATTACACAAATCCACTATGCTTTGCAACAGATTTATACAAAAGAATTTGGAATTATATGTGCATTATTCCCCAATGGGGCACAAAATATAGATTCGAGGACAGCTTTTGACATTTTAAGGTTTGTAATATTTGACGAATCCGCAGGGTCGAAATCAAGCGCGAAGCGCGTCGGAAAGCGCGCAGAACTGCGCGAGGGTCATGCTCTCGGGGCGGGCGGTCTCGCTGACGTTTATGTTTGAAAGCGCGCACAGAATCTCCGCCTTGTCCAGCCCGAGCGCCGAGCTTATCGCGTTCGCCGCCGTCTTGCGGCGCTGCGAAAACGCCGCGCGTATGAGCGAAAACATAAAGCTCTCGTCCTTGGGCGCGACGGCGGGGCGTTCGAGCACGCGCAGACGCATGACCGACGAATAGACGTTCGGCGCGGGATAGAAGCTGCCCGGCGAAACGTCGAAAAGTATCTGCGGGTCGGAAAAATAGCGCACGGCAAAGGTCGGCGCGCCGCACTCGCGCGAGCCCTCCTTTGCGCAAAAGCGCTGCGCCGTCTCCCGCTGCACCATGACTGTGATGCTCTCAAGCGCAAGCCGGCGCTCAAGCAGCGCCATGACGAGCGGGCTTGTGATGTAATAGGGCAGATTTCCCGCCGCGACGGCGCGCATACCCGCAAAGCGGGTCGCGATTATCTCATTCAAATCGGTTTTCAGTGCGTCGGCGCAGATTATCTCCACGTTGTCAAAGCCGCTCAGGTTCTGTTCAAGCTGCGGGATAAGCTCGCGGTCAATCTCGAGCGCGACCACCTTCTGCGCGCGAGCGGCAAGCTCGCAAGTCAGCGCGCCCAGTCCCGGTCCTATCTCCAGTACGCCGCAGCCCTTGTCCGGCACGGCGGCGTCCGCAATCTTCGCGCAGATCCCCTTGTTGATGAGGAAGTTTTGCCCGAATATTTTTTTCGGCGCGGGATTAGCGGGCATTCGTGTAGTCCTCGTTCGCTTCAAAGCCCATGAACGGCAGCGGCGCAAGCTCGCGCAGCGTGTGGTCGAAGGTCTGACCGTCCGGGCATATCATCCACACCGGCACGTCCAGCGACGCGCAGAATTCCAGCATGACCTGACGGCAGATGCAGCAGGGCGCGGAGTCGAAGTTGTCGCCGGTCGCGACCGCAATCGCCTCAAATTTGCGGCAACCGTCGGCAGCCATTGTCAGCAGCGCGGTGCGCTCTGCGCAGACGGTCGCGCCGTAGCTTGCGTTCTCGATGTTTGCGCCGCGGTAGACCTTGCCGTTCGCTCCGAGCACAGCGGCGCCGACCATATAGTGCGAGTACGGGCAGTAGGCGTTCTTTCTCGCTTCGACCGCGGCGGCGGTGAGCATGTTCTTTGTATCGTTATCCATAATGAATCTCCTTGTTTTGAAGTGTGAGTGTGCATTGCACTGTACTATTTATACCACAAACCCCCGCGCTTGGACAGCACATAATCAGGGGAAAACGCCGAGGGTCTCTTCCGCTTGAGCCAAACCGCGCCACGCTCCCGCTTTGCGGCGCAGCCGCCTTGAGCCGCGGCTCCCCCATAGTATATAATTGGCTTGAAATGCGCAGATAAATAACCTATTATATATAAATAGTACTTTTATCTAAGCCAATCCGTCCCAAACAGGAGGATACTGAAATGATGTCGAGACGTGACAAAATCAACTACTACCTTGACATAGCGGACACCGTCGCCCGCCGCGGGACCTGTCTGCGGCGCAAATTCGGCGCGATAATCGTCAAAAACGACGAAATACTATCCACGGGCTACGCGGGCGCGCCGCGCGGACGCAAAAACTGCTCCGACCTCGGCTATTGTCTGCGCGAGAAGCTCAACATCCCGCGCGGTCAGAACTACGAGATATGCCGCTCGGTGCACGCGGAGATGAACGCGATAATCAGCGCATCCCGCCGTGACATGATCGGCGCGACGCTGTATCTGGTCGGGCGCGAGGTCGCAACGGGCGAGCTGGTGCCGAACGCGAACTCCTGCTCGATGTGCAAGCGCCTGATCATCAACGCGGGCATCGACAACGTGATAATCCGCAACACCGAAAACGAATACACCGTCATCTGCGTAGACGAGGACTGGGTCCAGAACGACGACTCTCTTTGCGAGCAGATAAAGGGCTATTAAAATGATAATCTGCACCGACATCGGCAACTCCAACATCGTCTACGGCTGCTTTGACTCCGGCTCTCTCGTGCTTTGCGCGCGCGCCGCGACCGACAGCCGCCGCACAAGCGAGCAGTACGCCGTCGAGCTTCGCGGGATACTGCTGCTGCACGGCATCAGCATAAACAAGGTGAGCGGCGCGATAATCAGCTCGGTCGTGCCGGGCATAACCGCGTCGATTGCGCAGGCAATACAAACGGTTTTCGGCACCGAACCGACCGTGCTTTGTCCGAGCACAAAGACCGGTCTTGTCAACAAGCTGGACAACCCCCGCGAGATCGGCGGCGACTTCGTCGCCTCCTCCGTCGGCGCGAAGGCAAAATACAAGCTGCCCGCGATAATCGTGGACATGGGCACGGCGACCAAGGTCACCGCTCTGGATTCCGAGGGCGCGTTTTTGGGCGGCGCAATCATGCCCGGACTTCGCATCGCCACCGACGCGCTGGTCGAAAAGACCTCGCTGCTGCCCGGAGTTTCCTTTTACGTTCCGCCGTCCGTCATAGGCGCAAACACCTCGGACGCGATGATGTCCGGCACCGTGTACGGCACGGCGAGCATGATAGACGGGCTTTGCGAGCGCATGAGCGCCGAGCTCGGCGGCGCGGCGAGCTTCATTATGACCGGCGGGCTTGCCTTTACCGTTGCGCCGATATGCAAAACTCCGTTCGTCTGCGACGATACCCTGATTCTGGACGGACTTCGGGAGATATACGAGATTAACCGCGGCGCTTAGCCGCTTTGAGGAGGACATAATGAGAAACAAGAAGGTTTCCGCATTTGTGCGCGTGGCAATACTCAGCGCGGTCATACTGCTGCTGGGCTTCACGTCGCTGGGCTACTTAAAGCTAAATCCCGTCGTCGTTGTGACGCTCGTGAACATACCCGTCATAATCGGCGCGATAATCATCGGACCTGCCGCCGGCGCTTTCCTCGGGCTGGTGTTCGGGCTGACCTCCCTTGCCCAGTGCCTCATGGGCGACGTGCTCGGAACGCTGCTCATCGGCGTGAGCCCGCTGCGCACCGTTATCGTCTGTCTCATTCCGCGAGTGCTCGCCGGCTGGCTGTGCGCGCTCGCCTTTCGCGCCATGTCCGTGCACGGGCGCAAAAAGCTGCACTATGCGCTTGCGGCGGCGCTCGGCTCGCTGCTCAACACGGCGCTGTTCGTCGGCGCGCTGTTCGCGCTGTTCGGCGGTGAAGCGAGCTTTCTCGGACTTCTCGGCACCTCCGAGGTAACGCTCGGCGTAATAACCGCGTTCATCGGCATAAACGGCGTGCTCGAGCTGGTGCTGTGCGTTGCGGTCGGCTTCGCAATCGAACGCATTGACCGCGCGGTAAGAAAGAATTCCCCCGAGCCGCAGGAATAATCATACAACAGGAGAATAACTAATTGTTCCCACGCTTTGTTATATTTGACATGGACGGCCTTATGGTCGATTCGGAAAAGCTGTCCTTTCGCGTCATGGGCGAGCTTGTCGCAAAGCTCGGCTGCACCCTTGAGCTTGAGGGCTACAAAAGCATGATTGGTCACAACTACGCGAGCACCGTCGAAAAGCTCGCACAGATGTTTCCGTCGGTCGCCGACCCCGAGCACGAAATACTTATCCCCTTCACTCCCGTCTACCTCGAGCGCGTTGCAAAAGGCGAGCTGGAGCCGAAGAAGGGGCTGTTCGAGCTGCTCGACGAGCTTGAAGCGCGCGGTATAAAAAAAGCCGTCGCAAGCTCCAATCTGCCCAACGTCGTAAAGAGCTGTCTGAGTCAGGTCGGCGCATACTCGCGCATGGACGCCGTCGTGACCGACGGCATGGTCAAGCTCGGCAAGCCCGCGCCGGATTTGTTTCTCAAAGCCGCCGAGCTGCTTTGCGCAAACGCGGACGAATGCCTTGTGCTCGAGGACTCCCCCGCAGGAATCCTCGCCGCCGAAGCCGCGGGCATGAAGGCGATTATGATACCCGACATGGTGCCGCCGAGCGGAGAGATCCGCTCAAAATGCATGAAAGTGTATGACAGCCTGTTGGACGTGCGCGACTATATCCGCGGCGAGCGCCCGTAAATACAGCACGTTTTGATTTTCGTGACTCCCGCGCCTTTCCTTAGTTTTTTAAGGACAGCCGAGAACCGGCTGTCCTTTTTTATGCCCGACGTATATAGCGAATTATTCACGGTTTTGAGGTAGCACCAATGCAAACGACGGTATCAAGCGGTTCAAGAATCGGCTGGGTGGACGCATTGAAAGCCATTGCCATGTTCTGTGTTTTTCTCGGGCATTTCGGCGAAAACGCAGGCGGATTCTATGTTTTCGTCTTTATGTTTCACATCCAGACCTTCTTTTTCGCCTCGGGACTGTTTGCGTCCAAGCTGACGCAGCTGCCGCTCGTGGATTTTCTCAAAAATCTGCTGCGCCGCCTCGTCATACCCTACTTGTTCCTGTGCGCGCTGAACATCATCGCAAAGCTGTTATTTTACCCCGAGGGTGCGAGCGCTTCCGAGCTTATCGTGCAGTGTCTGCTCGGCAAACGCAACGAAATGTTCGTCGCCTCGCTGTGATTCTTCCCGTGTCTCATCGTCACGACGATAATCTACCGCATACTTGCAAAGCTGATTAAAAACAAGTATCTGCTGCTCTTTGTCTGTTTGTTCATGACGCTGTTCATGCGGGTATTCAAGGAAGGTCCCGAGTGGATCTTTTCCATCGACAGCGCGTTCCTGTTCATCTTTTACTATGCGCTCGGCGACTTCATCATGCCCTACGCAAAGGACTTCGAGTATAAAAAACTGCCCGCGCTCGGCAAGGCGGCGTTTTGGATATTCGCCGCCGGAAGCGCAGTGTTCACCGTGCTGCTGTACTTTGGCTTCCCCTACACCCCCGGGCAGTTCGGACTCAACATCCCCGAGACGATCGACCGCGCCATGCGGGTGTTCATCGCCGTCGGGGTCATCTTCCTGCTCGTGCTGCTTTCGCGGCTGCTCGGAAAAGCCCGCTACATACAAGCCGTCGGCAGAACGACGCTCATACTCTCCGGCTGCGAGAAGATGTCCTCTGTCGCCTTTGTCTCGCTGCTGTCCGCGCTCGGAATCGACTGGCAGATGCACAGCGTACCCAAGACGTTCATCTATTGTGCCGTGTTTATGACCTTTTGCTATCTCGTGTTCGGGCTCGGGCTGAAAACGCTGTTCCCGTTCGTGTTCTCGCGCAAGGCGAAAACAAAGGAATCAGCCGCCGGAACGGGCGCAAACGAACGACGCATTTTCGCCGCGAAATAGCGGCTGTCCGTCAACCAAGGAAGGCTGTTTTCTCCACTCAGTGCGGGGAAAACAGCCTTCCTTTTGTCGATATTCTGTGTTTGTGTTCTCTGTCTGCCGGCAGCGTTTCGATTTGCACGACAAGCACCGTAAACTCGGCGGAATCGCTGCTCACCGGCGGCGCCGTTCCTGTTTTTTCTCTTCCGCGCGCTGCTTGAAAAACATCTCTCCCGCACGGGTGCCGCCGACAAACACGAGCAGCACGCCACACAAATACATTGCAAAGCGCACCATACGAATGTCAAAAAAGTTGCCTGTGCCCTTG
>CAYXRE010000046.1:0-12550 GCA_964466125.1 uncultured Oscillospiraceae bacterium
TTATTCCGCCGAGCAGCTTTATCGTGAGCTTCGTAAGCGCGGAATCTTAGTCAGGTTCTTTTCGAAGGCAAGAATCGACCGCTTCCTCAGAATAACGGTAGGAAGCGATGATCAGATGGCGGCGCTTGTCGAGGCGCTGAGGGATATTATAGGAGGGTAAAGATGCGAGAAGCTGAAATTATTAGGAAAACAAACGAAACTGATATTAAGCTTTATCTTAAGCTTGACGGCGAGGGTAAAAGCGATATTGATACCGGCTGCGGCTTTCTCGACCATATGCTTGAGCTGTTCGCGCGCCACGGACGTTTTGACATAGCGCTGCGCTGTGACGGCGACGTCAAGGTGGACTTTCATCACACGACCGAGGACGTCGGCATAGTGCTCGGCAGCGCTTTTCGTGACGCACTCGGCGAGCGGCGCGGAATACTGCGCTACGGCAGCGCGACGATACCCATGGACGAGGCGCTGGTGTTGTGCGCGACCGACGTGAGCGGGCGCTCGTACAGCGTATTTGCGTTGGAGATTCCCACGCAGAAGGTCGGCGATTTTGACACTGAGCTGGTGCAGGAATTCTTTGCGGCGTTTTCCCGCGCTCTCGGGCTGACGGTGCACGTCCGTTCGCTTGCGGGGCGCAATTCCCATCACATAATTGAAGCCGCGTTCAAGGCGTTCGCCCGCTCGCTCGCGCAGTCGGTGAGCATTGACGGCAAATACTCACAGGAGATACCCTCGACCAAGGGGCTGCTGGATTGATGATAGCAATAATTGATTACGGGGTCGGGAATCTTTTCAGCTTAAAAAGCTCTTTAAAAAGCCTCGGCGTCGAAAGCGTGATTTCACGAAACGAAAACGAAATATCCATGGCGTCACATATAATACTGCCGGGCGTCGGAGCGTTCGCTGATGCAATGGACAAGCTGTCGGCCACCGGCTTGGTTCCGTTTTTGAAAGGCGAGGTCAAGTACGGAAAGTCGCTGCTGGGGATATGCCTTGGAATGCAGCTGCTGTTTGAGCAAAGCCTTGAGTACGGAGAGCACGAGGGGCTGGGGCTGGTGAAGGGCTGCGTTGTGCCGCTCAAGGACGCGCTCGAGCGCGAGGGCTTTGAGTATAAGGTACCGCACATGGGCTGGAACCGTCTGGATGTGAAAAGACCGGACTGCCCGATAATGCGCTATACCAAGCAAGGCGACTATGTCTACTATGTTCATTCCTTTTACGCCGCACAGTGCGAGCGTTCGCTTGTCGCTTCGAGCGAGTACGGCATATCGGTCACGGGAGCGGTCGCGAACCGCAACGTCTACGGCACACAGTTCCATCCCGAAAAAAGCGGACGCGCGGGACTGAATATCCTCAAAGCGTTTTGCGAGATTTAAGGAGCGTATCATGAAGCTGTTTCCTGCCATTGACCTGTGCTCGGGAAAGGTCGTACGTCTCACCCAAGGCGATTACAAGCGCGTGGACGTTTACGACGACGACCCCGCGCGCGTAGCTCAGGGCTTTTATAACGCCGGCGCGAGGCATCTGCACGTCGTGGATTTGGACGGCGCAAAGCACGGCGAGCTGGAAAACTACGACACAATCAAAAAAATCGCGGACGCCGTGCCGATGTTCATTGAAGTCGGCGGCGGGATTCGCGACGAGAAACGAATTGACAAGATGCTTGCGGCGGGCGCGTCAAGGGTGATACTCGGCACGGCTGCGGTGAGCGACCCCGGCTTTCTCGCCCGTGCGGTCGATCGTTTCGGTGAGCGTGTCGCGCTCGGCGTGGACGCGCGCAACGGCATGGTCGCGACGGACGGCTGGAAGAAAACGAGCAGGATAGAAAGCTATTCGTTTTGCGAGAACGCCTGCAAAATCGGAGTAAAGACGATTATTTATACAGACATCGCAACGGACGGCGCAATGAGCGGAACAAATCTGCCCGCGTTCGAGCGGCTGTGCTCGCTTTCATGCGATGTAATCGCCTCGGGCGGGATTTGCACGCTGTCTGAGCTTAGCAAGCTGCGGGACATGGGCTGTGCGGGAGCTATCGTCGGAAAGGCGCTCTATGTCGGCGCGATAAAGCTCGGCGATGCACTCGCAGTGTGCGGGGGAGAAACAAATGATAACTAAACGAATAATCCCCTGCCTTGACGTGCGCGACGGGCGCGTGGTCAAGGGTGTGAATTTCAAGGGCGTGCGCGACGTGGACGACCCCGTCGAGCTTGCGAAATACTACAACGATGAGGGCGCGGACGAGCTTGTGTTTTACGACATCACCGCGAGCGTTGAGGAAAGACCGCTGTTCTCCGATATACTGCGCGCAGTCGCCTCGTCTATATTCATTCCGCTGACCGTCGGCGGCAGTATAAACGCGCTCGACGACTTTGACCGCGTGCTCAAGGCCGGCGCGGACAAGGTGAGCGTCAATTCCGGCGCAATCAGACGACCGGAGCTTATTTGCGAGGCTGCAAAGCGCTACGGCGACCAGTGCGTCGTGCTGTCCATGGACGTTGCCCGCGTGGGTGACAAGTACCATGTGTTCGCAAAGGGCGGGCGCGAAGATACGGGTCTGGACGCGCTCGAATGGGCGCGGAGAGGACAGGAATCCGGAGCGGGCGAGCTGGTGCTCAACAGCATCGACACGGACGGCGTAAAGAACGGCTTTGACCTTGAGTTGCTGAGCGACGTTTCAAACGTCGTCAGCATTCCGATAATCGCTTCCGGCGGAGCGGGCTGCAAAGAGGACTTTTTGAAGCTGTTCGAGCTCAAAGGCGTTGACGCGGGACTTGCCGCGAGCATCTTCCACTACAAACAGCTGAGCATAAATGAACTAAAGCAATATCTTGCGCAAAACGGCGTTGACGTTCGCATCTAAGGAGAAAAATAATGGATACAGCACAACTGAAATTTGACGAGCGCGGTCTGATTCCCGCGATTGTTCAGGACTATGAGACGAACGAGGTTTTGACGCTCGCGTACATGAACGCGCAGAGCCTTGCGATAACGCTTCAAGAGGGGCGCACCTGCTTTTGGTCGCGCAGCAGGCAGGAGCTCTGGCGCAAGGGTGAAACAAGCGGCAACGTTCAGCACGTCGTCAGCATAACCGCCGACTGCGACGCCGACGCGCTCGTAATCAAGGTCAAAAAGGACGGCCCGGCCTGCCACACAGGCTGCGAGAGCTGTTTTTTCAACAACATCTATCTCGACGAGCAGGTACAGGCGTTCTCGCTCGATTCGCTTTACGAATTGCTCGAGGACCGCAAAGAAAAGCTGCCCGAGGGCAGCTATACGACGTACCTGTTCCAAAAAGGCAGAGAGAAGATACTAAAGAAAATCGGCGAGGAGTGCACTGAGGTCATCATCGGCGCGATGAAAAGCTCGCGCGAGGAAACGATATACGAAATTGCCGACTTGTGCTATCACATTTTGGTGCTAATGGTAAATGAGGGCATAAGCATTCGTGAGATAAACGACGAGCTTGCCTCGCGCCATGTAATCGACAAAAAGGTCAAGCAGGAGACCATGAAATGATTTGCGGTACCATGCACAATCACACGACCTTCTGCGACGGAAAAAACACCGTTCGTGAAATGGTGCTCGCGGCAATAGACGCGGGCTTTACCGATTTCGGCATTTCCTCTCATGCGCGCGAAAAGACCAACCCCGACACCGTTCAAAATGAAGCACAGTATGTCGAGTGCGTTCATGCAGTGCGTGATGAATTCAGCACAAAAATCCGCGTGTACTGCGGCTTGGAACAGGATATGCTCACGCCGATTGTCAATCCCGACGCGCTGGATTATTTCATCGGCTCGGTGCATTACGTTTATAGCGGCAACGAGGACGACAATTTCTGCATCGACGCCACGCCGCAGATAATGCGCGAGGGAATCGACCGTTTGTTTTCCGGCAACGGGCTTGCCGCGGCAAAGCGTTATTTCGAGCTGGTCGCGCAGAACGCGGCGCGCTTCAATCCGCCGATAATCGGGCATTTTGATTTGATACTCAAGCTGAACGACGGCTGTCGCTTCTTTGACGAAAACTCCAGTGAGTACCGTGCCGCAGCGCTTACAGCGCTCGAGGAATGCGCAAAGACGGACGGCGTTTTCGAAATCAACACCGGCGGTAAGTTCAAGGGCTATCGTGACTTTCCTTATCTTCAGCCGTTTCTTCTCAAGCGACTTTGTGAGCTGAACGCGCGCGTGATGATAAACTGCGACGCGCACAGTACGGCGGCGGTCGCATATTTCATTCCCGAGTCCATGCAGCTCATGCGGGACGCCGGATTTCGAGAGCTGACGGTGTACGAGAACGGTCGGTTCGTGCAAAAGCCGCTTTAAGCAATTTCCGATATTAAAACGCCCGCTATTCGTTGTCTGTGGCGAAAGCGGGCTTTTATTATGATTTGATATTTACTGTTACGAGTTGTCGGCTCAGTCCTGTGCACGATTTACGAAAAGCTCGCCCTCGGGCGTCTTGATTGTCAGACGAAGGGAAATCTCATCCGACATATCGCTGAAATCAATTATCGGGATTCCCGCGCTCAAACTGTAAACACCGTTTGAATAATCCAGAACGTTCAGCCGATAATTATGCTCGACGCCGTTTGAACTGAGCGTCAGGTAAACTGCCTGAGCTTCAAGGTTCGAACTTACGACAAGGTTGTATTGATAAAATGAGCCGTTGACCTCGCTTAGCGAAACCGAGAAATCGTTGATATGTATGTCGTCGGAAACCTTTGCGTCGAGTTTTGAGGGAGCGAAGGCAAAGACGTACAGCCCGTCTATGGTCGTATAAAGCGAAGCGCCCGCGCCGGGGTCATAGTTTTCGTGAACATAATTGATTTTACTTTCGTAGTTGAGTGTGTCAATCAAAAACACGTTGTCGTGCTCAAGCAGTGCGCTGTAGGGAGAGCCGCTGACGCCGAACTCGGCGAGCGTCGTGTTCTTGGCAGGCGAATAGGTCGTCCAGCCGCCGAGAACGTAGAGACTGCCGTAGACCCTCTGCTCGCAGCGCTCGAAGGTCCCAAAGCAGCTTTCAATGCTCGGCAGGCTGTTCATGTCCGCAAGATACAGATTGCCCGCGTCCGCTTTCAGGTCGTCATAGACCCCGAGAGCAGTGCGGTTGACCTCGCGCGGCTGTGAAGCGAGCGGCGCGTATTCCAGCACCCCTAGCACGGCGGCGAGAGCGCATAAAGACGCCGAAAGCGCCGTGAGCGGCGCGCGCTTCAGCTCTGGTTTACTGTACGCTGCAATGGTGTATATTTGCGAAAGCAGCGTTCCCGCAAGCAGTCCAAGGCAAACCCAGCGGGTAATTCTGCCCGCGCAGCACAGCGCGAAAACAACGGCAAAATAGGCGGCAAGCGAACACAGAGCGGAGATTTTTCCGCGCTTGTCGCAGACGAACAGCGCGAGCGCAGCCGCCGCGATACAGCACCAGAATACAGGCTTTGTAAGGGTATGCACGCTGAGCGCGGAAGAAAACCGCTCAATCGGACTTTCCTGCGCTTGTTTTCCGAGCTCGGCGACAGCGAGCAGAGTTTGCTCATCAAATTTCTCGGGGTCGGCGAAGCTCCACGTTTCAATCAGCTCAAGGTCGTTGCGGGAAATCCCCAGAGACTGGTATTCGTCATAATACAGGTCGTACGGCGCGAGGTCGTAGTCGGTCACGGCGGACATGGCGCGAAAACGACTTTGCTGCTGCGCGGTCTGCTCGTTAAGGGAATACTGCGAGTCGGAAAGAAGGTTTATTCCGAAGACAACGACCAGTATCGCGCCGAAAGCAGCGAAGTATCTGCCCTTTTTGACTAAAAACCCGCGCACGCCGTCCTTGCGCTCAACATCCTCAAGCAGCGCGAAAACGCAGGGAACGACGGCGCATGCAAGAGATGCTAGAAAGGCGTTGAAGCGCAAAAGCGAGGAGAACAGCATCAGCAGGAAGCCGCAGACAAGCAAAGCCGCTTTTACGCCGCCGCGCAGCGCAAACAGTACGCAAAGCGCGCCTGCCGCGCCGATGACAATCGAGTATTTGGTGTATTGCATGAGCGTGTAGTACTGCGGCGCGATATAACAGCCGACGAAAAGCGCAAGCGACAGTCCGAGAAAGTCGGGCCGCGCGTTCCAGATAATCGAGCAGACACAGCAAAAGGCGAGCGCGAGAGCGACGTATTCAAAAAGAGCGAAGAAATTTATGTTAAGAAATACCCATTCGAGGAAAATGATTATGCGTGCAAAGAATACGTTGGGAAAAAGCGCATATTCGCTCGGCTGTTTGTAAGCGCCGCCGAGAATCGTATGAATCGCGAAGTCGTCGTTGTTTTCTGCGGCGGGCGACAAAAAGAAGAAGCACAGCGCGGCGAGAGCAAGACAAACGCAGCTCATAATTAGCGCACGCGTAAGCGGACGAAGCGACGTTCTTTGCTTTAAGAGAGTCGGCATATAATCAGCTCCAAGGTTTTTTATGGAATTATTGTAGCATATTACCAAGAAAAACGCATTATTTTGTACTCGGCGCGAAAAAACGGCGCAAGGTATGATACAATAACACAAAACAAACGCTATGGGGTGATTTTGATGCTTTCACAGGATATGGTCAGGCTTGGGATGAACCGTTCGGCTATCCGCGAGCTTTTTGAGTACGCAAAGAAGCGCAAGGAAGAGATTGGCGCGCAGAACGTCTTTGATTTTTCGCTTGGCAATCCGAGCGTTGACGCGCCGCAGATATTCACCGACACGCTTGAAAAGCTCATCGCTTCCACCGCTCCTGCCGCGCTTCACGGCTACACCTCTGCGCCCGGCGACTTTTCGGTGCGGCAGACGATTGCCGAGCGCATAAATGCCCGTCACGGTACCGGCTTTGATGCGAACAACATCTTTATGACCTGCGGAGCGGCGGCTTCGCTTTGCGTCTCGCTGCGTGCGCTGTGTGAGCCGAACGACGAGGTGATTTTGCTTGCGCCGTTTTTCCCCGAATACAGCGTGTTCGCAAAGGCTGCCGGTATGACCCCGCGCGTCGTGCAGTGTCTTGAGGACAGCTTCGAGCCAGATATTGCGGCGATAGACAACGCGATAAACGAGCACACCAAGGCGATAATCGTCAACTCCCCGAATAATCCTTCGGGTGTGGTATATTCCGAGCAGTCGCTGCGCGAGCTGTGTGCACTGCTGCGCAAAAAGAAAGCGCAGTACGGACATCCCATCGTCCTCATTTCGGACGAGCCATACCGTGAGCTGGTGTTTGACGGAGCACAGGTTCCGTATCTGACCAAGCTGTACGACGATACACTGGTTTGCTACTCATACAGCAAGTCGCTCTCGCTGCCTGGCGAGCGTATCGGCTACATCGTGGCGCCCGACGAGATAGAGAGTTATCAGGCGGTATTTGCGGCTCTCAGCGGCGCGGCGAGAGCGCTCGGATATGTTTGCGCGCCGAGCCTGTTCCAGTATGCCATTGCGAAATGTCCCGAATGTGTGAGCGACATCGACGTTTACGACCGCAACCGCCGCGCATTGTGCGAGACGCTTCGTGAGTGCGGGTTTTCCTTCCCGACGCCGCTCGGGGCATTTTACCTGTTCTTAAAATCGCCCGAACCGGACGCAGCCGCCTTCTGCGAGCGTGCAAAGCGGCACGAGTTGCTGATTGTCCCGTCCGACAGCTTCGGCTGCGGCGGCTATGCGCGGCTTGCGTTTTGCGTCAGTGAGGATATGCTCGCCCGTTCGCTTCCCGCGTTTCGAGAGCTTGCGCGCGAGTACGGGCTTTGTAAATAGCAACAAAAGAGGTCTTTTTCTCCGTGAGGAGAAAAAGACCTCTTAACGTTTATGCTGTTGTCACTTTACGCTCTTGGGCTTTTTCGCGGCGGACTTCTGTGCTTTGTCCGGCTCGTCCTTTTGTGCGGACATTTTGTCGAGTAGATATTCGCACGCAATCTTGCATACGTACGAATGCACCGCAAGCTGCAGCGCCGCCGTTTCCACATCCAGCTCAGGCGTGTCGGCGTACTGCTTTGTCAGGTAGCCGATGTCCGAGTCGAGTATTTTGTTGAATTCGTCAAGGTAGACGCTCGCATCTTCACCGTGCATCTCGGACGTCAGCAGCACTCCCATGTCCTTGACCGACAGCACCTGCTTCAAGCGGGAAATCACGCTAAGGTAAACAAGGTGGTCTCGCGAATATTTCTTGCCCGCCGCACGCGGAAGCAAACCGTCCTTGATGTAGTTGTTGACCATCGCGGAGGTCAGCTTGTCTGTATCGCGCAAGGACAGCTGCCAGCGGGAGAGATAGGACAGCACCTGGTCCATATACAGCTCGATGTCCGGCATGGACTCGTAAGAGGGAGGTCGCTTGTCGCTCATGGAGCTAATCAGTTCGGTTATCTCGTTCATTTTCTTTACTCTTTCAGCCGATTTTAATTATGACAGCTGCACATTGTCAATTTGTAATTTGAAGTTATTAATAAAAATATTATATATCACACAAAATTATAAATCAAGTTAACAAATTGTTCATAATTGCATAATATAATAACGATAATTAGATTATGAAGTTAAAGGAATGATAGACGCATGAGCAACGTATGCATATTCGGAGACTCACTTGCAAAGGGTGTTGTGTTTGACAGCGCAAAGCAAAAGTATTCCTCGCTGGCTGAGAGCTTTGTGAACACCGTGTGCTCGGCGTTTCGCTTTGAAACAAAGAACTTTTCCCGCTTCGGCTGCACGGTGACCAAGGGCGCCGAGATTGTCAGGCGGCACACGCAGGACATTTCCGACAGCAAATATACCGTGCTTGAGTTCGGCGGCAACGACTCGGATTTCAAATGGAGCGAAATTGCCGCTTCGCCGGAATCGGAGCACGAGCCCAACACAACGATGGAGCTGTTTTCAAGCGAGTACCGCCGTATTATAACCGACGTTCGCTCGGCGGGCGGACAGCCGGTGCTGCTCAATTTACCGCCGATAGCGCCGGATAAATACTTTGAGTGGATAAGCCGCGGACTGGACGCGAAAAGCATTCTGCGCTGGCTGGGCGGAACGCCGGAGTATATCTACCGCTGGCACGAGAGTTACAGCGCGCAGATTTGCGAGATTGCGCGGGACGAGGGCACGCTGCTCATCGACATTCGCTCGCCGCTGCTGCTTGAGCGGGATTACCGCCGGCTGCTGTGCGAGGACGGGATACACCCAAACGAGGAGGGACACCGCTTTATTTCGCGTATAATCGAGCGGCGAATCGCGGAATATTCCGAAAAAACAGCATAACAATTACCGAACAATCAAATAAACGGACCGAGGTTAGTAAACCCCGGTTCGTTTTTGTTAAAGTTGACTTAATTGCTGTTGACCGTGAATATGTATTGGTGTAAAATATACAAAGAAATTGAGCAAAAAGGGTGGTGACACATTTTATGAACAACACGGAGAAATGGTGGCGTTCAAACATTGTTTATCAGATATATCCGCGCAGTTTTCAGGACACAAACGGTGACGGATTCGGCGACATTCCTGGCATAATCATGCATCTCGACGAGCTGAAGGATTTGGGCGTCGGGATAATTTGGCTTTCGCCTTTGTATTGTTCGCCGGATGCCGACAACGGCTACGACATAAGCGATTATTGCAACATCGACCCGAAGTACGGCACAATGAAGGACATGGAAGTGCTCATAGCGCAAGCAAAGGAGCGCGGCATACGCATAGTCATGGACCTCGTTGTCAACCACACGTCGGACGAACACGAGTGGTTCAAAAAAAGCCGTGAGAAGGACCCGAAGTACAAGGATTACTACATCTGGCGCAAGGGGGGCGACAACGGCGCGCCGCCCAACAACTGGACGGGATTTTTCTCCGAGGGCGCTTGGACCTACGATGAGACGCGCGGGGAATACTATCTGCATTTGTTCGACAAAAAGCAGCCCGATTTGAACTATGAAAATCCGCAGGTCCGCCGCGAGGTTAAGGACCTGATTGCTTTCTGGCTCGACAAGGGTGTGGGCGGCTTCCGCTGCGACGTAATCAACGTCATCTCCAAGACAACGCTTGCGGACGGCAAAAAGCAGCTCGCGCTCGTGGGAATGGAGCATTTCGTAAACCAGCCGGGTATGCACGAGTTCTTGCAGGAGCTGCGGCGCGAGGTGCTGAGCAAATACGACTGCTTTACGGTCGGCGAGACCTGCTTTGTCGGAATCAAAGAGGGCAAGGAGCTGACCGACGAGAGCCGCGGCGAGCTGGATATGATTTTCCAGTTCAAGCACATGGAGGTCGATTGCTTTTACGTTAAGTACTTCCACCGCGCCTTTTCTCCCAAGCGTTTTGCGAAGGTGCTCGCCGAATGGCAGGGAGCGTTGGAATGGAACGCCAACTACTTTGAGAACCACGACCAGCCGCGAAGCGTTTCCCGCTTCGGCAACGACGGGGAATACTGGGAACAATCGGCAAAGATGCTTGCGACCATGCTGCTGACGCTGCGCGGCACGCCGTACATCTATCAGGGTCAGGAAATCGGCATGACCAACTATCCGTTCGGCAGCATCGACGAGCTGAACGATGTCGAGAGCCGCAACGTGTACAAGATGACCACAACGAGAATGCACTTCCCCAAGTGGCTTGCATGGAAGATGATAAAAAACGTCACGCGCGACCACGCGCGCACGCCCATGCAGTGGAACGACAGCGAAAACGGAGGCTTTACCACCGGCAAGCCGTGGCTGAGCGTCAATCCCAACTACAAAAAGATAAACTATGCCGCCGAAAAGAAGGACCCGTTTTCGGTGCGCAACTACTACAAGGATATGATTGCGATTCGCAACTCGAGCGACACGCTCATGTACGGCAAGTTCAAGCTGCTCGTCGCAAAGAACTCCTACATAGCTTATGAGCGCTCATTGGACGGCAAACGCGCGGTGGTGCTGCTCAATTTCAGCCCGAGAAGCGTGCGGGCGCCGTTTGCAGGTCAGGTGGTAATCTCCAGCGCGGGAACCGAGGAGTTCAAGGGCGTATTGCAGCCGTATGAGGGAATCGTGCTCAACGAGGGAACGCGCGTATGATAAGCGTAAAGGATAATGTGTTCAAGCTGACGGCGGGCGAGACGTCCTATTGGTTTCGCGTAAGCAAATTCGGACATCTCGAGCATTTGTGGTTCGGCGCGGCGATTCCCGAGGACACCGACGTCGAGACGCTTGCGCTCAAGCGCAGCGCCATTATCGGCGACAGCGTCATGTACGACAAGTCCGACGATACCTATTGTTTGGAAAACCTCTGCCTTGAATGGTCGGACAACGGACGCGGAGACTTTCGCACATCGCCGAGCGAACTCAAGCTGCCGGACGGCAGCTATACGAGCGATTTTGTGTATGAGTCCCACGAGATAGTCGACGGCTGCGTTCAGATGAAAACGCTGCCCGGGGCGTACGACGACAAAAACGAGGCGCAGACGCTGGTCGTGACGCTCGCAGACAAGTGCTTCAAGCTCAAGCTGAAACTGTTTTATACTGTGTTTCCCGACTGCTCGGTAATCGCGCGGCGCGCGGTGCTTGAGAACGGCGAGGAGAAAAGCGTAATTATCCGTCGGCTGATGAGTATGTCGGTGGATTTCCCCAACAAGGGCTATGACCTGATAACACTGGACGGAGGCTGGATAAAAGAGACCCACCGCCACGACCGTCCCGTGCAGTACGGTATCTACGTCAATTCCTCAACGCAGGGCGCTTCCGGCAGCCGTCACAATCCCGGCTTTATGCTTGCGTCGCGTACGGCGAGCGAGGAGCAAGGCGAGGTTTTCGCCTTCAATCTCGTTTATTCCGGCAATCATTACAGCCTGTGCGAGCTTTCCAGCCACGACCTGGTGCGGGTGCAAAGCGGAATCAATCCGCATTGCTTTGAATGGGAGCTGGAAAAGGGCGCGAGCTTTGAGACGCCGCAGGCGGTGATGGCGTACAGCCGACGGGGCTTTAACGGAATCAGCGACTGCTTTCACCCGTTCGTAAATGAACACATCGTGCGCGGCGAATGGAAGGACAAGGAGCGTCCGGTGCTGCTCAATGATTGGGAAGCGTATTTTTTTAAGTTCACCCAGGGAAAACTGCTGCGGCTCGCGCGGCGCTCGCAAAAGCTCGGCAACGAGCTGTTCGTGCTCGACGACGGTTGGTTCGGCGAGCGCAACAACGACAAAGCGGGCTTAGGCGACTACACTGTCAACAAAAAGAAGCTGTCCTGGGGGCTTAGCGGATTTGCGAAAAAGATAAACGCGATGGGCATGAAGTTCGGGCTTTGGCTTGAACCAGAGATGGTCAACGAGGACAGCGAGCTTTACCGCGCGCATCCTGAATACGCAGTCGCCGTGCCCGGCAGACAACCGGTGCTCGGGCGCAATCAGCTGGTGCTGGATTTGTGCAATCCCGAGGTTCGCGACTACATCGTGCGCTCGGTCGGCGAGGTTCTCGACTCGGCAAACATCGAGTATGTCAAGTGGGACATGAACCGCAAGATAAGCGAGGCGTTCTCCGAATGCCTGAAAAACAACGGGGAATTCTTTCACCGCTATATCATTGGGCTGTATGAGATACTAGAGCGGG